>NZ_JBLVYK010000001.1:298732-779610 GCF_048284255.1 Enterobacter cloacae complex sp.6700776 | reverse complement strand
GCTGGACGGCTGGTGTGAAACCAAGTCGGTGTGTGTGCGGTATTAAAAAAACGCCGGGTGGCGGCTACGCCTTACCCGGCCTACGGGATCGAGGAAAAAGGTTGGTTTTGTAGGCAGGGTAAGCGCAGCGCCACCCGGCGTAACTTACAGCGACCACCGATTCCGCCCGGCGTCCTTCGCCCTGTACAGCGCCGCATCGGCGCGGGCGATGATTTCCGCCCCGACTGGCTGGACGGCTGGTGTGAAACCAAGTCGGTGTGTGTGCGGTATTAAAAAAACGCCGGGTGGCGGCTACGCCTTACCCGGCCTACGGGATCGAGGAAAAAAGTTGGTTTTGTAGGCCGGGTAAGCGCAGCGCCACCCGGCGTAACTTACAGCGACCACCGATTCCGCCCCGACTGGCTGGACGGCTGGTGCGAAACTAAGTCGGTGTGTGTGCGGTATTAAAAAAACGCCGGGTGGCGGCTACGCCTTACCCGGCCTACGGGAGCAAGGAAAAGGTTGGTTTTGTAGGCCGGGTAAGCGCAGCGCCACCCGGCGTAACTTACAGCGACCACCTATCCCGCCCGGACTCCTTCGCCCGATACAACGCCGCATCGGCGCGGGCGATGATTTCCGGGCCGGCCAGTCCTGGGGTATAGCCGGCAATGCCCATACTCACCGTCACACATTCACTCACCTTCGACGCGCTGTGCGCAATGGCTGCGGTGCGCAGGCCAGCCTGGATCCGCGCGGCGACTTTCTCAGCAACGCTTTCTTCACAGTCAAAGAGGATCACGACGAACTCCTCACCACCGTAGCGCGAAACCACATCCTCTGGCGTGCGCACCGAGGAGTTCAGCACCTCCGCGACCCGCGCGAGACACGCGTCTCCTGCCTGGTGGCCATAGGTGTCGTTATACAGTTTGAAGTAGTCGACATCCAGCATCAGGACCGTGAAGCGTTTGCCTTGCTCCACCGCGTTTTCCAGCACCAGCTCCATCGCCCGGCGGTTGGCCGTTTTCGTCAGCGGATCCTGATGGGCCAGCGCATCCAGCCGCGAAATTAAACGCTGATTCTGCTGGTTGCGACGCCAGGCCTCTTCAAACCAGCTCAAGAGGATGTAGCGTCCGCAAACGAGAATGAACGTGAACACCACCCACAGCCCGGCAAAGCGAAGGTTCATCTCCTGATTCAGCAGCATGCTGGCAACGGGCATGGTGATCCACAGCGGCGCGATAAAGCACACCAGCCCCACCGGATGAAAATAGAGCGCGGTCATACCGGCCATCAGCAGGGTAACGAATATCGGCCAGGGATGAGGAAGCTGTATCACGTTGATAAACCAGTAACAACTTATCGACCATAGCAGGCTACACATTAACAGCACGGCGCTGACGCCGCGGATGTGGCGCCAGGCCATTATTACCAACGCCACGGAAAGGATGACTACCCCCAGCATGGAAGCGTCAATCATCTGTGTGAGAGGTGGGCTGACGTGTAAGAGGGTATCAATTTGGCCGAACAGGGAATTGCGCAGCAGGATCATTAGCGCAAAGCTCGCGTTGACGAAGGCGAGCCACGGCAGGTTCATGGCCAGCCCGTGGACAACCATGGCGTTACGGGTCGGCCAGGTCGCGGGCTCCGGAGTGGCGTTGTGTCTTTTTTCCATGAGAGAGAATGTCCCTGTGGCGGGCGGAAAGACCGCCCGCGAGTGCATGCCTTTACGGGGTCACAATGTTAAACCAGAATTCAAATTTATCCATGTAACCGAGCATGGCATCGAGTTTTGCGGCATCGCCCGTCACTTTGATATCGCCATTATCCTGAGCCTGTTTAAGCGTCACTTCTTTCAGGATGATTTTATTCAGCGTATCGCGGTTGAGGGTCACGGTCGCGTCAACATCCTTCGCTTCGGCGTTCGCCGTGTGGTTCAGCACGCCATTTTCCAGCTCCAGCTTGTATTTGCCGCCGTCGCTGCCGAGGTCGATGTTAAACACCGATTTTGCATCCGCTGCTTTTTCACCGTTGATATGCACCGCCAGATAGTCAAAGAACATTTCTGGCGTCATTGCGCGCACGGTATCCGGGCTGGCGGTATTCGGGGTCGGACCTTTCACCACGCCGTTACGCAACTCCTGCGCGCCGGTCAGGTAGAAGTTACGCCATGGGCCGGATTCAGCCTGATAACCCAACTGCTCCAGCGCATCCGCTTCAAGGTTACGTGCGGCCTGGTTGTTTGGATCGGCGAATACCACTTTGCTGACCACCTGAGCCACCCAGCGATAGTTGCCCTGGTCAAAATCGGTTTTAGCTTTACTCAGGATGGCATCCGCGCCTCCCATATACTCCACAAATTTCTTCGCGGCTTCTTCAGGCGGCAGTTCATCCAGGGTCGCGGGGTTGCCGTCAAACCAGCCTAAATAGAGCACGTAGGTGGCTTTGACGTCATGACTGACTGAACCGTAATAGCCTCGGTTGGCCCAGGTATTGGCCAGGGAGTTCGGCAGCTTGAAGTTGGCGGCGATCTCGTCACGCGTCAGCCCTTCATTCGCCATGCGCAGGGTCTGGTCGTTGATGTAGCGGTAGAGGTCGCGCTGGCTTTTCAGCAGGTTAACCACATTCTCGTTGCCCCAGGTCGGCCAGTGGTGCTGCGCCATGATAACTTCGGCCTTATCACCCCAGCGTACAATTGCCTGGTTGATGTATTTCGACCATGGCAGCGGTTCACGAATTTTCGCACCGCGCAGGGAGTAGGTGTTGTGCAGGGTATGGGTAACATCTTCCGCAGATTCGATCAGCTTTTTCTCTTCGATATACCAGAGCATCTCAGAAGGCGCTTCGGAGCCCGGCGCGAGCATAAAATCATAGGTCAGGCCATCGATCACCTCTTTCTGACCATCTTTCTCAATGATATTGGTCGGGGCAATCAGGGTCACCGTCCCGGCGGAGGTGGTGGTGCCGAGACCCGCACCCACCTGGCCTTTCGCATCCGGCTTCAGCAGGTTGCCGTACATATAGCTGGCGCGGCGGCTCATGACGTTGCCCGCCATGATATTTTCCGCGACGGCGGCCTCCATAAATCCGGCTGGCGCGTAGACTTTAACCTTGCCGGACTTCACGTCGGCTTCGTCCACCACGCCGCGCACGCCGCCATAGTGGTCAACGTGGCTGTGGGTGTAAATAACAGCGACGACAGGTTTCTTGCCGCGATTTTTATAGTAAAGATCCATCCCGACTTTGGCCGTCTCCGCCGACACCAGCGGGTCGACCACGGTAATGCCTTCTTTACCTTCAATAATGGTCATGTTTGACAGGTCGAGGTTACGGATCTGGTACACGCCCTCGGTGACTTCAAACAGGCCGCTGATGTTAATCAGCTGGGACTGACGCCATAAGCTCGGGTTAACCGAATCGGGCGCTTTATCGCCTTCCTTGATAAAGGCGTACTGCTGTGGATCCCAGACGGTGTTGCCTTGCTCCCCTTTGATAATTTCCTGAGGTAGCGGGGCGATAAACCCTTTGTGGGCATTGGTAAAATCGGTGTTATCAGAGAAAGGAAGCTGGTTGAAGAGTGCGTTGTTGGCCTGCTGAGTTGCTGCGGTTGCATCCTTAGGGGCTTCTGCGGCCCAGGCTGAACTGGCGGAAATGAAAAAACCGGCCAGCGCAAGGCTTCTTACTATCTCATTGACTTTCATCCTAAAACCTCTCGGTTATGTATAGCGTTGTTCATGGATACTTCGATATCTACAAAATGTTTCAGATGTTGCAAAAGCATTAAGCGAAGTAACATTAACTATAATCGGGGAGTGGTATTCAGCAAGAAAGCGAATGAAAAACCGGGCATCGTGCCCGGTCAACGTGTTATTTCTGCTCTTTTTTCTTGCCGAGCGTTGGCGTCTCGTCAAAGAAGTTCCACGGCTTGAGTAACGTGTGCACCCATTCCGTCGGCATTATCGGCCACTCCTCGGCGCGGGCGACATGGGTGGTGCCGGTGGTCATCCAGATGACGTTATCCTGGTCGTTCAGCGACTCGTTATCTTTGCTGTACTGGCCTAGGCCCGTATCGTGCGTGGAACGGTTCGGGTATTTTCCCTCCGGGTACATCTCGTCGGGATGGTAACGCGTCACCCACAGCTGTTTATCCATAAAGCTCAGGCGGTGATAAATCCACTCGTCCGGGGCAAACTTCGCGCCCGTCGCCACCGGGTGTGTGCCCCCCGCGTAAGGGATGATCTGATACGAGACCGGGTTGCCCATGCGGTTCTCTTTGCTGGTGTTGCTCAGCAGGCGGATGGTGCCCGGATCAAACTTTTGCGCCGCCTGCTGTTCAGTATCAATATCATACTGATTCACCTGCATGGTGCTGGTGCGCGGTCCGCCAGCGGTGTTCGGTTTGACGTCCGGATCCATGGCCACCAGCTTGTTGTTGATGCCGTCCACGTCCATATCCAGACGGAAGTTGTAGATGTGCTGGTGGGTGGTGCCGACAATATTATGGTCGATCAGCGTACCGTATCGGGTGTCATCCTTCGCGGTGGCATCATGCATGGTTTTCGTCTGCACGCCTTTCACCGCTTCAATGCCCGTGGCCCCTGCATCAATGCCGATGGTGCCGTTTTCGTGGAATACCCAGTCGAAGATATAATCGTAGTTACCCACGGTGCTGACCCAGCGCACCACCAGCTCGCGGCGCTCGGTGCTGACGTTGGGTTTACCTAACTCCTGATGCTTATACTCCGGCCCGGCGTAACGCTCGAAAATGGCGATCGCCCGGGGGATCTCCATTGGCGCACCGGTATAGTCCGGGATGGTTTCGTTGAGCATCACGGCGTTAGACGGAACATCCTTGCCGCGCACCAGCGGGGAGGTCAGGGTACCCATGCCGTAGTCGCCGGAGTCCAGGTAGGCCTTAAAGTACCAGCCGATATCCGGGTCGCCGTACGGCACAATCATTCCGCCGAGCGATCCCTGATACATCACCTGTCGCTTTTTGCCGTTGTCGTTATAGGTCACGGTGGAGATCATCGGGCCGACGCGCGAGTCCAGGCTCAGATGAAAATCCCAGTTCTGCCAGTGCACCCTATCCCCGGTGATGGTGTAGTTCTTGCCTTCCGGCTCGATAATCTCCAGCGGTTTTTTCACCGTTTCAACGCGGTCACGGCCATCATAAGGACGCGGGGTGAGCGGCACCGGCACGACCGGGCCTTCCTCAATCTTCTGGATTTTCTTCTGCTCAAGATCCACCACCGCAACCAGGTTTTCGATCGGGTGCGCCCAGTAGTTACCGTCGCCCACGTCGAGATAGCTGATCACTTTCAGCAGGCGGTCTTCCTGTTTCAGCCCATCCTTGCCGTCAAAAAAGCCGACGGTAAGCGGGGTGGTGATCACTTTCTTCGGATCGGTAATGCCGCGCTTTTTCAGCACGGCGGCAAACTCCGGGCTTTCATTGATGATCTGCTGCACGGTATTGAAGTCATCCAGCAGCACCATGCCGTGCGCGTCTTTGATCGGCTCCCAGCGGAGGATCTTTTTGTCCTTCAGATCCACCCGGCTTTCGATGATGCGTTTGCCGTCAAGCATAATGATATTGGCCTGGCGGGGCGCATCCACCGCCGTGCCGTTAAGCACGAAGTCCCAGACTTTGGCTTTTTCTGGCTCCGCCAGCGCAATCTGGGTAAAGCGGGTATTGGGTTTAAAATCCGCAGAGGCTTTCACAATGGCTACGGCCTGGTTGATTTCATCAGCCGTCAGCGCGTTTAACGGATGGGGGCGTTTTTCAACCTGGAATGTCTGATCAAGACCGGACTGAAAGACATCGTTGATAAAAGTCTCCGGGATATAGGCCTTATTGTTCTTCATCACCAAGGGCACCTGGAGCGTCAGCGGTTTGCCGTTAACGATGGCGGTGTTGGCGCCGGGTTTGACCTTCACAAAGGCACCGTCTTTAGCGATGGTGAACATCTGGGCGTAATCATCCCACTGCACGTCCGCGCCAAACGCCTGAAGCGTTTTGTCCATCGGGACCATATGCGCCTCGCTGCCGTGAGCGTAAACAGGGGATTGCCAGGCGCAACAGAGCGCAACGGCCATGGCCAGTGCCGTTCTACGGGCAAAAAAAGAAGAATTGCTTCCCATCGCAGACCTCATCTTGTTGTGTTTATTGTGTTGTGTCAGCCTTATCCTGACAGGCGCGCACGAAAAGCGTTTGCCTGCATCTGCCAGGTTGTTTGTCAGTCTTGCCAGGTTAAAAAAAGACCGGGGGTGCATCACACCCCGTGAAAGTGAAAGTGTGCTTCAGTAAGGTGAACTGTCGAGATGAATGCAGACATCGAAACCTACCGTCGTGAACGAATAAACCGTACCGCGAACGCGAAGATAAATGTCTCCATTTTTAATTGCCACTGAAGCTTTATCATCATCGGTGATCATGACGGGATTGATATTCTTAATGTTAGACATGAATTCTTCCGGACTTTTTTTCGCATCAAAGAGATAAATATGAGACCTGTTTTTAGACAGTGAGCCCGTCTCAACCTGGGTGATGTAAAGAGTTAAACGATCGTTAACCTTAATTTTTTCCTGCAAATTTTCATACACGGTAAAAAGATCGCGGAAAGGGTATGCAATGAATATGAGAAAACTAAAGATAATAATTCCAGCTCGCCAGTTAAAAACCCGAACGTCGCGCATAATCTATTCCTGCCCTTATCCATAACTGATCGACTGGATCATCACCGTAATTATTATTGTTCTGGAATTTTGCAAATTCGGCAGGATCGCTTGTCCCGGCAAGAATCTGTGCAGTGCCTGCCCCCCGGAGCAGAATTCCCTCAGGAATGCCTGCTGCCGCACCAACGGCACCGTAATGAAAATTGCCAAAATTGGCATACTCTGCACGGCCTTGTTTATAATCCCAGGGACCATGGTTTCTGACCATTTGATAAAACCATATGTAGGTCATTAATGAGGGGCCACCATGAAATCGCGCTATTATCATGTGGCTAACGACGTCCACGCCAGGTGGTGCAAAGGATGCAATATTATAGGGTGTTGAATAGGAAGGATTTCGCATATTTAACGCTCAGCCCAACAGTCTGCAAACTGTATATTACCATCGCAATATGTCCATGTTATTTTATCATAGCGTAGTTCCACGACTTCAAGATGATTATGTTTTTCTTTCGTCGGGTCTTTAATGTCATGCATCAATGGCGTAACGGAAACGACGCGAATATTATCGAGACGCATATTGTAATATTCTACTTCCTGTCCGGCGTCATTAATGCGATACCACCTGAACTCGGCCGTTTTAAGGGTTTGGCCAGTCGCAACCGCTTTCATCAGGTAAGGGGAGGAGGAATCGATTTCTTTTTGAAATACGACTGGGGCATGGTTACGTTTACTGGTAATTTTCCCGGTCAATGGATCGGTTGGGAGGCGAAGATTGTGTGTAAAGCCAGTGACTTCAATGCTTCCCTCACGGTAACAAACATCCACCGAGCCTGTAATTTTTGTACCACCATCGTCAGTCAAGAAAAGGTAAACAGGAATTGCCATAGTCTGTTAATCATCCATGTAATTTAACGCGGGAATATTCCCGGCGATAAATAATAACTATGCTAACTATACGGTCAATTTGCTTAGTGTTTCCGGTTGTAACTTATCCAAACCAGGCAGACTGGATGGTTCGATTAATCAAAGCCAACCAGCCCCTGTATTACCTTCCGTTTATTTTGATGCGCTCAAACACTCGAGGCAGCAAGGTTAATGCCTTTGCTTTGATTAAAAGTCACCCTGCTGGCGCGCCACCAGCGTCAGGATGGAGTAAAGCGCCACGGCCTGCTGATGCTGGTTGAAGATCTCCACCGCCCATTCCACCACGCCCGTCGGTTTTTCCTCGGCAGTGCGCTGTTTCTTCAGCGTTTTACGTTTACAGGTCAGGCGCACCTGAATGGTATCGCCCGGCTTGACCGGCTCGATAAAGCGCAGGTTTTCCATGCCGTAGTTAGCAATGACCGGCCCAACCCCGGCATCGACAAACAGCCCCGCCGCGGCGGAAATCAGGAAATAACCGTGTACCACGCGCTCGCCAAAAATCGACTCCGCCGCGCCAATTTTGTCCATATGGGCATAGAAATGATCCCCGCTCAGGCAGGCAAAATTCACGATATCCGCTTCCGTCATGGTACGACGCGGGGTCAGCAGGCTGTCGCCCGGCTGTAACTCCTCGAAGTATTTACGGAACGGATGAACGCGATCTTCCAGCACCTCCGCGCCACGGACCCACTGTTTGCCGATGGCGGCGAGCATGGACGGGCTGCCCTGAATGGCCGTGCGCTGGAGATAGTGCTTCACCGCACGCAGGCCGCCCAGCTCCTCGCCGCCGCCCGCACGTCCCGGGCCGCCGTGCACCAGCTGCGGCAGCGGTGAACCGTGGCCGGTGGATTCTTTCGAGGATTCCTGGTTGAGGATCTGAATGCGTCCGTGGGCGCGCGCGGCACCGGCAATAAATTGCCGCGCCACGTTTGAATCTGCCGTGACCAGCGTTCCCGCCAGGCTGCCGCCGCCCGCCCGCGCCAGCTGCATGGCGTGTTCACTGTTGCGGCAGGGCATCAGGGTGGCGACGGGGCCAAAGGCTTCGGTGGCGTGAACGGCCGGAGTTTCGTCCGGCTGCGGGCAGAACAGCAGGGTGGGCGGGAAGAATGCGCCAGCCGCCTGCATATCGGCTTTACCACCCAGACGGATCTGGCAGCCCGAGGCAAGCAGATGATCGACTTTTTCCTGCACGTCAGCACGTTGCTCACTGTTGACGAGAGCCCCCATCTTCACCCCTTCCTGGGCCGGATCGCCGACGACCACGTTCTCCAGCCGCGCAATCAGCGCCTGGCTGACGGCTTCAACCTGCGCTTCCGGCACGATGATGCGGCGGATGGCGGTACATTTTTGCCCGGCTTTGGCGGTCATCTCGCGCACTACTTCGCGAATAAACAGCGCAAACTCCGGCTGCTCCGGCGTCACGTCCTCACCCAGCACGCAGCAGTTAAGGGAATCTGCTTCCATGGTAAACGGAATGGAATGCGCGACGATATTCGGATGTACGCGCAGGCTCTGCCCGGTGCTGGCCGACCCGGTAAACGTCACCACGTCCTGGCTGTCGAGCTGGTTCAGCAGATCGCCCGCGCCACCACAGATCAGGCTGATGGCGCCGTCCGGCACCAGTCCGCTCTCGACGATCGCTTTCACCATTGCCTGAGTCACCTGCGCGGTGGCGGTGGCGGGCTTGATGATGGCGGGCATCCCGGCAAGCCAGGTGGGTGCGAGCTTTTCCAGCATCCCCCAGCACGGGAAGTTGAACGCGTTGATATGCACCGCCACGCCGGATTTCGACGTTAACACGTGACGTGCCGCAAAGCCGCCTTCCTTCGACAGCGGGATCAGCTCATCCTCCGGCCACAGGGTATCGTCCGGCAGCTCACGGCTGCCGAGGCTTGCGTAGGTGAAGAGGGTGCCGATACCGCCTTCAATATCCACCCAGCTATCGGCCTTCGTCGCGCCGGTCTGGGCTGACAGGGCATAAAACCGATCCTTCTGGCTCAGCAGATGTTTGGCCACCGCCTTCAGCATGGCGGCGCGCTCGATAAAGCTCATTGCGCGGAGCGCTTCTCCGCCGTGTTCAATGGCGTAACGGCGCGCGGCCGCCATATCCAGCCCTTCGCTGGTGACTTCAAATAGCGTTTCCCCGCTGATGGCGTGGGTGATGGTGCGCTCGCGGCCCCGGCCTGATTGCCAGGTGCCGGACAAGAAGCTGGCTAACTGCTGCATTTCTTCTCTCCAGGTGTTTCGTGATTTCACTATAAATAGTTTGATCGCGAATCATAAAAAGCAAGCTGAGTTTTAATGAATTGTTAACGTTGTGATCTCTATTGCTTAGCCTGACCACCCGAAAGCCTTGTATAATTGGCCTTTCATGAAAAGGCTTGCGAGCGTCGTCACAAAATAAACAAACGCTTCTTGGGGTTATATTTAACCTTTGTGTAACTTTTAAGAAAACAAATGATTCACCATTATGCTGTTTTTGGTGATTTAACGAATCACAAAGGTGGTTATGTGACGCAAGAACAACGCTTTGAGCAACGCATCGCACAGGAGACGGCCATCGAGCCGCAGGACTGGATGCCGGATGCCTATCGCAAGACGCTGATCCGCCAGATTGGACAGCACGCCCACTCTGAGATTGTCGGCATGCTGCCGGAAGGAAACTGGATCACCCGCGCGCCGACGCTGCGCCGGAAAGCCATTCTGCTGGCGAAGGTTCAGGACGAAGCCGGACACGGCCTGTACCTCTACAGCGCGGCGGAAACGCTGGGCTGCGCCCGGGAGGACATCTATCAAAAGATGCTCGACGGCAAGATGAAATACTCCTCCATCTTCAACTATCCGACCCTGAGCTGGGCCGATATCGGCGTCATTGGCTGGCTGGTGGACGGCGCGGCCATTGTGAACCAGGTGGCGCTGTGCCGTACGTCTTACGGCCCGTATGCCCGGGCGATGGTGAAAATCTGTAAAGAAGAGAGTTTCCACCAGCGTCAGGGTTTTGAGGCCTGCATGGCGCTGGCGCAGGGCAGCGAAGCCCAGCGGCAGATGTTGCAGGACGCCATCAACCGTTTCTGGTGGCCCGCGCTGATGATGTTCGGACCCAACGACGACAACTCCCCAAACAGCGCCCGCAGTCTCGCCTGGAAGATCAAACGCTTTGGCAACGATGAGCTTCGCCAGCGCTTCGTGGACAACACGGTGCCTCAGGTGGAGATGCTCGGCATGACCGTGCCGGATCCCGACCTGCGTTTCGATGAAGAGAGCGGCCACTACCGCTTCGGCGAAATCGACTGGCACGAATTTGACGAGGTGATCAACGGGCGCGGGATCTGCAACCACGAACGTCTGGCCGCAAAACGTAAAGCCTGGGACGACGGCGCATGGGTGCGTGAAGCCGCTCTGGCCCACGCGGAAAAACAACGCGCCCGCCAGGCCGCATAAGAGGAATCAACCATGAGCAATGTTTACTGGCCGTTATACGAAGTTTTTGTCCGTTCGAAGCAGGGGCTGTCGCACCGCCATGTGGGCAGCCTTCACGCTGCCGACGATCGCATGGCGCTGGAAAACGCGCGCGATGCCTATACCCGCCGCAGCGAAGGCTGTTCTATCTGGGTGGTGAAGGCGAGTGAAATCGTCGCTTCCCAGCCGGAAGAGAGCGGGGAGTTTTTCGATCCGGCGGAAAGCAAGGTCTACCGCCATCCGACGTTTTACACCATCCCTGATGGCATTGAGCATATGTGAGGTTGGGGATGAACAACGTATCTGCTTATGCCCTGCGTCTGGGTGACAACGGTCTGGTGCTCTCACAGCGTCTGGGCGCCTGGTGCGGCCATGCGCCGGAGCTGGAAATTGACCTGGCGCTCGCCAATATCGGCCTTGATCTGCTCGGGCAGGCGCGCAATTTCCTGACCTACGCCGCTGAACGGGAGGGTAAGGGTGATGAAGACACCCTGGCCTATGGCCGCGATGAGCGTCAGTTCCGCAATTTGCTGCTGGTGGAACAGCCAAACGGCAGCTTCGCCGACACCATTGCCCGTCAGTATCTGATGGATGCGTGGAACGTAGCGCTGTACGAACGGTTGATCCACAGCAGCGACAGTCAGCTTGCCGCCATCGCGGCAAAAGCCATTAAAGAGGCGCGCTATCACCTGCGCTTTAGCCGCGGCTGGCTGGTGCGGCTGGGGGACGGGACAGAAACCTCCTCACAGAAAATGCAGCAGGCGGTGGATAGCCTGTGGCGCTTTACGGCTGAATTGTTCGACGCCGACGACGTCGAGCTGGGGCTGATTGACACCGACGTGGCGGTTGATCCGCGCGCCCTGCGGGAACCGTGGGAGCGCGAAGTGTTTGCCGGGCTGGCGGAAGCTACCCTCCGCGTGCCCGAGGAAGTGGCGTATCGCACGGGCGGCAAGAAGGGGCTACATACTGAACACCTCGGACCGATGCTGGCTGAGATGCAGTATCTCCAGCGCGTTTACCCCGACCAGCAGTGGTAAAGGAGAACGCTATGCAACGCCTCGTCGACATTGCGCCTGCCCAAATCCCGCAGATTTGGGCGCTGTTAAGCCAGATCCCCGACCCGGAAGTGCCGGTGCTGACCATCACCGACTTAGGCATGGTGCGCAGCGTGAAGGCGCAGGGGGAAGGCTGGGTTATAGGCTTCACGCCAACCTATTCGGGCTGTCCGGCAACGGAGCATCTGCTGGGTGCGATCCGCGAAACTCTGACCGGGAACGGCTTTTCCCCGATACATATTGTGCTGCAACTGGAGCCCGCCTGGACCACCGACTGGATGACCGACGATGCCCGCAGGCGCCTGCGGGAATATGGCATCAGCCCGCCTGTCGGCCATAGCTGCCATGCCCACGTTCCCGCGGAGGTGAGCTGCCCGCGCTGTGCGAGCACCGATACCTCGCTCATCAGTGAATTTGGTTCCACGGCCTGCAAAGCGCTCTACCGCTGCAATACCTGCCGTGAGCCCTTCGACTATTTCAAATGTATTTGAGGCTGCCATGACAACGTTTCATTCATTAACAGTGGCAAAAGTGGAACCCGAAACCCGCGACGCGGTGACCATTACCTTCGCGGTGCCGCAGGCGTTACAGGAGGCGTACCGCTTCCGTCCCGGTCAGCATTTGACCCTGAAAGCCAGTCCTGGCGGGGATGAACTGCGCCGCTGCTACTCCATCTGCCGGAGCACCGCGTGCGGTGAGATCAGCGTGGCGGTCAAAGCCATCGAGGGCGGACGTTTTTCCCGCTATGCCCGGGACGAGATCAAACCTGGCATGGCGCTGGAGGTGATGGTTCCCCAGGGGCATTTTGGCTACCAGCCGCAGGCCGAACGCGAAGGCCACTATCTGGCGATTGCCGCCGGGTCCGGGATCACCCCGATGCTGGCGATTATGTCCGCTACGCTGGCCACTGAAGCCCACAGCCACTTCACCCTGATTTACGGTAACCGCAGCAGCCAGAGCATGATGTTCCGCCGGGCGCTGGCGGACCTGAAAGATAAATACCCGCAGCGTTTGCAGCTGATCTCCATCTTCAGCCAGGAGACGCTCGACAGCGATCTGCTCCATGGCCGTATTGACGGGGAAAAGCTCCATGCGCTGGCAAAAACGCTGGTGAATTTCCGCCAGTACGATGAAGCCTTCATCTGCGGCCCGTCGGCGATGATGGACGAGGCTGAGGCGGCGCTGAAAGCGCTGGGTATGCCGGAAAAAGCGATCCATCTTGAACGCTTTAACACGCCGGGAACCCCCGTTAAACGGACAGTCAGCGTGCAGGCCGACGGGCAGAAGGTCACCGTCCGTCAGGACGGGCGTGACAGGGAGATCACCCTGACGGCGGACGACGAGAGCATTCTTGACGCGGCCCTGCGTCAGGGGGCGGATCTGCCTTACGCCTGCAAGGGCGGCGTGTGCGCCACCTGCAAATGCAAAGTGCTTCGCGGGGAGGTGGACATGGCGACCAACTACAGCCTGGAGCCGGACGAGCTGGCCGCAGGCTATGTGCTGAGCTGTCAGGCGCTGCCGTTAACCGCTGACGTTATCGTCGATTTTGATGCGAAGGGGATGGCATGAGCGAACTGATTGTCACCCGTCATGGCCGCGTGTTGCAGCTGACGCTTAACCGTCCGGCGGCGCGCAACGCGCTCAACAATGCCCTGCTCACGCAAATTGCGGAGCAGCTTGAAGCCGCCGCCGCGGATGCGGAGATCGCCGTCTGTGTGATTTACGGCAACGAACGCTGCTTTGCCGCCGGGGCCGATCTCAACGAAATGGCGGAGAAAGACCTGCCCGCAACCCTGAACGATATCCGCCCGCAGCTGTGGGCGCGAATAAACGCCTTCACCAAACCGCTGATTGCCGCCGTGAACGGCTACGCGCTGGGGGCAGGCTGTGAGCTGGCGCTGCTCTGCGACGTGGTGATTGCCGGTGATAACGCCCGCTTTGGCCTGCCGGAAATCACCCTCGGGATCATGCCGGGCGCAGGCGGCACACAGCGGCTGATCCGTAGCGTGGGCAAATCGCTGGCCAGCAAAATGGTGCTGACGGGCGAAAGCATCACGGCGGTTCAGGCGCACAGCGCCGGGCTGGTCAGCGACGTCTACCCGGCCTCGCTGACGCTGGAGTACGCCCTGAAGCAGGCGGGGCTGATGGCGCGCCACTCGCCGCTGGCGTTACAGGCGGCGAAGCAGGCGCTTCGCCAGTCGCAGGAAGTGCCGCTTCAGGCCGGGCTGGCGCAGGAGCGTCAGCTGTTTGCGCTACTCGCGGCCACCGACGATCGCCGGGAAGGCATCAACGCCTTTTTACAGAAACGCACCCCAGACTTTAAAGGACGCTAATTGTGGAATTTATTCTGAGCCATGTTGAGCAGGGCGTAATGACCATTACGCTGAACCGCCCGGAGCGCCTGAACAGCTTTAACGACGTCATGCACCAGCAGCTTTCCGAATGCCTGAAGCAGGCCGAGCGCGATGACGCCATCCGCTGCCTGCTGATCACCGGGGCAGGACGCGGTTTCTGCGCCGGGCAGGATCTCAACGACCGTAACGTGGACCCGAACGGCCCTGCGCCGGATCTGGGCATGTCCGTTGAGACTTTTTACAACCCGCTGGTGCGCCGCCTGGCAAAACTGCCGAAGCCGGTGATTTGCGCGGTTAACGGCGTGGCGGCGGGGGCAGGTGCCACGCTGGCCCTCGGCTGTGACATGGTGATTGCGGCCCGTTCAGCCAGCTTTGTGATGGCCTTCAGCAAGCTCGGGCTGGTACCGGACTGCGGCGGAACCTGGCTGCTGCCGCGCGTGACCGGACGCGCCCGCGCCATGGGGCTGGCATTGCTGGGCGACAAGCTCAGCGCCGAGCAGGCACAGGCCTGGGGAATGATCTGGCAGGTGGTGGACGACGAGCAGCTCTCCGCCACCGCACAGCAGATGGCGCTGCATTTTGCCTCGCAGCCGACCTATGGCCTGGGCTTGATCAAGCAGGCAATCAACGCCGCCGAAACCAACACCCTCGACGCCCAGCTTGATCTGGAGCGCGACTATCAACGTCTGGCCGGACGCAGCGACGACTACCGGGAAGGCGTCAGCGCGTTCCTGGCAAAACGCGCGCCGAACTTTACGGGGAAATAAGATGGTGAATATCCATACGGTCGCCGTCATTGGCAGCGGCACCATGGGCGCCGGGATTGCCGAAGTGGCAGCCAGCCACGGTCATCCGGTTCTGGTGTACGACATTGACGCTGCGGCGATTTCCCGCGCCGTCGACGGTATTCGCCAGCGGCTGTCCTCTCGCGTTGCGCGCGGAAAACTCTCTGCCGACGCCGGGGAACAGGTCCTTGCCCGCCTGACGCCGGTGACGAATATCAGTGCTCTGGCGAAAGCCGATCTGGTGATCGAGGCGGCCTCCGAGCGGCTTGACGTGAAAAAGGCGCTGTTTACCCAGCTGGCAGAGGTTTGCCCGCCGCAGACGCTACTCGCCAGCAATACCTCGTCTATTTCCGTTACCGCGATTGCGGCGGAGATAAACCACCCTGAACGCGTCGCCGGGCTGCACTTCTTCAATCCTGCCCCGGTGATGAAGCTGGTGGAGGTGGTCAGCGGGCTGGCGACCTCACCCGAAGTGGCCGATGCGCTGTGCGAGCTGGCGCTGAGCTGGGGAAAGCAGCCGGTACGCTGCCAGTCCACGCCGGGGTTTATCGTCAACCGCGTAGCGCGTCCTTTCTACTCGGAAGCCTGGCGCGCGCTGGAAGAGCAGGTGGCAGCGCCCGAGGTGATCGACGCCGCCCTGCGAGACGGCGGGGGTTTCCCGATGGGGCCGCTTGAGCTGACGGACATGATTGGTCAGGACGTCAACTTTGCCGTGACCTGCTCCGTATTTAACGCCTTCTGGCAGGAGCGTCGTTTTTTGCCGTCGCTGGTGCAGCAGGAGCTGGTGCTGGCGGGGCGTCTGGGTAAGAAAAGCGGGCAGGGCGTTTACCGCTGGCAGGGGGACAAAACCGCCGTCAGCTGGCTCGCCCCGGTCAGCCACAGCTTCAGCCCGATGCGCGCACAGCGAAGAAGTGACGGTGTCACGGAAATTGACGATATGTTGCTGATCGAAACGCAGGGTGAAACCGCGCAGTCGCTGGCGCTGCGCCACGGCTGTCCGGTGGTGGTGGTCGACCGCATCGAGCGGGATGTGGCCGTTATAGCCGCCGCGCCCGGCAACCCGCACGCCGCCACGCAGAAAGCCATTTACTGGTTGCAGCACCAGGAGAAACGGGTGGTCCAGATTGCGGATTACCCCGGCCTGCTGATCTGGCGCACGGTGGCGATGATTGCCAACGAAGCGCTGGATGCCCTGCAAAAAGGGGTCGCCAGTGAGCAAGACATCGATACCGCCATGCGCTTAGGGGTCAACTATCCCTGCGGCCCCATCGCCTGGGGCGAGCGCCTTGGCTGGCAGCGTCTGTTAACGCTGCTGGAGAACCTGCAACGTCACTACGGCGAGGAACGTTATCGCCCCTGTTCACTGCTGCGCCAGCGTGCGCTTCTGGAGAGTAGTTATGAGTCATAACGCCTGGCATAACGCCCGCGCGATGTACGAACGGGACGCCTGCGCGCAGGCGATGGGGATGGACATTATCGAGATGGGCGAGGGCTACGCGGTGGTGACCATGACCATCACCCCGCAGATGCTTAACGGGCATAAAACCTGCCACGGCGGACAGCTATTCTCGCTGGCCGATACCGCCTTTGCCTACGCCTGCAACAGTCAGGGGCTGGCGGCGGTGGCCTCAGGCTGCGCCATCGATTTTCTGCGTCCGGGCTTTGCTGGCGATAAGCTGACCGCTACCGCGCGGGTGAAGCATCAGGGCAAACTGACCGGCGTCTACGACATCGAAATTCAGAATCAACAACAGAAAACCGTCGCTCTTTTTCGCGGGAAATCCCACCGCACCGGCGGCAGTGTGACAGGAGAAGCCTGATGCGTAACGCATTTATTTGTGAGGGTGTGCGTACCCCGGTCGGTCGCTACGGTGGAGGATTATCCAGCCTGCGTGCCGATGACTTAGGGGCCGTTCCGCTGCGTGCGCTGCTGGCGCGTTACCCGCAGCTCGATCTGGAGCGCATAGATGACGTGATCTTCGGCTGCGCAAATCAGGCCGGAGAGGATAATCGCAACGTGGCGCGCATGTCGTCGCTGCTGGCCGGGCTGCCGCAGACCGTTTCCGGTACCACCATTAACCGCCTGTGCGGCTCCGGTCTGGATGCCCTTGGCTTTGCGGCACGCGCCATTAAGGCCGGGGATGGCGATCTGCTGATCGCCGGTGGCGTCGAATCCATGTCCCGTGCGCCGTTCGTGATGGGTAAAGCCACCGCGGCGTTTCAGCGTCAGGCGGAGATCTTCGATACCACCATCGGCTGGCGATTTGTGAATCCGCTCATGCATCAGCAATACGGAACTGACAGCATGCCGGAAACGGCAGAGAATGTAGCGGAATTGTTAAATATAAGCCGTGCCGATCAGGACGCATTTGCCTTGCGCAGCCAGCAGCGCACCGCGCTGGCGCAGCAGAATGGCGTTCTGGCGCAGGAGATAATCCCGGTACAGGTAACGGGTAAAAAAGGCGCGGTAACGGAAGTGAGCGTAGACGAGCATCCGCGCGCCGAAACCACCCTTGAACAGCTTGCCGCGCTGAAAGCCCCGTTTCGCAAGAACGGTGTGGTGACGGCGGGGAACGCCTCTGGCGTCAACGACGGGGCGGCGGCGCTGATTATCGCCAGCGAGCCGATGGCGCTTGTCCAGGGGTTAACCCCGCGCACCCGCATTGTGGCCATGTCGACCGCGGGCGTCGAGCCGCGTCTGATGGGATTAGGCCCGGTTCCCGCCACCCGTAAGGTGCTGGAACGTGCCGGACTCAGTATCACCGATATGGACGTCATTGAGCTTAACGAAGCCTTCGCCGCACAGGCGCTGGGGGTGCTGCGTCAGCTGGGCTTGCCGGATGACGCGGAGCATGTCAACCCGAACGGCGGAGCGATCGCGCTAGGTCATCCGCTGGGAATGAGCGGTGCCAGACTGGCGCTGGCCGCGAGCAATGAATTGCACCGACGCGGCGGGCGCTACGCGCTGTGTACGATGTGCATCGGTGTGGGTCAGGGCATTGCCATGATCCTTGAGCGTGTTTGAGCGAACAATAATGTGAGTACCCTGCGATGATAAATACAACAAAGCTTGATCCGATCGAAACCGCGTCCATTGATGAATTGCAGGCGTTGCAGACCGCGCGCCTTAAGTGGACGCTGAACCACGCCTACAACAACGTTCCGATGTACAAACGCAAGTTTGATGCCGCGGGCGTTCACCCTGACGATTTCAACGAGCTGGCGGACCTGCAAAAATTCCCGTGCACCACCAAGCAGGATCTGCGCGACAACTACCCGTTCGATACCTTTGCGGTGCCGATGGAGCAGGTGGTGCGTATTCACGCCTCGTCGGGCACCACCGGAAAGCCGACCGTGGTGGGGTATACCCAGAATGATATCGACAACTGGGCCAATATCGTCGCCCGTTCCCTGCGCGCCGCCGGGGGCAGCGCGAAGGATAAAATTCACGTCGCCTACGGTTACGGGCTCTTCACCGGCGGGCTGGGGGCGCACTACGGTGCAGAGCGTCTGGGGGCGACGGTGATCCCGATGTCCGGCGGCCAGACGGAGAAGCAGGCGCAGCTGATCCGCGATTTCCAGCCGGATATGATCATGGTGACGCCCTCTTACTGCCTGAACCTGATCGAAGAGCTGGAGCGTCAGATGGGCGGTGATGCCAGCGCCTGTTCCCTGCGCGTCGGCGTGTTTGGCGCCGAGCCGTGGACGCAGGCGATGCGCCGCGAAATCGAGAAACGGCTGGGCATTACCGCGCTGGATATCTATGGTCTCTCCGAGGTGATGGGGCCGGGCGTGGCGATGGAGTGTCTTGAAACCGCTGACGGCCCGACCATCTGGGAAGATCACTTCTTCCCGGAGATCGTCAACCCGAATGACGGCACGCCGCTGGCCGACGGCGAGCAGGGCGAACTGCTGTTCACCACGCTGACCAAAGAGGCGCTGCCGGTGATCCGCTACCGCACCCGCGACCTGACGCGCCTGCTGCCGGGTACCGCACGCACCATGCGCCGGATGGATCGCATCAGCGGGCGCAGCGACGACATGCTCATCATTCGCGGCGTTAACGTCTTCCCGTCACAGCTGGAAGAGGAGATCGTCAAGTTCGAACATCTTTCGCCGCACTATCAGCTGGAGGTGAACCGCCGCGGGCATCTTGATTCACTTTCGGTGAAGGTCGAGCTGAAACAGAGTAGCTTAACGCTGACGCATGAACAGCGTTGTCAGGTCTGCCATCAGCTGCGTCATCGGATTAAATCGATGGTGGGGATTTCAACCGATGTGATGATCGTTAACTGCGGCAGCATACCGCGATCCGAGGGTAAAGCCTGCCGGGTGTTTGATTTGCGTAAGGTTGCGGCTAACGGATGAGGGATCTACACAAAATAATGTCTGCATCGACGGCCCCCTCTCCCTTGAGGGAGAGGGCTGGGGTGAGGGGGAAACCCCAAATTCCTATGCTATGATTCATCCAGGAAAAAAATAACAACAGAATGAATCACATGAATAAACTTGATGCCTTTATCCAGCACGCAGTCAGCTCTGTTCCCGTCAGCGGAACGTCGCTTATCTCCTCGCTGTATGGCGACGCGCTTTCCCATCGCGGCGGAGAGATCTGGCTCGGCAGTCTGGCGGCCCTGCTGGAAGGGATGGGATTCGGGGAGCGCTTTGTGCGCACCGCGCTGTTTCGCCTCAACAAAGAGGGCTGGCTGGACGTGTCCCGCATTGGCCGCCGCAGCTTTTACCGTCTCAGCGACAAGGGGCTGCGTTTGACCCGACGCGCGGAAAATAAAATCTACCGTGCAGAACTGCCGGCATGGGATGGTAAATGGCTGCTACTGCTTTCCGAGGGGCTGGATAAAACCACGCTCGCGGACGTGAAAAAACAGCTCATCTGGCAAGGGTTCGGCACGCTGGCGCCGAGCCTGATGGCCTCGCCGTCGCAGAACCTCGCGGACGTGCAGTCGCTGTTGCATGACGCGGGCGTGGCGGAAAACGTCATTTTCTTTGAAGCTCATTCGCCGCTGGCTTTGTCACGCGCGGCATTACGATCCCGCGTGGAAGAGTGCTGGCAGCTGACCGAACAAAACGCGATGTACGAAACGTTTATCAACTCGTTCCGTCCGCTGCTGCCGCTGCTGAAAGAGGCGTCGCCCGAGGATTTAACCCCGGAACGCTGCTTTCAGATCCAGCTGTTACTCATTCATTTTTATCGTCGCGTGGTGCTGAAAGATCCGCTGTTGCCGGAGGAGTTACTCCCGGCGCACTGGGCGGGACAGAGCGCGCGACAGCTGTGCATTAACATCTACCAGCGCGTGGCAGCGGGAGCCCTGGCGTTTGTCAGTGAGAAGGGGGAAACCTCCGTCGGCGAGCTGCCCGCGCCCGGCACGCTTTATCACCAGCGTTTTGGTGGTCTGAATATCACATAAGGAGAGGGTATGCCTGTTTATCAAATTGATGGTCTGACGCCGGTCGTGCCTGAAGAGAGCTATGTTCACCCGACCGCGGTGCTGATTGGCGACGTGATCCTCGGAAAAGGTGTTTACGTAGGCCCCAACGCCAGCCTGCGCGGTGATTTTGGCCGGATCGTGGTGAAAGACGGCGCGAACATTCAGGATAACTGCGTGATGCACGGTTTTCCGGAGCAGGACACGGTGGTGGAAGAGGACGGGCATATCGGCCACAGTGCGATCCTGCACGGCTGCATTATCCGCCGTAATGCGCTGGTGGGGATGAATGCGGTGGTGATGGACGGGGCGACGATCGGCGAAAACAGCATCGTCGGGGCGGCGGCGTTTGTGAAGGCCAAAGCGGAAATGCCTGCGAATCACTTAATTCTTGGCAGTCCGGCGAAAGCGATTCGTGAGCTAAGCGCGCAGGAAATAGAGTGGAAAAAGCAGGGCACGCAGGAGTATCAGGTGTTGGTGGATCGCTGTAAGCAGACGCTGCATCAGGTAGAGCCGCTGCGGGAAGAAGAGCCCGGACGCAAACGGCTGGTATTCGATGAGAACTTACGGCCCAAGTCGGCTGGCCGGGATAATTAACCATTTCTTGCCTGCGAAATAATGCAATGGCATGAGGATGCGTTAACGCGCAACAAATACCCTTTGGGGATAGTGTATAATTGAACGTTTCGGACCTGCATTCATAAAGGGATTTTGTTACCCTGACGCAGATCACGCCTCTCATTCAGAGCGGTCAATGCGTTTATGGAAGACACTATATGAGTGAAAACGACACTATCCCAAAGCAGTCCAAAAGCCAGATTAACAAAGCGGTATTTTACACATCTGCTTTGTTAATTTTCCTTCTTGTCGCCTTTGCCGCGATTTTCCCTGACGTTGCCGATAAAAACTTTAAGCTACTGCAACAGCAAATATTCACCAACGCCAGCTGGTTTTACATTCTTGCCGTCGCGCTGATTTTAATGAGCGTGACGTTCCTCGGCTTGTCCCGCTACGGCGATATTAAACTCGGGCCCGACCACTCCCAGCCTGATTTCAGCTACCACTCGTGGTTCGCCATGCTGTTCTCGGCGGGGATGGGGATCGGCCTGATGTTCTTCGGTGTGGCGGAGCCGGTCATGCACTACCTTTCCCCGCCGGTGGGGACACCTGAAACGGTCGCTGCGGCCAAAGAGGCCATGCGGCTGACATTCTTCCACTGGGGGCTGCACGCCTGGGCTATCTACGCCATCGTTGCGTTGATTCTGGCGTTCTTCAGCTACCGCCACGGCCTCCCTTTGACGCTTCGTTCGGCGCTTTATCCGATTATCGGCGACCGTATTTACGGCCCGATAGGTCATGCGGTGGATATCTTCGCGGTAATCGGCACCGTATTTGGCGTGGCGACCTCGTTAGGTTACGGCGTTTTACAGGTCAATGCCGGGCTGAACCACCTTTTTGGCGTGCCCATCAACGATACCGTGCAGGTGATCCTTATCGTCCTGATTACCGGGCTGGCGACCATTTCTGTGGTGTCCGGTCTGGATAAAGGCATTCGCATTTTATCAGAGCTCAATCTGGGGCTGGCGGTACTGCTGCTGGTGCTGGTGTTGTGCCTGGGGCCAACCGTACTCCTGCTGAAATCCTTTGTGGAAAATACCGGCGGATACCTGTCCGAGCTGGTGAGCAAGACGTTTAACCTGTACGCTTATGAACCGAAATCCAGCAACTGGCTGGGAGGCTGGACGCTGCTGTACTGGGGCTGGTGGCTGTCCTGGTCGCCGTTTGTCGGGATGTTCATTGCCCGTGTGTCCCGCGGCAGAACCATCCGCGAGTTCGTGACTGGCGTGCTGTTTGTCCCGGCGGGCTTTACCCTGATGTGGATGACGGTGTTCGGCAATAGCGCCATTTACCTCATCATGAACAAGGGAGCGTCCGATCTGGCGAATACCGTCCAGCAGGACGTGGCGCTGGCGCTGTTTAATTTCCTTGAGCATTTCCCGTTCTCTTCCGTGCTGTCATTTATCGCCATGGCGATGGTTATTGTCTTCTTTGTAACCTCCGCTGACTCCGGGGCGATGGTGGTGGATACCCTCGCGTCCGGCGGCGAGGCCAATACACCCGTCTGGCAGCGCATCTTCTGGGCCGCGCTGATGGGCGTAGTCGCTATCGCGCTGCTGCTCGCGGGCGGACTGAGTGCGCTGCAAACCGTGACTATCGCCAGCGCGCTACCGTTCTCGATGATCCTGCTGGTCTCGATCTATGGCCTGCTGAAGGCGCTCCGACGCGATTTGACCAAACGCGAGAGCCTGAGTATGGCCACAATCGCGCCGACAGCGGCCCGTAACCCCATTCCGTGGCAGCGCAGACTGCGTAACATCGCCTACTTACCTAAACGCTCCCTGGTGAAACGCTTTATGGAAGAGGTGATCAAACCGGCCATGGTGCTGGTGCAGGATGAACTGAATAAGCAGGGAACGCAGAGCCATATCAGCGACGCGTCGGACGATCGTATTCGCCTTGAGGTGGATTTAGGCAATGAGCTGAATTTCATTTATGAAGTCAGGCTGCGTGGCTATAACTCGCCGACCTTCGCGCTAGCGGCCATGGAGAATGATGAGAATCAGGCAGAACAGCACCGATACTATCGGGCAGAAATCTACCTCAAGGAAGGTGGGCAAAATTACGATGTGATGGGCTGGAACCAGGAGCAGTTAATTAACGATATCCTGGACCAGTATGAAAAACATCTGCACTTCCTGCACCTGGTGCGTTAATCAGCCAGCCCCTGAAGCATTCGCTTCAGGGGCGTAATTTAATACGCCTCCGGCAGCGGACGGTCTATCGACACCAGCTTTCCGCGCTTCATGGTGATATAGCCCCCGGCTTTAAGATCCGCCAGCACGCGAAAGACATGCGTTCGCGACAGGTTAGTGCGCTTGATGATAAACAGCGCCAGACCCTCATTCTCTCCCGTGTGGGTTTCCTGCCGATAAAGATAGCGATAGAGCATAGGTTTAATGGTCTGGTAGCTGGTGACCTGCCTGCGTTCGTTATGCAGGTCGATGGTGAATATCGACATGTAGGTCAGTATGGTGGCCAGCGCCTGCATGCGCTCAGGCCCACCCTGGAAAAATATCTGGTCGAAGTCGGCCCAGGATATTCTCACCAGTTTCACCCTGGCACTGCTGCGATATTCATACTTCGCCAGTGGACAATACCTTTCCATTAACCCGATCGGCATATACTCAATAGTATTGCCAATATTCAGCCCATCATCAGGCATTAATATCGTCAGCGACCCTTCAGTACAGAAATAAATATAGCCAGGTTCAACGGTGAGTTTTTTATTTGCGGCAACGGTTAAGACCTCGCCTTCACAAAGCATTTGCGGAAAAAATTGCCCAATATTGAGTTGCTGATAATAGGTATGGATATCCTGAAAATTCACGCTAAGCCTCTCCCCGCAACGTCTGCTATGGTAGCGAGTATAGCAGCAATAGCCCACGGATTACGAATCGATAAATAAGCAGTCCCATATGGGACTATGAAGGGAAGGTATTCTGGTTAGAATGGTCCTCAATGAGTTCGCATTAAAATTATCCGCCACAATTAAATATCGCTGGCGGCGCAATTAATCTATGAGGCCATTTAATGAAATTAACGATAATCGCTAAACATCTGGCGCTGGCCGGTGTGTTGACGTCGCTGTCGCTTTCCGCGTTTGCGGAAGTACAGCCGCAGGATGCCACTCCTACAACCCAGCAGGCTAATAACGCCCTGTATAACAAATTACCGTTTGCCGATAAAACCGACTTTGAAAATGCCCATAAAGGCTTTATCGCCCCGCTGCCGCAAAACATGATCAAAGGCGAGCAGGGGAACGTTATCTGGAACCCGGCGAAATATGATTTCGTCAAAGAGGGTGAAAAAGCCCCGGATACGGTAAACCCGAGCCTGTGGCGTCAGTCACAGCTGATCAACATTGGCGGGCTGTTTAAGGTCACCGACGGCGTGTATCAGATCCGTAATCTCGATCTCTCCAACATGACCATCATTGAGGGCGAGAAGGGCATTACCGTTATCGACCCGCTGTTAAGCGCTGAACCGGCGAAAGAAGCGCTGGATCTCTACTATGCAAACCGCGGCAAGAAACCGGTCGTCGCTGTGGTGATCACCCACAGCCACGTTGACCACTATGGCGGCCTGCGCGGCGTGGTTGACGAAGCTGACGTCAAGTCTGGCAAAGTGAAAATCTACGCGCCGGATGGCTTTATGAAAGAGGCGGTTTCCGAAAACATTATGGCCGGAAACGCGATGAGCCGCCGTGCGAGCTATATGTACGGCAACCTGCTGAAGCCGGATGCAAAAGGCCAGGTGGGTGCAGGCCTTGGCACCACCACCTCTGCGGGTACTGTCACCCTCATCCCGCCGACCGACTACATTACCCATACCGGTCAGGAAGAAGTGATCGACGGTTTGACCTACGACTTTATGATGGCGCCGGGTTCAGAAGCTCCGTCGGAGATGCTGTGGTACGTCAAAGAGAAGAAAATGATCGAGGCCGCAGAGGACGTGACGCATACTCTGCACAACACCTACTCCTTGCGCGGCGCGAAAATCCGCGACCCGCTGGCCTGGTCGAAGTACATTAACGCCGCCATTGAGCGCTGGGGCGCGGACGCGGAAGTGATTATTGCGCAGCACCACTGGCCGACCTGGGGTAACGAGAATATCGTCAAGCTGATGAAAGGCCAGCGCGATATGTACCGCTACATCAACGACCAGACCCTGCGTATGGCCAACAAAGGCCTGACTCGCGATGAGATCGCCGCAGAATTTAAGCTGCCGGAATCGCTCGAGAAACAGTGGGCAAGCCGCGGTTACTACGGCTCCGTTAGCCACGACGTCAAAGCCACTTACGTGTTTTATCTCGGCTGGTTCGACGGCAACCCGGCAACCCTCGACGAGCTGCCGCCTGAACAGGCTGCGAAGAAGTTCGTGCAGTACATGGGCGGCGCTGATGCCATCATGCAGAAAGCCAAAGCGGATTATCAGCAGGGTAATTACCGTTGGGTTGCTCAGGTGGTCAGCAAAGTGGTCTTTGCCGATCCTAACAACCAGGCTGCCCGTAATCTGGAAGCCGACGCGCTTGAGCAGTTAGGTTACCAGGCGGAGGCGGGCACCTGGCGTAACTTCTACCTGACCGGCGCGCAAGAACTGCGTAATGGCGTGAAGAAGCTGCCGACGCCGAACACCGCCAGCCCGGATACCGTGCGGGCGATGACCCCGGAAATGTTCTTCGACTACCTGGGTGTGCACATCAACGGGGTGCGTGCCGGTAACGCGAAGGCGGTCTTCAATGTCGATCTCGGTAAGGATGGCGGCAAATACAAGCTGGAGCTGGAAAACGGCGTGCTGAACCATACCGCCAACGCGCAGGCGAAGGATGCCGACGCAACTATCGCGCTTGATCGCACCACGCTGAACAACATCATCCTTAAGAAAGAGACGCTGAAGCAGGCGATGGATAAAGGTGACGTGAAGGTGAGTGGAAACGGGGCGAAGCTGGAAGAGATGCTGAGCTACATGGACAAATTTGACTTCTGGTTCAATATCGTAACGCCATAAGTTCAGGTTTCATCCACATAATCCTGGCGCCTTAGAAATAAGGCGCCATTTTTTTATTCACGCATCGCCAGCGCGCTGGCACTTGCCGGATCGAACAGCGAAATACTCTCGATCTGATCAAGCATGATCACCTTACGGAAATCCATAGCGCTTTTTGGCTCTGAGTCGAGCGTAACCTCATGCTCGGCGTACCATTTGCTGTAGTTGTGCTCAATACACAGCTGCATGTTCTCCCCGTCGCGATAGCCGCTCAGCATCGGGATAAGCACGATATTGGCGGTTTTTTCATACTCCAGCGTGGCGGTATGGATCATGCCAATATAAATTCGCCGCGACTTCAGCGTGACGTGCGCAAGTTCACCTTCCTCCATGCACTGATAGAGCAGTTGTTCAATCCCGCTCGATTGTGCCAGCCGCTTGTAGAGCTTTTTCCGGCCTTCGCCGTCCAGCCGCGCGCTGCCGGCCCAGTTCGAACGATAGAGACAAAACAGGATCGCAAAGGCCAGCATCACCACGACCGGAGCCTGAATCCCTAAAAAGCTCCAGTTCATAAAATCAATTTGCCAGTCGGCGTATTTTGCGGACGTGAAATGGAACGTGTTGTCGGCGGCCGAGAGGGCGAACAACAGCAGCCAGAGCAGGCCGGTGGCGATCACGCCCTGTAAAACGAAAATGCAGCCATACAGCGCCACAAGGAAATAGACATCCCAGCCGAATGAACGCTTAATTTTGAACCGGGTTGAGAGATCGCGGCTGGTGTACCAGTAGCCGCATACCATCAATACCATGAATATTGCCGTTCCCATTTCAGGCCCTCTTCAGCGCGTTGACATGGCGCAGAAAGTCCTGCCGAACCTCGTTACTTTTGTAGTTAACCGAGGCGTTTCCATCCTGATCGATGATGATGCGGTCGCCATCCTCTACGGCTTCGATAATTTCCTGGTGACTCATAACCTGCAACAAGGATTCCGGGCTGGAAAAGAGCGCCATCAGTAAATTTTTCATCGCGTGACATCCTTATGAATTAAAAGGATAAGTCTGGAAGATAAATGGCACCTTTGCCTTAAGGTTATCCCTAAAAAATAACGGTACGGCGGTGAGAATCTGCTTTTGACTCAAATTGGCACCTCAGGGAAAGTTTTTAAAGTACTGAATTAAAAGAGGTATAAAAAATATATCTGCACAAACTTGGACAAATAACGCTAATTGTGTAAGTTTTAATTATGCGATTTCGCTACGTTGTTTACAGCCAGGATGTGACCCATGAGCACGTTGCCGTCCGTCATCAGTCGATTCGTTGATTATTACGCCACGCTGGATACCCAGCCACCTTCGGCGCTGGCAAAGATTTATCGCGCCGATGCCACGCTTATCGATCCCTTTGGCGAACACAGCGGGTTGTTCGCGATTCAGCGCTATTTCACACACCTGCTGGCTAACGTCCAGCGGTGCCGCTTTACCGTCGATGCACCCTTGCAGCAGGGCGATCGCTTTGTTGTTACCTGGATGATGCACTGGTCGCACCCGCGTATTGCCCGGGGGGCAATGCGCCAGCTGCCGGGCTGCTCTGTGGTAGACATGCGCGACGATCGCATAGTTCGCCAGCGGGATTACTACGATGCCGGAGAGATGATTTACGAACATCTTCCGGTGCTCGGCTGGGCCGTACGCGGCGTGAAGCGGAGAGTGAAATCATGAAAACGGTTCTGATCACCGGCGCAAGCTCGGGCATAGGGGCCGGGCTGGCGAAATCTTTTGCCGACGATGGTTACCGGGTGATTGCCTGCGGGCGCGATGCGCAACGTCTGGCAGCTGTGCATCAGCACAGCCCCAACATTACGGTGCGCCTGTTCGATATGACAGACAGGGACGCCTGTCGCCAGGCGCTGGCGGACTGTGCTGCCGACACGGTGATTCTTTGCGCCGGAACCTGCGAGTATCTCGACCGTGGCGAGGTGGATGCCGCGTTGGTGGCGCGGGTCATGACCACCAATTTCATGGGGCCGGTAAACTGCCTTGCGGCGTTGCAGCCGCAGCTGATATCCGGCAACCGCGTGGTGCTGGTCAGTTCGATGGCGCACTGGCTTCACTTCCCGCGAGCCGAAGCCTATGGCGCCTCTAAAGCGGCGTTAACCTGGTTTGCTGAGACGCTGCGCCTCGACTGGGAGCCGAAAGGGATCGCCGTCACGGTCGTTTCACCTGGTTTTGTCGACACGCCGCTGACCCGAAAAAATGATTTCCCGATGCCGGGCCGGGTCAGCGTGGAGGACGCCGTCCATGCCATTCGTCGCGGTCTGGCAAAAGGGAAGGATCATATCGCGTTTCCCGCCGGGTTTAGCCTGGCGCTGCGCCTGCTCTCCGGTCTGCCCGATATACTTCAGCGCGCACTGCTGCGCAGGATGGTGCGACCATGAAGATCGCGATTATCGGCAGCGGTATCGCCGGGTTAACCTGTGCCTGGCGGCTCGCCGGACATCATCAGGTCACGCTGTTTGAAGCGCAGGCCACGCCGGGCGGTCATACCGCAACGGTGGATGTCGACACGCCGCAGGGCAACTTTGCCATCGACACCGGTTTTATTGTCTACAACGACCGCACCTATCCGCGCTTCATGGGGCTGCTGAGCGAACTGGGCATCAGCGGGCAAAAAACGCAGATGAGTTTTTCGGTACATAACCCGCAGAGCGGGCTGGAGTACAACGGCCACACGCTGACGTCGCTGTTCGCCCAGCGTCGTAATCTGTTAAACCCTGCCTTCTGGACGCTGCTGAAGGAGATCGTGCGCTTTAACCGGCTGGCGAAACAGACGCTCCGGGGTGACGTCAGCGAGTCCGCCACGCTGGAGACGTTCCTGCACCAGCACCGCTTCACGCCTTTTTTTGCGCGTCACTACATTCTGCCAATGGGGGCGGCTATCTGGTCATCCTCGCTACAGGAGATGAAACGCTTCCCGCTGCCGCTCTTTTTACGCTTTTTCGAGAACCACGGTCTGCTGGACATTACCCATCGTCCGCAGTGGTACGTGGTGCCGGGCGGCTCCCGGGAGTACATCCGCGCGATGATGGACAAGCTTGGCGATCGCCTGACGCTGCACCTCAATGCGCCGGTGCAGCAGGTTATTCGCCACGTTCGCGGGGTTGATATAACGCGTGAGGGCGTAACAGATAACTTTGATCAGGTGATCTTCGCCTGCCACTCCGCTCAGGCGCTGGCGATGCTCGCCAGCCCAACGCAGGCTGAACGTGAGGTGCTGGGTGATATCGGCTGGCAGCGTAACGAGGTGGTGCTTCACAGCGATCCGCGCTGGCTGCCGGTGCGCAAGCGCGCGTGGGCGAGCTGGAACTACCGCCTCAGCGAGCAGGATCGGGCCAGCGCCTGCGTCACCTACAACATGAATATTTTGCAGGGACTGCCGCCGGGTAGCCCGCTGTTTTGCGTCACCCTCAACCCGGAAACGCCGGTGGAAGAACGCTATGTGCTGCGCCGCTTTGTCTATGAGCATCCGCTTTTTAACCCGCAAAGCTGGCAAGCCCAGGCCCGACGCGGAGAAATAAATGGTCGCCAGCGGAGCTGGTTCTGCGGCGCGTACTGGTACAACGGCTTCCACGAAGATGGGGTACGCAGTGCGCTGGATGTGGTAAACGCCATTGCGGCCGGGGAGGGCAACTGAGATGAACAGCTGCCTTTACCAAGGCACATTGCGCCATCGCCGTCTTTCGCCAAAAGCGCACCACTTTACCTACAGCGTCTTTATGGCCTGGCTCGATCTCGATGAGCTGGACGCGCTGCCCTCCGTCGGTGTGCGCCGTAACCGCGTTGCGCCCGCGGCATTTTATGATGCGGACTACCCGCTGGGCACGCCGCTCAAAGAGTGCGTCCTTGAGCGTCTGGAAAATCTGACCGGCGAACGCCCGGCGGGGCGGGTCATGCTTCTAACCCAACTGCGTTATTTCGGCTTTCATTTTAACCCGGTCAATTTTTACTACTGCTATGACAGGGAAGACACCCTGCGCTGGGTTCTCGCCGAAGTCCGCAACACGCCGTGGAATGAACGACACTACTACGCGGTAGCGGGGCGGGACGCCCCGCCGACGGAAAAAGCGTTTCACGTCTCGCCCTTTAATCCGATGGACATGGTCTACCACTGGCGCTTCAACAGTCCGTCCAGCACGCTGCGCATGCATATCGAAAACCATCAGGAGACGAAGGTGTTTGATGCCACTCTGACGCTGCGCCGGGAGCCGCTGACGCGCGCAGCGCTGCGGTCGCTGCTGGCGCGGATCCCGTTGATGACCCTCAAAACCGTTTTCGCCATTTACTGGCAGGCGCTCAGGCTGTGGCTGAAGCGCGTGCCGCTGCATAACCATCCCCTAAGCAGGAGTGAACGCTCATGACCGATCCCGTCTTTGCGCTTGAACCCGATTTCCCGCGCAACGTCCGCGTCGCGCGATGGCTGCTTTTTCGCCTGCTGAACGGGCTGCGCGGCGGCTCGCTGACGCTGCGTGAAGGCGCCCAGACGTTCCAGTTCGGCGACGCCTCCGCCGCGCTTCACGCTGAGGTGCAGGTACTCGCGCCGGGCGTCTACTGGCGCATTCTAACCGGGGGCAGCCTCGCCGCGGCACAAGCGTGGATAGATGGCGACTGGGAGACGGCCCACCTGACGCCACTGCTGGAGCTGATAGCGCGCAATAGCCAGATCCTCGGTCAACTGGAAAAAGGGTTTCGCCTGCTCGGGAAACCAGTGGAGCGGCTACGGCACTGGATGCGGCGCAACTCCCGCGCGCAGGCACGGGAAAATATTGCCGCCCATTACGATTTGGGCAACGCCTTTTACGCCCATTTCCTTGATGAACAACTCCTTTACTCCAGCGCGCTGTTTACCGGGGAAGAGCAGGATCTGGCAGCGGCTCAGCAGGCAAAAATGGCCAGGCTGTGCGACCAACTGGCGCTCACCGCAAACGATCATCTGCTGGAGATTGGTACCGGCTGGGGGGCGATGGCGGAATATGCCGCCCGTCATTATGGCTGCCGGGTAACAACTACCACGCTATCGCAGGAGCAGTACCACTGGGCCACCGCGCGGATCGCGCGGGCAGGTTTACAGGATCGCGTTGAGGTGCTGCTCTGTGACTACCGCGATCTGACCGGAGTGTACGATAAGCTGGTGTCGGTTGAGATGATTGAAGCCGTCGGCCAACGCTACCTGCCAACGTTTTTCCGCACCTGCCAGGCGCGTCTGCGTCCGGGCGGGCGGATGGCGATTCAGGCCATCACCATTCAGGATCAGCGCTATCGCGACTACAGCAAAAGCGTCGATTTTATTCAGCGCTACATCTTCCCCGGCGGCTTTTTGCCCAGCCTCACCGCCATGAATGAACTGATGACCCGCCATACCGATTTTGTCGTGCGTAACCTCTTCGATATGGGGCCGGACTACGCCCGCACGCTGGCGCACTGGCGTCAGCGCTTCGTTCACGCCTGGCAGGAGATTGAAAAGCTCGGATTTGATGACCGTTTCCGTAGGATGTGGCTGTACTACCTCGGCTACTGTGAAGCCGGGTTTAACGCCCGCACCATCAGCGTGGTGCAGCTGACTGCGGAACGCGTATGAAGCGCTACGGGCAGGTCTTTCTGCTGGCCATCGGGTTTGATCTCTACTGGACGCTGGTTGTGCTGTTTCGCGAGCAGGGGCTGGTCATCTGGATCGCGCTGGCGCTGATTGCCTGGCTGTTGTTACCGCCATCACACCGGGTATACGCCCTTGTGCTGGCGGCGTCGGGCGCGATGCTGGACGCCCTTTGGGCGCTGACGGGGTTGATTTCATTCACTGGCACGTCTCTGATGCCGCTATGGATGGTGGCGCTGTGGCTGATGTTTGCCACCGTCTGGACGCAACTGACCCGCACGACCACCTTGCCGGGCTGGCTGCTGACGGCGCTGGCGACCTTGGGCGGGCCGCTGGCCTACCTGTTTGGCGAGCGTCTGGGGGCCATCACGTTCCTGGAGCCGACTTTTATCGTCGTCAGCTGGATGATCCCGGGCTGGCTGGTGCTGATGCTGTTTTTCCACCTGCTGATGGGGAGACAACAATGAGACATCTGTTACTCGCGCTCGCGCTAACCGTTATGGCCTGTAACGCGCAGGCGGCAGACTGGCTGAGCTGGCGCAAGGTAGGCGATGCCACCCTCACCTGGGGGCCGTTTACCGTTTATACCTCTCAACTGCTGACGCCCGACGGCAGCTATACAGGAACAGACAGCGATAACGCGCTGATTATCACTTATGCCCGCGACATCGATGGCGACGACCTGGTCGAGGCGACCCGCGACCAGTGGCAGGCGCAGGGCATTTTGCAGCAGGAGCCGCAGAGTGAAGCCTGGCTGCGGATGCTAAAAGCGCTCTGGCCCGACGTCACGCCCGGCACGCAGCTCGCGTTTGTGGTTAATAACGGTCAGGGGCAATTCTGGTATCGCCCCACGGCGTCGCAGAAAAAATTTACGCCCCTCGGGCCGCGCCAGTCGGCAGCGTTTAGCTCGCGCTTTCTGGCGATCTGGCTCGATCCCCGCACCGAGTATCCTGAACTGCGTCAGCAGTTAATCGGAGGACCACAATGAAACGATTCCTGTTAATGGCGCTTACACTGACAATGCTGGTGGCCGGGTGCAGCACAGAAGTGACCGAGTATCGTCAGCAGCAGCCAAGGCTTGATATTTTCCACTACTTCCAGGGCAAAACCGAGGCGTGGGGGATGGTGCAGGACCGCAGCGGTAAGCAGATCCGCCGTTTTCACGTCGAGATCGCCGGAGATGTTATCGGCGATACGCTGACGCTGAACGAGCATTTTGTCTATGACGACGGCGAGAAGCAAAAGCGCGTCTGGCATATCCGCCGCATTGGCCACGATCGTTACGAAGGCACGGCGGGTGACATAGAAGGTGTCGCGACAGGTCAGGTTTCGGGCAACGCCCTTAACTGGCGCTACAGCATGAACGTGAAGGCGGACGGTAAAACCTGGCTGCTGCACTTTGATGACTGGATGTATTTGCAGGACAGCACCCGCCTATTCAATAAAACCGAGATGAAGAAATTTGGCGTCACCGTCGCCACGGTGACGCTGTTCTTTACCCGCAAAGAGGGCGGTTAATCCTCTTCGGGCTGAGGTTTACTGCTTGAGTAGATGAAGAAGAGCGCGATACTCAGGCAGACCACGGCCCCGAAACGGCTCGCTGAAAACGGAATGGCTTCATTGTTCAGCCAGCCAAAGTTATCAATCAGCATGCTCATGGCCAGCTGACCCAGGATCACCGCTACCGTGGCAACGGCGGTGCCGATACGCTGCACCGCGAGCACCATAATCACTATATAGGGCACGCCGCACAGGGCGCCCAGAAGCTGCCACTTGGGCACATCCATCAGGCTGACCGCCTGTTTCGGCTCAAAAAAGAAAATGAGCAGGGCGGTTACCAGCGCGCCGACGGAAAAGGTCAGAAACGCGCTTTTGAATACCCCCACGCTGCTGCCTAATTGCCCGTTAATGGCAGCCTGAATGCTCAGCGTCGCGCCGCCAATCACCGCCAGAATAATCATAATCACTGTCATAACGTTACCCCTGCGCCACGAGAATGAGCGCGGCGATGATAAATCCCAGCGCAATAATGCGTTTTGTATCGATCCTGCGGTGCGGCGTACCCAGCAGGCCATAGTGGTCAATAATCAGGCTTTTAAAGACCTGGCCTGCCAGAATGCCGATCATCGTCATGGCAATGCCGATCGCCGGCGTGGCAATGGTGAGAATGATGACGTAGACCGGGCCGAGCACGCCGCCCAGCAGGTGCCATGACGGCTGCGCAAAAAATGAGGGACTGTTGCGGGGGCTTAAAAACAGCATTAGTAGAAACGTCAGCCCGGTTCCCACGCTAAATATGCTGAACGCCGCCCACAGGTCGCCCACCTCCGCGCCCAGCGGCCCCAGCAGCCCGGCTTCCACGGACAGCCCCATGCCGCCGGCAATCACCAGTAAAATTAAAATAATGTGCATAACGCTTTTTCTCCTTTTTCCAGGCGGAGAAGATTACGTCTGAACATCATTGAGAAAAATGCCATAATGCAGGAAACACCTGTGCAGGAAATGCATTAATGATGGATGCCGGACATATCAGCGTTCGCGCGCTGCTGATCTTCATCGACGTTTATGAAACGCAGAATTTTTCCGTGGTGGCGAGGCGGGAAGGGATTTCTGCGTCGCAGGTTTCCCGCATGATCCACCAGCTTGAGGACGCCCTCGGGCAACAGCTTTTCTACCGCAACACGCGGGCGATTATGCCCACAGAGAGCGGGCATCTTTTTGTGCGCTATGCCCGGGCGATGGCCGGAAATCTGGAGGATGCGCGACGCGAGCTGGATGAACGCGCCCGCGAGCCGTCGGGCACGCTGCGTATCAATGGCCCGGTCTTTTTCGGACAACGGCACATCGCGCCGGGCCTGCCGGGGCTTCTGGCGCGTTATCCTCGTCTCTCCATTGAACTGACCCTCACCGACGATTTTATCGATCCGCACCGCGACGCCGCGGACGTTATCTTCCGCATCGGCGCGCTGACGGACTCCTCGTTTCACGCCCGGGTGTTCGGTCAGCAGTTCTACCATCTGGCGGCCTCGCCGGACTATCTGCAAAAACATGGCGCACCCGAGGGGCCGGACGATCTCAGCCGTCACCACTGTCTGATTTACCGCGGTTCGTCCGGGCCTAACCGCTGGCTGATCCGGCAGTCGGGCGAGGCGTGGGTTCACTATCCCATCGTACCGCTGATGACTTCCAATAACGCGGAAACGCTCCTGATTGCGGCGCTGGGCGGCATGGGCGTTGTGCTATTCCCGGACTGGATGGTGAGCGAACGGCTCAAAAGCGGTGAGCTGGTGGCACTGCTGCCGGAAATGGAGTGTTCTATTAATACGGAGCCACTGACGATTGCGGCGATTTACCCGAACGCGCGTCATCCGCCCCTGAACGTCAGGGCGGTGATTGACTACTATATTGAGCGGTTCGGTACGCCGCTGTACTGGCAAACCTGAAGGTTAGCGGGCAAGCTCGCGACGGATAATGTCAGCCCCGGCGCTTAATGCCTTCAGCTTACCGTTGGCGACCTGGCGGGAAAGGGGAGCCATGCCGCAGTTGGTGGACGGATAGAGCTTGGCTGCATCCACAAACTGCAACGCCTTGCGTAGCGTATCGGCAACCTCTTCCGGCGTTTCGATGATCTGGGTGGCAACATCAATTGCCCCGACCATCACTTTTTTACCGCGGATCAGCTCCAGCAGATCCATCGGCACGCGCGAGTTGTGGCACTCCAGCGAGATGATATCGATCTTTGAGGTCTGCAACTTTGGAAACGCCTCTTCATACTGGCGCCACTCGGAGCCGAGCGTTTTTTTCCAGTCCGTATTGGCTTTGATGCCGTACCCGTAGCAGATATGTACTGCGGTTTCGCATTTCAGCCCTTCAATGGCGCGCTCCAGCGCGGCGATGCCCCAGTCATTCACTTCGTCGAAAAAGACGTTAAAAGCAGGTTCGTCGAACTGAATAATGTCAACGCCGGCCGCCTCCAGCTCGCGGGCTTCCTGATTGAGAATTTTAGCGAACTCCCAGGCCAGCTTTTCGCGGCTTTTATAGTGAGCATCGTATAGCGTGTCGATCATGGTCATCGGGCCAGGCAGCGCCCACTTGATCGGCTTGTCCGTCAGCTGGCGAAGGTATTTCGCGTCGTCTACAAACACCGGTTTCTGGCGCGCCACCGCGTCTACCACGGTCGGCACGCTGGCATCGTAACGGTTACGGATCCGCACCGTCTGACGATTTTCAAAATCCACGCCGCTGAGATGTTCAATAAAGGTGGTGACGAAATGCTGGCGGGTTTGTTCCCCGTCGCTGACGATATCAATCCCGGCGCGAATCTGTTCATCCAGAGACAAACGCAGCGCATCCTGTTTCCCTGCCAGTAATTCCTCATCCTGGAGTTTCCACGGCGACCAGAGCGTTTCCGGCTGCGCAAGCCAGGTGGGTTTCGGCAGGCTGCCAGCCGTCGATGTCGGGAGCAATGTTTTCATAAGAAGAACCTTTTATTCGTATTAAATTAAAGCGTGAAGTGATGAGACCACTGCTCAAGAAGGGTTTTATAGGGTTTGATGAACCGCTCTTCGGTATATTTACCCTGTTCAATGGCCAGCCGGCTGCGCTCTTCACGGTCATAGACGATTTTTGTTAATGAGTGATCCTGCTGATTCAGGTCGGGCTGATAGCACTGTCCCGCAGCGGAATTGGCATTGTAAATTTCTGGTCGATAGATCTTCTGGAACGTCTCCATGGTGCTGATGGTGCCGATCAGTTCCAGATTGGTGTAATCACGCAGTAAATCGCCGGTGAAGAAGAAGGCAAATGGCGCGACGCTGTTTTCCGGCATGAAATAGCGAACCTTGAGGCCCATCTTCGCGAAGTACTGTTCCGTTAGCGACTCGCCGTCCGGCTGGTACTCATACCCCAGCACCGGGTGGTGGTTACCGGTACGACGATAGGTGTCTTTGCTGGAGACGCTCAGGCAGATCACCGGCGCTTTTTTAAAGTTCGCCTGATATTCCGCAGAATGCATGAAGCTTTTAAAGATATTGCCGTGCAGCTCGCCAAAATTCTCGGGGAGGGTAAAACGGGGCTGATCTTTATTATGCTCCAGCAGCAGGACGCTGAAATCATAGTCACGAACATAGGATGAGAAGTTATTCCCGACGATGCCTTCGATGCGCTCGTGGGTCTTTTTATCCACGATCGTCGTTTGCAGAATTTCGATGGCCGGGAAAGTAAAATCGCCGCCGATATTCATATCGACTGAAATAATCTCCAGCTCGACGGCATAGCGGTCGGATTTTGGGTTATCCCAGCTCGCCAGCGCGTTAAAGCGGTTGTTGATCATCATCAGCGTATTGCGCAGGTTCTCCTGACGCTTCTCGCCACGCGCCAGGTTGGCGAAGTTGGTGGTGGTGCGCGTGTTTTCTGACGGGTTATAATTTTCATCAAAGCAACTGCGCTTAAGGGTAAATGTGAAAGCCTGACTCATTTGGTTATGCATCCTAAGTTCATGTTGCCTAAACGTTATCAATGCATAATTTATGCCTGAGCCACTGGCGCAGGGGAAGTGACTTAATTTCACTGCGTCATGAGGGTTCTTCATGAACTGCGCGATTCAGGTATAATCCCCCGACATTTCCAACCGGTTTAAACGATCATGACAAAACTCACCCTACAAGAGCAGATGCTGAAAGCGGGCTTAGTCAGCAGTAAAAAGATGGCGAAGGTTCAGCGCACGGCGAAAAAATCCCGCGTCCAGGCTCGCGAGGCGAGAGAGGCTGTTGAAGAGAACAAGAAAGCCCAGCTGGAGCGTGATAAGCAGCTGAGCGAACAGCAAAAACAGGCGGTGCTGGCAAAAGAGTTCAGGGCGCAGGTGAAGCAGCTGATTGAGATGAACCGCATCACCGTGGCGAAGGGCAACATTACCTTTAACTTTACCGATGGCAGCCTGATCAAAAAAATCGACGTCGATAAGCAGACGCAAACCCAGCTGATCAACGGTCGTCTGGCGATTGCCCGACTGGTGATTAACGCGAATGGCGACTGTGATTACGCGATTATCCCGGCGGTTGTGGCGGATAAAATTGCCCAGCGCGATGCGGACAGCATTGTGCTAAACAGCGCGCTGAGTCAGGAAGAGCAGGACGAAGACGATCCGTACGCAGACTTCAAAATCCCTGACGATTTAATGTGGTAAACCTCGTTCAGAATGGCGCGGCGTGACGGGCATTCATGGTCTCGCCGCTCAGCGGATGCATAAAACTCAGAACGCTTGCATGCAGCATCAGCCGGGGCGTTTCTTCCGCCCCCGGCCATTCCAGACCCCCATACAGATCGCACCCCAAAATAGGGTGGCCTAACTGCTGGCAGTGAATGCGCAGCTGGTGGGTGCGCCCGGTCTCCGGGGTAAGCTCAACCCGCGTCAACGGCATTGTCGTATCCTGGTAAATACGTTCCATCACCCGATAGCGGGAGCGAGCGGGCTTACCGGTGCGGGCACAGATCGTCATCAGCGGAAACAGCGCCGGATCTTTGGCAATCGGGGCATCCACGGTCCCTTCGTCCTGTTCCACATGTCCGCACAACAGGGCGGTGTAAACCTTGGTCACGGCGCGCTGGCTGAACTGGTGGCAAAGCTCGGCGTTAATCGCTTTGTTACGTGCAATCACCATCAGGCCCGAAGTGCCAAAATCAAGACGATGCACCAGCGTGCAGCCGGGAAAGGTTTGCACCAGACGGTGGTGGACGGAATCACGGTTTTGCGGATTTGTCCCGGACAGGCTGAGCAGCCCTGAGGGTTTGTTGATCAGCAGCAGATGCTCGTCCTGCCAGAGGATCTCAATGTCGTCGTGACAGGGTGGTGCAATAAACGTATCGATAATGACAGACATCAGGCCGCCGGGCTGGAGAGTGGGTGCGGATGATAACGAAATACGGGGGAAAGAGAAACCCTCCCACCGGGCGGTGAGAGGGGGAAAATTTAGGCTGCGACCAGGCTGTCGATAGCGGCTTTCGCGTCGGTCTGCGCTTTGGTGGCCACTTCCGGGCCGTAAGCGATACCTTCAGCGAACACGAAGTTCACGTCGGTAATGCCGATGAAGCCCAGGAACAACGTCATGTACGGTGCGACCAGATCGGTAGGGGTATCTTTGTGAATACCGCCGCGGCTGGTCAGTACAACCGCACGCTTGCCTTTCACCAGACCTTCCGGGCCGTTCTCGGTGTAACGGAAGGTTACGCCAGCGCGCGCCACCAGGTCGAAGTAGTTCTTCAGCTGCGTAGGAATGTTGAAGTTATACATTGGGGCGTTGATCACGATAACGTCGTGGGCCTGCAACTCAGCAATCAGCTCGTCGGAGAGCGCCAGGGCTTCCTGCTGACGTGGGGTGAGAGGCGCATCGCTCGGACGCAGCGCACCAACCAGCTCGCCGTCCAGCACAGGAATCGGGTTTGCCGCCAGGTCACGCACGGTGATTTCATCCGCGCTGTGCTGTTCACGCCACTGTTCAACGAAATAGTCTGCCAGCTGACCAGACTGTGAATACCCTGCCAGAATACTGGATTTCAACACTAATACTTTGCTCATGGGAATTTCCTGTTTTGTATTTGATTGAGGGGGTTGCCCCGTTGCTTGTTGACACTTTATTCACAATCCTGCCACAGGGATAGCGCAATATATCGAAGCCTATGTTCGAATTTTTTGAATAAGGCGCGAAAAGCACTGATGTGGTACTCTATAGCAATCATTAAAAAGAGATTTTATCCGGCAGTGCACTGCCCGTTAACGCTATGACAGAACAACAGAAATTATCCTTCCCGGTGCTGATGCAACAGCTTGATTCGCTGATGCTGCGCGATAAACAGCGGTTTGCGCGCCGTCTGCACGGCGTTAAGAAGGTTAAAAATCCTGATGCACAACAGGCCATTTACCAGGAGATGGCCAAAGAGATTGAACAGGCGGCAGGGAAAGTTGTGCTGCGTGAAGCCGCACGCCCGGAGATTACCTATCCGGAAAACCTGCCCGTCAGCCAGAAAAAACAGGACATTCTTGAGGCCGTGCGCGACCACCAGGTGGTGATCGTCGCGGGGGAAACCGGTTCAGGTAAAACCACTCAGCTGCCGAAGATCTGCATGGAATTAGGCCGCGGGGTGAAAGGGTTGATCGGTCACACCCAGCCGCGTCGTCTGGCGGCGCGCACCGTGGCGAACCGTATTGCCGACGAGCTGCAAACGGAGCCGGGCGGCTGCATTGGCTACAAAGTGCGATTCAGCGACCACGTCAGCGATAACACCATGGTTAAGCTGATGACCGACGGTATCCTGCTGGCGGAAATCCAGCAGGATCGTCTGCTGATGCAGTACGACACCATCATCATCGATGAAGCGCACGAGCGCAGCCTGAACATCGACTTCCTGCTCGGCTACCTGAAAGAGCTGCTGCCCCGGCGTCCGGATCTGAAAATCATCATCACCTCCGCGACCATCGACCCGGAGCGCTTCTCAAAACATTTCAATAATGCGCCGATCATTGAAGTCTCAGGCCGAACCTACCCGGTTGAAGTGCGCTATCGCCCGATTGTAGAAGAGGCGGACGATACCGAGCGCGACCAGCTTCAGGCCATCTTCGATGCCGTCGACGAGCTGGGCACCGAGAGTTCTGGCGACATTCTGATCTTCATGAGCGGCGAGCGTGAGATCCGCGATACCGCCGATGCGCTCAGCAAGCGCGATCTGCGCCATACCGAGATCCTGCCGCTGTACGCGCGCCTGTCCAACAGCGAGCAGAACCGCGTGTTCCAGCCGCACAGCGGGCGCCGCATCGTGCTGGCGACCAACGTGGCCGAAACCTCGCTGACCGTACCGGGCATTAAATACGTGATCGACCCGGGTACGGCGCGCATCAGCCGCTACAGCTACCGAACCAAAGTTCAGCGTCTGCCGATCGAGCCGGTTTCGCAGGCGTCAGCTAATCAGCGTAAGGGCCGCTGCGGCCGCGTGTCGGAAGGGATCTGTATTCGTCTCTATTCGGAAGACGATTTCCTGTCGCGCCCGGAGTTTACCGATCCGGAGATCCTGCGAACCAACCTGGCATCCGTTATCCTGCAAATGACCGCGCTGGGGCTGGGCGATATCGCCGCCTTCCCGTTTGTGGAAGCGCCGGATAAGCGCAATATTCAGGACGGGGTGCGGCTGCTGGAAGAGCTGGGTGCCATTACCACCGACGAGCAGGCGACGGCCTACAAGCTAACGCCGTTGGGCCGCCAGCTTAGCCAGCTGCCGGTCGACCCGCGTCTGGCGCGCATGGTGCTGGAGGCGCAAAAACACGGCTGCGTGCGCGAGGCGATGATCATCACCTCGGCGCTCTCCATTCAGGATCCGCGCGAGCGTCCAATGGACAAACAGCAGGCGTCGGATGAAAAACACCGTCGCTTCCACGATAAAGAGTCCGATTTCCTCGCATTCGTCAACCTGTGGAACTACCTCGGCGAGCAGCAAAAAGCGCTCTCTTCGAATCAGTTCCGCCGTCAGTGCCGGGTGGATTTCCTCAACTACCTGCGCGTGCGCGAATGGCAGGATATCTACACCCAACTGCGCCAGGTGGTGAAAGAGCTGGGCATCCCGGTGAACAGTGAACCGGCGGAGTACCGCGAAATTCATATTGCCCTGTTGACCGGCCTGCTGTCCCATATCGGGATGAAGGATGCGGATAAACAGGAATTTACCGGCGCACGCAACGCGCGTTTCTCCATCTTCCCGGGCTCCGGTTTGTTCAAGAAGCCGCCGAAGTGGACCATGGTCGCCGAGCTGGTGGAAACCAGCCGTCTGTGGGGGCGTATCGCCGCGCGTATCGATCCAGAGTGGGTTGAGCCGGTGGCGCAGCACCTGCTGAAACGCTCGTACAGTGAGCCGCACTGGGAGCGCGGGCAGGGCGCGGTGATGGCGACGGAAAAAGTCACCGTTTACGGCCTGCCGGTGGTTGCAGCGCGTAAGGTTAACTACAGCCAGATTGACCCGGCGCTGAGTCGCGAGCTGTTTATCCGCCATGCGCTGGTGGAAGGCGACTGGCAGACGCGCCATGCGTTCTTCCGCGAAAACCTCAAGCTGCGCGCCGAGGTGGAAGAGCTTGAGCACAAGTCCCGCCGTCGCGACATTCTGGTGGACGACGAGACGCTGTTTGAGTTTTACGACCAGCGCATCAGCCACGATGTGATCTCAGCGCGCCATTTCGACAGCTGGTGGAAGAAAGCCAGCAAAGAGACCCCGGACCTGCTCAACTTTGAAAAGAGCATGCTGATCAAAGAGGGCGCGGAGTCGGTCAGCAAGCTCGACTACCCGAACTTCTGGCATCAGGGCAACCTGAAGCTGCGTCTGACCTATCAGTTTGAGCCGGGCGCGGATGCCGATGGCGTGACGGTGCACATTCCGCTGCCGCTGTTAAACCAGGTGGATGAGAGCGGGTTTGAGTGGCAAATTCCCGGCCTGCGCCGCGAACTGGTCATTGCATTAATCAAATCCCTGCCTAAACCAGTGCGGCGCAACTTTGTACCGGCGCCGAACTACGCCGAAGCGTTTTTAGGCCGCGTCACGCCGCTGGAACTGCCGCTGCTGGACGCACTGGAGCGTGAGTTCCGACGCATGACCGGGACCACCATTGACCGCGACGACTGGAACTGGGATCAGGTGCCCGATCACCTGAAAATCACATTCCGCGTGGTGGACGATAAAAACAAAAAGCTGCTCGAAGGCCGTTCTCTGACGGAGCTGAAAGAAGCGCTGAAAGGTAAAGTCCAGGAGACGCTCTCTGCGGTGGCCGATGACGGTATTGAGCAGAGCGGGCTGCACATCTGGAGCTTTGGTCAGCTTCCGGAAAGCTATGAGCAGAAGCGCGGGAACTACAAGGTGAAAGCCTGGCCCGCGCTGGTGGATGAGCGCGACAGCGTGGCGATTAAGCTCTTTGACAATCCGCAGGAGCAACAGCAGATGATGTGGCGCGGGCTGCGTCGCCTGCTGCTGCTTAACATCCCGTCGCCGATTAAGTATCTGCACGAGAAGCTGCCGAACAAAGCCAAGCTGGGGCTCTACTTTAACCCGTACGGTAAGGTGCTGGATCTGATCGACGACTGCATCTCCTGCGGTGTGGACAAACTGATCCACGAGGCGGGCGGTCCGGTCTGGACGGAAGAGGGCTTTGCTCAGCTTCATGAAAAGGTGCGCGCGGAGCTGAACGACACCGTGGTGGAGATTGCCAAACAGGTCGAGCAGATCCTCACCGCCGTGTTCAATATCAACAAGCGTCTGAAGGGGCGGGTGGATATGACCATGGCCCTGGGTCTGTCGGACGTGAAGGCGCAGATGGCGGGGCTGGTGTATCGCGGCTTTGTCACCGGCAACGGCTTTAAGCGTCTGGGTGATACGCTGCGTTATTTGCAGGCGATTGAGAAGCGTCTGGAGAAAATGGCGGTCGATCCGCATCGCGATCGAGCGCAGATGCTGAAAGTCGAAAACGTGCAGCAGGCGTGGAAGCAGTGGCTCAACAAACTGCCGCCAGCGCGTCGCGATGATGACGACGTGCGGGAGATCCGCTGGATGATCGAGGAGCTGCGCGTCAGCTTCTTCGCCCAGCAGCTCGGTACGCCGTATCCCATTTCGGATAAGCGTATCTTGCAGGCGATGGAGCAGATCTCCGGCTAAACCATTGCCCGGTGGCGCTGCGCTTACCGGGCCTACGGGAGAACATGCAGGCCGGGTAAGGCGTAGCCGCCACCCGGCTTTTTTATCGTTCCACCATCGCTAGCGTAAACCCATCCCACCCCTTAACGCCCACCGTTTGCAGCGCGGTGGCGGTTAAGCGTGGGTTATCTCCAGTCATCTCGATAAACTTCCGTACCCCCTGCACGCGTGCATCGTCGCTTTGCCCGTTAACCACCTCGCCGTCGCGCACCACGTTATCGCCGATTATGACCGTGCCGGGACGGGAGTAGTGCAGCGCCCACTCCAGGTAGCCGGGATTGTTTGGCTTATCGGCATCAATAAAGATCAGGTCAAAGGGCGGGACGTCACCGAAATTCTCGAGCGACTTTAGCGCCGGGCCTGTAATCAGTTCGATACGATCGCCGAGTCCCGCAAGATGAATATTTTGTCGTGCAACTGCGGCATGTGTCGGGTCCGCTTCTAGCGTAATCAACTTTCCGTCCGGCGGCAGGGCGCGCGCCATGGGGGTATCGCCAGAGGCGAAATGTAGGCCGGGTAAGGCGTAGCCGCCACCCGGCATGTTTTCACGCACTGACCCAACCGCCGCCCAGCGCTTTATACAAATCAATTTGCGCCAGCAGCAGGTTGTTTTTCACCTGTACCACGCTGGTCTGCACCGAGAACAGCGTGCGCTGTGCATCGAGCACATCCAGATAAGAAGAGTACCCGTTGCGGTAGCGGTTTTGCGCTATCCGCAGCGTCTCCTGCGCGACCGCCTGCTGAGCCAGCAGCTCGGTAAGCTGTTCCTGATAACGGGTGATGGCATCAAGGCTGTCATTCACCTCGGCAAACGCATTACGTACGGTTTTTTCGTAGCTGTACAACGCCTGATTACGCTGAGACTGGGAGATATCCACCTGTGCATTCAGCGCCTGTCGGTTCAGCAGCGGCGCAAGAATACTGCCGCCCACGCTCCAGAGCTGGAGGGGGTTATCCAGCAATCCCGACAGCGTGCGATCCTGCACCGATCCTGTGGCCGTGAGGTTGATCGACGGCAGCAGGCTGGCACGCGATGCCGCCAGCGTCGCGTCCGCCGCAATCAGCTGACGTTCAGCCTGGACGATATCCGGACGCCGGTTCAGTAACGTCGACGGCAACTGGGAGGGCAGTTTCAGCGGCGTCAGGGCATCAAAGCTTTCACCGCGCGCAACGTCACCCGGGTTGCTGCCCAGCAGCAGGCTGAGCGCATTCTCCTGCTGCGCAATCTGGTGCTGAAGCAGTGGAACCTGAGCGCGGGTGGCGCGCAGCTCAGAATCCGATTGCATCAGCTCAAGGCGAGAGCTGTATCCCGTCTCAAACTGTCGTTTAGCAAGATTGAACGCCTCTTCACGCGATTTCAGCGTGGACTGGGTAACGCGAAGCTGTTCATCCAGCGACAGCAGGGTGACGTACCCGGAGGCCACCGACGATGCGACCGTGAGATCTGCCGCCGCGGCCGCCGCCTTTTGTGCCTCCAGCGACGCTTCGGCGGCACGGGAGGTGCTGCGGTTTACCCCCCAGATATCCACGTCGTAGCTGGCGGTCAGGCTGCCTTTGTACAACGTACCGTATACCGGAAGGCCTGTGGCGGCGGACTGCGAGCGCGCGCGCGTCCCGGTCACGCCCGCGTCAAGCGACGGGAACAGGCTGCCGTCGGCAGCGTACACCCGGGCCTGATACTCGTTAATCCGCTCGCGGGCAATCAGCACGTCGCTGTTGTTCTTCAGCGCCTGATCCACATAGCGGTTCAGATTGCTGTCGTGGAAATTGCGCCACCAGAGCTGTTCTGTCGGGCTGGTTGGCCCCGACGTCGCGCGCCACTGGGCCGGGATGTGCAGGGACGATGTGGCGGGCTCAACGTCAACCGACTGGCAACCCGCAAGGATAGCCATCATCAGCAGGCCGGCTATTGGGCGAAGCGTCATTGTTTCGCCTCCCGCGTGTCTATGGTGACCTGCACCGACATGCCAGGGCGCAGCAGCCGGTACGCCTCCGGCTCACCGAGTACCTCAATGCGTACCGGGATGCGCTGGGCGATTTTAACAAAGTTGCCCGTGGCGTTATCCGGGGTGATAGCGCTGAACTCGACGCCTGTGGCCGGGGATATGCTCTCCACGCGGCCCTGATAGGCTTTATCGTTTAACGCATCGACGGTGAATTTCACTGGCTGTCCGACGCGTAAATTCGCCAGCTGCGTCTCTTTGATATTGGCGATCACCCAGTGCTGCGGCGGGACCAGCGTGGTAAGGTGCGTCCCGGCGGTGACGTACGCTCCCAGACGCACCGCAATCTGCCCGAGCTGACCGTCACGCGGCGCGACAATGCGGGTGTTTTGCAGATCGATCTGCGCAAGCTCCAGCGCGGCTTTCGCATTTTGAACGTCCGCTTCCAGCGAAGCGCGATTGACGATAACCGTTTGTAGATCCTGGCGCGACATCTCAAGCGTTGCTTTCGCCTGGTCGATATCGGCGCTCCCCTGGGCGGCACTGGCCAGCGCCGCATCGCGCTCGCGAATGGACAGGGAGCCGTCTGCGGTCAGATCCTTCACGCGTTTCAGATCCGCCTGGGTTTTCAGACTTTGGGCACGGGCGTTTTTCAGTGCCGCTTCGTTTTTGGCAATCACCGCTTCCGCGCTTTTACGCTGTTGCAGGTTGTTGTTCAGCGCAGCAATTTTCATTGCCAGCTGCGCCTCGGCCTGATGGACACGCTGGCGATAGATCCGGTCATCAATCTGCAACAGCAGGTCGCCTTTTTTAACCTGCACAAAATCCTGAACATGGACCTCAGTAATGTAGCCGTTGACTTGCGGACTGATGAACGTGGTCTGGCCGCGCACGTAGGCGTTATCAGTAAACTGGGTATGACGCGTGAACGGGGGCAACTGCCAGGCATAAAGGATCACCAGCACCCCGACAATGCCGATAGCCGCGGCGGTGAAAATGGAAACGACGCGTACATTTTTGCGGGTGTTGGCCTGCTCTTTGGCGGCATCCTGCTGACTCATAACTTCTCCTGAAAAATAGTCATTACTTATTGCCAGTGGCGTTCTTAAGGGCCATACGGGCGGTGATGCGCAGGCGCAGCAAGCGCCATAAAATCCAGACCAGCGTGGCTGTGGCAATGCTCGCCGTCAGGAGATAAGTATCGTTGTAAGCCAGAATGTTTGCCTCAAGCGTCGTCACCGTCTGAAGCTGAATAATGGCCTGGGTTCCCAACAGGGAACTGTCGCCAACCAGGCTTTTATACATCTGGGTGTAAAGCTGAATGCGTTCGTTCACCAGCGGGTTGAGGGTGGTGAGCTGGTCAGCCAGCAGGCTGGAATGGTACTTCTCGCGCCATGTCTGGAAGGTACCAAGGATTGCAGAACCCAGCAGGCCACCAAGGTTCTGACTCATGCCAAACATCACAGAAAAGCTGACCAGATTGCGTGGATCGGCGATCACCCCGCCAATGGCGGCCAGCATCGCAGGGGCGAGGAAGAAAGCGCTGCCGAAACCAAGCAGGAACTGGCTGAACATCAGCTGATCCGGCCGGGTCAGGTTGTTGGACTGGCTGTCCAGCAGCGAAGCAACAATCATCAGCGCCAGCGAGGTGATAATCGGCCAGGCCAGCTTAGTGGGTTTGATCGTCAGACAGCTGGTGACGATACCGCAGACGATTCCGGCGAAAATAGACCACGCCAGATGGGTCATCTGTTCATTCTGTAGGCCCGCATATTGCAGCCAGCCGATGACGCCTGTGTTCTGTTCCGCCAGTACGATGCGGATCAGCAGCATAATCAACCCCAGGCGTACGATGCTGCCGCTGGACAGCCAGCGGGTATTGAGCAGCGGGTTGCTGCGGTTATGTTCAAAGACGATTGCACAGACAATTAGCACCAGCGAGAGAGCCAACGCCCAGCCGATCCACGGTGTTTCAAACCACCATTCCAGACGCCCTAGCGACAGAACCGCGCACAACAGCGCCATACCGGGCGCAAGCAAAAAGAAGGTGATGAAATCTTTCTTCTCGAAAACTTTGCGTCGATCGCCCGGGGGCAGTTTCAGCACCATCACGCAGGCCAGTGAGATCAGGGCCAAACCCAGCTCGAAGAAGTACAGCCCACGCCACTCATCAAGCTGCAACAGCTCGGTGGAGAACAGCCGCGCCAGCGGTATCGCCAGCGACGAACCGGTAATGCCGATGGTCAGCGCCTTCAGTCGGTGCTTCCCGGGCCAGGCCTGTATCTGGTAATAAATGCCGAGCGAGCTGAGCGCGGCGGCGACCATCCCGTGTGCCGCCCTTACCATCAGCGCCGAGCTGAGATCGTTCACAAACAGGTGGAAAAAGGTGACCAGCACATACAGCACCAGGAAGCCTTCCGTAAACGCGCGCAAACCGTACTGCTGGCGAAATTTTACCAACAGCAGGTTGATGGAGACGTTGGTCATGACATAGACGGCAGGCAGCCAGGCGATTTCAGTCGACCAGGCGCCGAAGGTGCCTTGCAGATTTTGCAGATTGGCGGTGACGACCGCGTTACCCAGCGCCCCGGTCAGACACACCAGCAGGCCGACCACGCCATAGGCGATCCGTTTCGACGTCGGATGTTCCGGGGTGGAAGGGGAACCCAGCAGAGCGGGTTTCTCGTGTGGCTGCCACTCGCGAGGAGCATAAGGATCGCGTTGGGGCAGGCGCATAACGGGGTTTACCTTTAAAAATGTTGAATTGTGAGCGGGCTAATGATTCTACGGCTGACGCAAATCATAATTCAAGTGAATACGAATATTGTATGTTAATCAAATGTAGAGGGAATGATGAAGAAAAAGTGCGGCTCGCGAACGGAGCCGCAATAATATTATCGCTGTTCCGGCTGCGCCTGAAGGTGGCGTTCACGGTTGATGCGGCTGGCACAAAAAATTGCAATGAGGGAGATAGCGACCGTCACGCCCAGATACCAGGCCACGGGTACCCAGTCACCGTCGTATTTCGCCAGCAGTCCGGTAGCTATTAGCGGTGCCGTTCCGCCCGCCAGCGCGGCCCCAAGTTGATAACCCAGCGTGATACCGGTGTAGCGAACGTTGGCACTGAAAATTTCAGAGCAGAGCGTGCCGAGAACTGCCGTCACCGGTGCCCACAGTACGCCAAAAGCGATAACGGTCGCGAGCACAATTCCCCAGGTGGTACCGGTATTCAGCAGCATAAACCAGGGCACGATAAACAGGCCGAGCACGAAGACACTGACGGCGTACATACGCTGGCGGCCAACCCTGTCGGAGAGCAGCCCCATCAGCGGGATCATGATAGTGGCGACCAGTGCGCCAAGAGTTACTGCCTCCAGCGCCTGGGATTTCTGATAGGTCAGGGTGGTAGTGGCGTAGCTCACCACAAACGTGGAGAAAATATAGAACGGTGCTGTCTCCACAACCTTAAGCCCGGCGGCAATTAGCACTTCACGCCAGTGGTGTTTTATGGTGTCGCGCAGCGGAGCTTTCGCAACCTGGCCGGATTTTTTCACTTTCTGGAAATCAGGCGTTTCGTCAATATCTTTCCGAATCCAAAGCCCCAATATTACCAGCACGGAACTGAGCAGGAACGGAATGCGCCAGCCCCAGGAGAGAAAATCCTCTTCGCTGAACAGCGTCATTAGCGAGACGATAAATGTCGCCATCAACATGCCGATGGTAACGCCCGCCTGCGGAATACTGCCGAAGAAGCCTTTGCGTTTTTCTGGCGCATACTCGTAAGCCAGCAGTAGCGCGCCACCCCATTCACCGCCGATACCCATCCCCTGAATAATACGCATCAGGATCAGCAACGCGGGCGCCCACATCCCGATCATGTCGTAGGTGGGCAGCAGGCCAATCATCACGGTTGCACCTCCCATCAATGAAAGGGTGAGGACAAGCGTTTTTTTGCGACCGATACGATCCCCGATATGTGCAAAGAGAACGCCGCCAATGGGGCGAATAAAGAAGGTCAACGAGAAGGAGAGATAGGAGAGGATCAGCCCGATAACCGGGTCGACCATCGGAAAGAAAATCTTGTTAAACACCAGCGCGGCAGCGGTGCCATAGAGAAAATAATCAAACCATTCAATAGAACTTCCCGTAAGACTGGCAATTAATACCTTTTTGTTTTTCCGTAATACCGTTGCCGTGCTCTCATGTTGTGTCATGACTCAAAACTCCGCCACGTGGATGATAATAGAGGTGTTACCTGGCGCGCTTCAGGTGCAACCTGTCGGTGTGTAATGGTTGTGAAATTGTTAAGCAACTTAGGGTTGGATGTTACGTTTGGCAAGTCAGCCAGAACTAAAACGGGTCAGATCACGATGGATTAAGCAGCAACTGGTGCTTTTTCAGCACGCTGTTGTGGCAGGATGTGTTGAAGGGCAGATAATCAAAAGCACAAACTCAGGGTGCAACCCAATTGTTTTTGGATGTTTCTGGTTATTTCATCAAAATGACAAATATGCAGCGTAATGAGCACCTCGGCTTTCAGAGTGATCTCCTTTTCAACCCCGTTGTGTGAAGTACTCTAAAGATTAATGCTGTAAGGAGGTAACGATGACAATGGCACTTTTCCCCTGTCTGCCTGGCACAACACTCGACGCCGTGAATACCGTTGGGGCGTGGCTTGCTCAGGACGACTATCAGGACAACCAGCCCGTTGATCTGGTGATTCTGGCGGGTAACGCGGTGATCCCCGCGATTGATGCTGCCTGTAAAATCGCGGCTGAACAGGGGGTTCCTCTGATCATCAGCGGCGGGATCGGTCACTCGACGACCTTCCTCTACGCCGCGATTGCTAAGCACCCCCGCTATAACAGGATACCCACCACCGGGCGGGCTGAGGCGGCTATTCTGGCCGACATCGCCCGTGAATTCTGGAACATTCCGGCTGAGCATCTTCACGTTGAGGATCAGTCGACCAACTGTGGCGAAAACGCCCGCTTCAGCCGGGCGTTGATGAAACAGTCCGGACTGAACGCCGCCCGGGTGCAGGTAGTGCAGGACCCGACGATGCAGCGTCGCACAATGGCTACGTTTGCCCGCGTTTGCCGCGACGAGGCTGCATCGCCCGCATGGATGAGTCATCCCGGCCTGACGCCCGTGCTGCAAAACAGTGACGACGGTCTGGCGTTCAGCGGCCCGGTCGAGGGGTTATGGCCGGTAGAACGTTACCTGTCGCTGGTGCTGGGTGAATTTCCGCGACTCAGGGACGACATCAACGGCTACGGTCCGGCGGGACGTGATTTCATTGCCCATGTCGATATCCCTGCCGACGTGGACGCCGCGTGGCAGATCCTGCGAAACGACGTCATTCTCACCGACGCGCTGGTGAGCCGTTCTCTGCTGTAATGCTCTTGCCCGTTTGCGCCATCTTTTACGCAAACGGGCAGCCTTTGTTGCCGATTTGTGATTTTTAAAACGGGCTGACCCGTTTCTTTTATGAGATATCTCACAAAAACAGACTCATAGAGTAGGCAATTGCCCCGGTAATTATAGTTTTTAACATTAAGTTTACTTGTTAAAAACAGTGTGATTACAGGAGCAGGTTATGACAGTACCCGTACAACATCCTATGTATATTGATGGACAGTTTGTTGCCTGGCAGGGTGATGCCTGGATTGACGTGATCAATCCGGCCACGGAAGAGGTCATTTCCCGTATTCCCGACGGCACCGCCGAGGACGCCCGCAAGGCCATTGACGCGGCAGAGCGCGCGCAGGCTGGCTGGGAGGCGCTGCCTGCCATTGAACGCGCCAGCTGGCTACGCAAAATTTCCGCCGGGATCCGCGAGCGCGTCAGCGAAATCAGCGCGCTGATTGTTGCCGAAGGGGGCAAGATCCAGCAGCTGGCGGAAGTGGAAGTTAACTTTACAGCTGACTATATCGACTATATGGCCGAGTGGGCGCGCCGTTATGAAGGGGAAATCATTCAGAGCGACCGTCCGGGCGAGAATATTCTGGTGTTTAAGCGCGCCCTTGGCGTCACCACCGGCATTCTGCCGTGGAACTTTCCCTTCTTCCTGATTGCCCGTAAGCTCGCTCCTGCGCTAATCACCGGCAACACCATCGTTATCAAACCGAGCGAATTTACCCCAAACAACGCCATTGCGTTTGCCAAAATCGTCGACGAGATTGGCCTGCCGAAAGGCGTCTTCAACCTGGTGCTGGGCCGCGGTGAAACCGTCGGACAGGAGCTGGCCGGGAACCCGAAAGTGGCGATGGTCAGCATGACCGGCAGCGTCGGGGCGGGTGAAAAGATCATGGCTGCGGCTGCGAAAAACATCACCAAAGTGGGGCTGGAGCTGGGTGGTAAAGCCCCGGCCATCGTGATGGACGATGCCGACCTCGAGCTGGCCGTGAAGGCCATTGTGGATTCACGCGTCATCAATACCGGACAGGTGTGTAACTGCGCGGAACGTGTCTATGTTCAGAAGGGGATCTACGACCGCTTTGTGAATCGTCTGGGCGAGGCAATGAAAGCCGTCCAGTTTGGCAATCCGGCTGAGCGAACGGATATTGCCATGGGGCCGCTGATCAACGCCGCCGCGCTGGAGCGTGTGGAGCAGAAGGTGGCGCGCGCGGTGCAGGAAGGGGCTAAAGTGGTCCTTGGCGGTAAAGCGGCAGAGGGCAAAGGGTATTTTTATCCCCCAACGCTGCTGCTGGACGTACATCAGGACATGGCCATCATGCACGAAGAGACCTTTGGCCCGGTGTTGCCGGTGGTGGCTTTCGACACCCTGGAAGAGGCCCTGAAAATGGCCAACGACAGCGACTACGGTTTAACCTCGTCTGTATATACGCAGGATCTGAATGTCGCCATGAAAGCCATTAAAGGGCTTAAGTTCGGCGAGACCTACATTAACCGTGAAAACTTTGAAGCGATGCAGGGCTTCCATGCGGGCTGGCGGAAATCCGGGATCGGCGGGGCGGATGGCAAACACGGTCTGAATGAGTATTTGCAGACGCAGGTAGTCTATTTACAGTCGTAATCAGGAGCCCCCTCCATGCGAGATAATGTGTGCACGGAGCAATTCCCTCGCCCCTTTGGGGAGAGGGTTAGGGTGAGGGGAACATACGGCTCTGGTGGTCATTCCGTTCACTTTAGGTTCCTTGCTACTCTGTAACAAAATGACCGGTGAACGTGCCAGGGTGGCTCAGTCGCCACCACCCTGGCGACCCGGGCTCCCGGCGGTAAATCGCCGCTTCGCGGTCCCTTCGGCTTATTCCTTCCGGCTTATCGGGGACGGGCGGAGGTAACATCCCTGTAAAGCCCGCCCTCTCGGCGCATCCCTGCGCCTCGCCCTGGCCGGAAGGCAAACGCCTCAGCGATTTACAGCCGGACCTGGGCATCGCTTTAATCCCTCCGTTATTCTGAAGGCACGTTAATGCTTCTGATTTCAAATAACTGGGAATACTCGGCCCTCCGTAAAAGGGGGTTCACATTTTCAGGAAAGGTGGTTATGTTGGCGCGATAACTGTTATTTATCGGGAAACAACATGCGCACAAAATATACGGGTCTGCAAATCAGCATTCACTGGCTGGTTTTTCTGTTAGTTATTATGGCCTATTGCGCCATGGAGTTCAGAGGTTGGTTCCCGCGAACCGATCGTCCGCTTATTAATATGATCCACGTTTCCTGCGGGATCAGCATCCTGGTGCTGATGGTGGCGCGCCTGTTTATCCGCCTGAAATTCCCGGCTCCGCCCATTCAACCGAAACCAAAAGCGATGATCACCGGGCTGTCCCATCTGGGGCATCTGGTTATCTACCTGCTGTTTATTGCGCTGCCGCTGATCGGCATGGTGATGATGTATAACCGGGGAAATGACTGGTTTGCGTTTGGCCTGACGATGCCGCATGCGGCGGAGGGGAATTTTGACCTGGTGGATACGCTAAAAGCGTGGCACGTAACGCTGGCGAATCTGGGGTATTTTGTGATTGGTTTGCACGCCTTTGCCGCGCTGATGCATCACTATTTCTGGAAAGACAATACGCTGCTGCGCATGATGCCGAAAAAGCGTCAGTGACCGATAATGCCCTGCCAACCCGCAGGGCATTTTTTTTGCGGCTTATTGCAGTTGCGCGCGCTCCTGCGCCGTTAAATCCAGTTCCTGAGTTGTACCCGTTTCTGAAGATTTTACCGCCGCTTCCAGCACCGCCATCACCGCCAGGGCTTCCACCGGATGGACCGGATTGTCAATCTTGCCGTTCAGGGCATCGCGCACGTTTATATAGTACTGCCGCTGGTCGCCTTTTGGCGCAGGGATAGCGCTGGCTTCACCCTGGGCATTAAACAGCACCATAGCGTCGCTGTCCTCACCCCAGCTTTCGCTACCCGGAATGACGCCTGCCAGAAGCTGGGCTTCCTGCTGATCGATGCGCGCTTTCACCACGCTGGCCTTATCGCCGTGGACGGTAAAGCGGGCAACGCCGCCTGCCACCAGCATGCTGCAATGGAGGACCACTTTGTGTTCAGGATAGTTCAGCACCACGTGCGCCCAGTCGTTAATTTCCGCACCGTCACGCAGGGTGGCGATGTTGCCCTGTACCGACAGCGGCAGACCAAAAAGCTGTAGCGTCTGGTCAATCATGTGCGGGCCTAAGTCGAACCACAGGCCACTGCCGGGAACATTTTGCTCTCTCCAGCGCACGCGAACCTCCGGGCGGAAACGATCGATATGCGATTCAAAGTGTTTTACCTTGCCGATACTGCCTTGCTCAATCACCTGCTTAATGCCGAGAAAATCGCTGTCCCAGCGGCGGTTATGGAAGACAGAGAGCAGGCGTTGTTTTTCTTGCGCAAGCGCAATCAGATCTCGCGCTTCCTGCATATCCAGCGTAAATGGCTTATCCACCACTACGTGCTTGCCGGCGTTGAGCGCCAGGGTGGCCAGCGGCGCATGGGTCGCGTTAGGGGAGGCGATAACCACCAGGTCGATATCCGGGTGCTGAATAGCCTCTTCAGGGGTGGCAACAACGAGGACGTCCGGCAGATCGCGTTTGACCTTTTCTTCATCCCGGGAGGAGACCACCGCCAGCTTCAGGCCGTCGACGGACTGGATCAGCGGGGCATGAAACGTCTTACCCACAAAACCATACCCGATCAGCGCAATATTCATTGTCTTCACTTTATTCATGACCTTCTCCACGTTAATGCGCGCAAACGGTAACCTGCACGGCGCTATGGTCCCCGAGCTCTGCCCAGGGACGATCTAAAAACAGTTGATGAATCTGGGATAACCCTGAAACCAGATAAGGTTCGCACTGGTTGAGTTTAAGATGGTCGGCGACTACCCAGTGCGCCTGGCTTGCGGCCAGCATGGCACGCTTCACCTCGGCATCCGCCTCCTGACTGGCGCTCAATCCGAGCTCGGCATGAATGGCGCATGCGCCAAGGATAGCGATATCCGCCCGGTAGCGAGAGAGCAGCGAAAGGGTGGCGCTTCCGGCAAACAGGCGCTGTTTCTGATCCCACTTTCCACCAAGCAGGATCAGATCGATATCTTCCCGATCGCTAACCTGCTGGGCGATATCAAGAGAAGGGGTGATGATGGTCAGCGGTCCCTGCAGGAAAGAGGCAACGGCCAGAAGTGTGCTTCCGGCGTCCAGAAAAAGCGTCGAGCCCGCAGGTACGCACTGCGCAACCTGTTTACCCAGCCGCTGCTTGATTTCAGGCAGTAAGGTATTCCTGCTAACTCGGTTCATCGTCGAGAGATTCAGCGCGATGGCGCCGCCATGGTTTTTTTGCGCCAGTCCCTGTTTTTCCAGATCGGTCAGATCGCGACGGATGGTATCCGCCGAAACCTGCAACTTTTCTGCCAGCTCAGTGATGCTGGCCTGGCCTTGTTCAGTAATAATTTCAAGTACATATTTCTGTCTGGCGGTTTTATGCATGGGTGCAGTATCCTGCAAAATGTCGCAATACTATGCAGTTTACAGCATTTTACAGGAAAGGGAATCGTAACAGGAGGGGGATGTTGTCCAAAAACAGTTTGATAAGGTGAATATTGAATTAGCATTAATCAGTCATCAAAAACATGTATGTATCGTTTAGACCTGATGTTAACGCTATGTTTTACATGGAAATTTGGTTAAAGCTACCGAATAAGGAGTTCGAATAAGAATATAAAACCAGATTATAAATATAAATTGGTGCTTATATCTATTAGATATTCTTTTTAAAGTAAAATAATTTAATATTAATCAGCGAATGACTTAAATTGACAGTTCTTTGAAAATCTTTGTGTCTGATTCGAGATGAAATAAACGCAAAAATGTACATCAAGGTGTTTCAGAATTTTCCTTAAATTACAGAGAGTTTATATGTTTCAGCGTAAACGCATCTAATAGCCATTTGTCCAGAAACCCCATCTTTTTTCTTATTTGTAACACCGCATTAACATTACAGATGTGGTCGCTCATATCACATTTTGTTATGCTGCGAATCAATAAATATTTAAGTAAATTCTTAAAAGAAAAAAAGAGATTGAACGGCTCTCATCTCAATTGAAATGGGTGTGGTCGACTATTGGCGGAATTTATCAAACAGGAGTGGGGCAAATAGGGTGAATTATTTGTACCTCTTCCTGGTAATTATTTAGCCATCACCTGAAGTCCGGGGGTATTATAAAGATGAAATGCAATAACAGGATGCTCAGATTATCTGCTTCCCTGACCTTAATTTCACTGGTGGTGACTGCGGCTCATGCAACTAACGGTCTGGTAGGGATATCTCCCGTTGCGGCAATGACGATGAAAGAAAGTATTCTTTTCGCTCTTGACCGCGACCCGTCGGTGAGTCAGCAGGCTGCACAGCTGGGGATTGGCCAGGCACAAATAGACGAAGCGCGTAGTGGCTGGATGCCACAAATAGCCCTGAACGGGAGTACGGGTCACAGCCAGACCACCGATTCGAGCGGCTCGTTGCGAAATTCCGCAGCCTGGGGGCTGAGCCTGACGCAGCTTGTGTACGATTTTGGCAAGACCAATAACAGCATCAGCCAGTCTTCAGCTCAGCGTGACAGCTATCGCTACCAGCTGATGAGCACGATGTCTGCCGTCGCGGAAAAAACGGCCCTCAGCTATGTGGAAGTGAAACGCTACAGCGATCTGCTACAGGCGGCAACAGAGAACGTGCAGGCGCTTAAAAACGTTGAGCAGCTGGCAAAACTCCGCGCCGATGCAGGGGTAAGCTCCACCTCTGATGAGCTTCAGACCCGCACCCGTATTGCCGGAATGCAGGCGACGGTAGAGCAGTACAATGCGTCCCTGAACAGCGCCCGCGCGCGGCTGGCGGTATTGACTGGCATACAGGCTGAACGCTATTCACCGGTTCCGGGAGGTCTGGCCGTGGAGTCGGATTCTCTCAATCGAATTGATTATTCACTGATCCCAACGGTGATGGCCGCGCAGAACATGGAGCGTTCAGCCCAGTACGGCGTAGAAACCGCGAAGTCTCAGCACTGGCCAACCTTAAGCCTGAAAGGGGGCCGCACCCGGTACGAGTCTGATAATCGCGCGTACTGGGATGATCAGATCCAGCTCAATATTGATGCACCGCTTTATCAGGGCGGCGCGGTCTCGGCGCGCGTCCGTCAAGCCGAGGGCGCAAGGGCAATGGCATCGTCTCAGGTCGATCAGGCCCGTTTTGATGTCCTGCAAAAAGCCTCCGTCGCACAGGCCGACTGGACCGGGGCGCAAGGACGTATGGAGGCCGGAAAACGTCAGCTGGAAAATGCGTTGCGCGCCCGCGACGTCTACAAAAATGAATATACCCTGAGCAAGCGCAGCATTAACGATCTGCTCAGCGTGGAGCAGGATGTCTGGTCTGCCACCTCAGCGAAAATAATGGCTGAATACGATGGCTGGAGCGCGGCGATTAATTACGCCTCCGCGGTGGATAATCTCATGCCGCTTATCGGAATAGAGAAAAACGCTGCCGCGAAATTACCTGATTTGAGTTAAAAAAGGCGCGCCTTTCTGCGCGAAATAAGTCAGACAATAATGGGTGGTTTTTCCCAGGGATAGTTACATCCCTCTGGTGGACATAACCACAGGAATACGCGCACCTGCAAGGAGAAGAATATGAGTAACGCAAAAGTTGTTGATGTTATCATTCGAAAAACGGCAGAAAAAACGAAATTAACCGGTGAAGGGAATCTCTCGGTCTCTATTTCATCGCCGAGCGTGATTGAAATTCAGGGTTCTGCTCAGGACGTGGTGCGTTATGTCCGCCAGGGGAATGACCTCCTCATTTATATGAAAGATGGCAGCGTGATCCGCTGCAATAATTATTTTGTCGAAGACACGGAAACCCATAATCATTCCGAACTGGTATTTAACGATAACCAGGAGTTGACGCATATTTCATTTGCCGATGCCGGGGAAGCATCAGGCGTTGCCGCCACCGAATTAACCGCCCAGGCTGCACCCATTAGCAGCATTGAACCTTTTCTGGAGCAGGGAAGCGTCTTAAGCGATGCGCCGTGGGGCTGGATTGCCGGAGCGGCGTTGGGAGGCGGTGCGATTGGCGCACTGCTGGCTCACGGCGGTGACGGCGAAACCAAAACAAAAGTTATTGATAATACGAAAGAAGTCGAAAGCGCCACGCCAACATTTTTGCTGACGGATAACGCGGGTGACAAGCAGGGGGTGCTGAGTGCAAAAGAGGTCACGGATGATAACACCCCAACCTTCAGCGGTACCGGGCAGCCGGGCGCGACCATTCAGGTTAAAGACAGCAGCGGCAGCACCATCGCCAGCACCATGGTCGCAAAGGACGGCACCTGGACGGTAACACTTCCGACCCAGGCGGAGGGGGAACATACCTGGTCCGTCGTCCAGATCGACGGCAGTAAAACGACCTCTGCGGGCAGTATTACCGTAACCGTTTCTACAGCGGATACCAGCGTGACGCTCGCCACCACGGCGGGCGATAACGTGATCAACGCCAGCGAGCAGGCCGCTGGCTTTACGCTGTCCGGCACCAGCAAAAACCTGGCGCAGGGAACGGCGCTTACCGTCACGCTGAACGGTAAAACCTATTCCGCAGAAGTGGGGGCAAACGGCGCATGGAGCGTGAAGGTGCCTGCTGCTGACGCGCAGGCGCTGGGCGATGGTACCTGGACGGTCAACGTCAGCGGCAAAGACGCGGCGGGCAACACCGTGACCGGCAGCCAGACGATTGGCGTCGATACCGCTGCGCCAGCGATTTCTGTCGACACGATCGCCCAGGACAACATCATCAACGCGGCTGAACATAATCAGCCGCTGACGCTGACCGGAAAAAACGATGCGGAAGCGGGCCAGATTGTGACGGTCACGCTGAACGGCAAAAATCACACGGCGACCGTGGGCAGCGACGGCACCTGGTCCGTTACGCTTTCGGCCAGTGAAGTACAGGCGATGGCTAACGGCGAGCACACCCTGACGGCAAACGTCAGCGACAAAGCGGGTAACGGGGCCTCCACCACCGCCGATTTCACGGTCGATACCGTAGCGCCAGTGGTCACTATCAACACTGTCGCGGGCGACGACATTCTGAACACCAGCGAGCAGGGGCAGGCTCAGATTATTTCCGGCCAGGCGAACGGCGCGGCGGCGGGCGACGTTGTCACCGTGACCGTTGGCGGCAAGACCTTTACCGGTGTCGTCCAGGCGGACGGCAGCTGGAGCGTCGGCGTGCCTGCCTCTGTCATTGGCGCGCTGGGTGAAGGTAGCCACAGCATTTCGGTCTCCGTGACCGATGCGGCGGGCAACACCGGCAGCGCGACGCACGGCATTACGCTCAGCGGCAACCCGCCGGAATTTACCCTTGACCCCATCAGCCAGGATAACGTCCTGAATGCGCTGGAGGCCATGCAGCCTCTGAGCCTGAGCGGGACCAGTAATCTGCCGAACGGCAGCGCTGTCACCGTGACGTTGAACAACGTTAACTATCAGGCCACCGTTGAGAATGGTAGCTGGTCCGTTCAGGTGCCGGTTTCCGACGTGCTGGATCTGGCGAATACCCTTTACACCGTGAGCGTCAGCGGCACCGACAGCGTGGGTAACAGCGGCTCCGCCGAGGCGAATCTGCTGGTCGATACCGCGCTGCCGCAGGTGATCCTCAACACCTTTGCCGGGGATAACCTGGTCAATAACGCCGAAGCGGCGGTTGACCAAACCCTCAGCGGACGCGTCACCGGCGCGGCGGCGGGCGATACCGTCTCTGTCACCGTGGGCGGCAAGAGCTACACCGCGACGGTTGGCAGCGACCTGAAATGGAGCGTGACCATCCCATCGGCCGACCTTCAGGCGTTTGGCGACGGCGAGTTAACCTTCAGCGCCTCTGTCACCAATGCGCACGGCAACACCGGCACCGGCGAACGTGATATCAACATCAACGCCGAACTGCCGGGCCTGCGCGTGAACACGATCTCTGGCGATGACGTGATTAACGCCATTGAACAGCAGCAGGATCTGGCCGTGACCGGCTCCAGCACTCATCTGGCCGAAGGCACACAGATCACCGTCACCATCAATAATGTTGAATACGTCACCACGGTTAACGCCAGCGGCAGCTGGCAGATTGGCGTGCCGTCGGCGGACCTTCAGGCATGGACGGCGGGAGGCATGACCGTCAGCGTCAGTGCGGAAGATGCCTGGGGCAACACCGTGGCGGCTGAACACCCGATCGAGCTTGACCTGAACGCGGTGGCCGTCACCATCGATACCGTAACCACTGACGATAGGCTCAACGCGGCGGAAAAAGGCGCGGATGTCACGCTTTCCGGTCAGACGCAGGGCGTAGAGGCCGGGCAAACCGTGGTGGTGAAATTCGCGGATCAAACCTTTACCGCAAAGGTGCAGCAGGACGGCTCCTGGCGCCTGACCGTTCCGGCGAGCGCGATGGAAACGCTGATCGACGGGCGGGCGCAGGTGAGCGTCAGCGTGACTAACGTCAACGGCAACAGCGCGGACGCCTCACGCGTGGTGATTGTCGATACGCAGCCGCCAGCCATTACGCTTGATAACCTGACCGACGACAACATCATTAATGCGGCAGAAGCGCAGCAGGATCTGGTGCTCAGCGGCAGCACAACCGCTGAAGCGGGCCAGACGGTCACCGTGACGCTGAACGGTAAATCTTACCAGACCACGGTCCAGGCGGACGGTCGCTGGCAGTTGAACGTGCCTGCCGCCGACGTTGGCGCGCTGACCGATGGCAATGTCACCGTCACGGCCACCGTCAGTGACGTGGCGGGCAACAGCAGCAGCGCGGACCGCGTTGGGCTGGTGGATGCCACCGTGCCGCAGGTGACCATCAACGATTTCGTCACCGACACCAACACCGTTAACCAGCTGGCCCATTCACAGGCGCAGATCCTGAGCGGCTCCGTCACCGGCGCGGCGGCGGGTGATTTGGTCATCATCACCATCAATAACGTGGACTACACCACCGTGGTGGATGCGGCGGGCAACTGGAGCCTCGGCCTGCCTGCGTCCGTCGTTCAGGGGCTGACGGACGGCACCTGGACCATTAACGTCTCCGTGACCGATCGGTCCGGCAACACCGGCAGCAGTTCAGTGGATGTGGTGGTCAATACAGTCACGCCTGTAATCGGTATTAATACGCTGGCAGCGGATGACGTGATCAATGCGGCAGAGAAGGGCGAAGATCTGCTGCTTTCCGGTACCAGCAACCAGCCGGAAGGAACCACCATCACCGTTAATCTGAACGGTATCAACTATGCAGCCACCACCGACGCCAGTGGCAACTGGAGCGTTACCGTACCCGCCTCTGCGGTGAGCGCGCTGGGTGAAGCCAATTACACCGTGACGGCGAGCGTCACCGATAATGTGGGCAACAGCGCCTCTGCCACGCACGATGTGCTGGTGGACAGCTCGCTGCCGGTTGTTACCCTCAACAACGTCGCGGGCGACAATATCGTTAACGCGGCGGAAGTGGCCGCAGGGCAAACCCTGACCGGGAAAGTATCGAACGCGGCATCGGGCGATACCGTCACCATTATCATCGGCGGGCAGACATACACGGCTACCGTACAGAACGATCTCACCTGGAGCCTGCCGTTAACCCAGAGTCAGTTAACCGCGCTCGGCAACGGCGACCTGACCGTCTCGGCCAGCGTGACGAACGCGCACGGTAATACCGGATCGTCTTCCCTGGATGTCACCATTGACGCCCAGCTGCCCGGCCTGCGCATTGATACCGTCGCCGGTGACGACGTCATTAACGTTATTGAACACGCGCAGAACCTGGTTATCTCCGGCACCAGCACCGACCTGGCGGCGGGTAGTACCGTCACCGTGAGCATCAACGGCAAGAGTTATTCCGCCTCGGTACTGGCGGACGGCACCTGGCAGGCTGCGGTTCCGGCCGCAGACGTCTCCCGGTGGGCGGATGGAGCGCTCACCATCAGCGCCAGCGCGCAGGATACCTCCGGCAACCCGGTGAACATCGGTACCGTGGTGGATGTCGATCTCGCCCCGGTGGCGATAAGCATCAACAGCGTGACGGACGACAACGTGCTGAACGCGGCAGAAAAAGGCCAGGATCTGGTGCTGTCCGGCTCCTCCTCGAACGTTGAAGCGGGCCAGACCGTTACCATTATCTTTGCGGGTAAAACCTGGGCCACGATGGTCGATGCCAACGGCGACTGGACCTGCACCGTACCGGCTGCCGATCTGAGCGGCCTGAAGGATGGCGACGCCAGCGTACAGGTTAGCGTAACCAACATGAACGGCAACGCGGCCTCTTCCTCGCAGGCATTCAGCGTCGATACCGCCGCGCCAGCGGTCACCATCAACACCATCAGCGGCGACAACATGCTAAATGCGGCAGAGGCGGCGCAGGACCTGACCCTGAGCGGGACGTCTACTGCCGAAGCAGGCCAGACGGTCACCGTGACCTTCAACGGCAATCAGTACACCGCCCAGGTGCAGGCAAACGGCAGCTGGACGCTGGATGTACCGGCGGCGGATCTGGCGGGGATCGCAGACGGTAGCGCGGCGGTCACGGCGACCGTGTCCGATAAAGCGGGCAACCCGGCCAGCGCGGGGGCGTCCGTGCTGGTCGACACTACCGTGCCGCAGATTACCTTCAACATTGTGGCGGGCGACGACATTGTTAATATTGCCGAGCACGGCCAGGCGCTGATTGTCACCGGCAAGGTGACGGGCGCGCAGGCGGGCGATGTGATTACCCTGAGCCTGAACGGCAAAGACTACACCGCCATGCTGGATGCGTCCGGCAGCTGGAGTGTGGGCGTTCCGGCGACCGACGTGGGCGCGCTGGCAAACGGCGAGCAGACGATCTCTGCGACCCTCACCGATAAAGCCGGTAACAGCACCACCGCGACGCACGCGTTTGACGTCTCCCTGACCGCGCCGGTGGTTGCCATCAATACCCTGGCGGTTGACGACGTGATCAACGCGACCGAGAAAGGCCAGGATCTGCTGGTGTCCGGCACCAGCAACCAGCCGGACGGAACCACCATAACGGTGACCCTGAACGGTATCAGCTATACGGCCACCACCGACGCCAGCGGCAGCTGGAGCGTCACCGTTCCGGCGGCAAACGTCTCTGCGCTGGGTGAAGCAAGCTACGTCGTAACGGCGAGCGTAACCGACACCGCAGGCAACAGCGCGAGCACCGGCCACAGCGTGCTGGTCGACAGCGCGCTGCCGCAGGTCACCATCAACCCTGTCGCCACGGACGATGTCATTAACGCCGCGGAAGTGGCTGCCGGGCAGACCCTGAGCGGCAAAGTGAGCGGCGCGGCGAGCGGTGACACTGTCACTATTTCAGTCGGCGGCCATACCTATACCGCGACGGTTCAGGACGATCTGAGCTGGTCGGTCAACGTGCCGTCCACGGTCTTAACCGCCATCGGTAACGGCGAACTGACGGTGTCAGCCAGCGTCACCAACGGCCACGGCAACACCGGAACCGGCGAGCGCGACATCACTATAGACGCCAACCTGCCGGGCCTGCGCGTCGATACCGTGGCGGGCGACGATGTGATCAACAGCATTGAGCACGCGCAAAACCTGATTATTACCGGCTCCAGCGACGGGCTGGCGAGCGGCTCTGCGCTGACGGTCACCGTTAACGGCAAAACCTACGCCGCAACCGTGCTGGCGGACGGGACATGGAGTGCAGCCATTCCGGCGGCTGACGTCGGCGCGCTGAGCGCAGGTACAGTCACCGTGACCGTTGACGGCCAGAGCGCGGCGGGTAATCCGGTTTCCATCAGCCATGACGTGAAGGTGGATCTGGCGCCGGTCGCCATCAGCATCGACGCCATCGCTACCGACGACGTGATTAACGCAGCCGAGAAGGGTGCGGATCTGGTGCTGTCCGGCTCGACCACCAACGTGGAAGAAAACCAGACCGTTACTATCATTTTCGGCGGTAAGACCTATAGCGCGACGGTGGATGCCAGCGGCCACTGGACGGCGACCGTACCGTCTGCCGATTTGGGCGGACTGAAAGACGGCGACGCCAGCGTGCAGGTCAGCGTCACCAACGTGAACGGCAACAGCGCCTCGGCGGGCCGCGAGTACAGCGTGGACGCCACCGCGCCGACGGTGTCCATCGAGATCGTCAGCGACAACAACATCATCAACGCGGCCGAAGCGCAGCAGGATCTGGTCGTTAACGGTGTCTCCAACGCCGAAGCGGGCCAGACCGTCACCGTGACGCTGAACGGCGTGGACTACACCACCACCGTACAGGCGAACGGCAGCTGGAGCGTCACCGTACCGTCTGCGGATGTCGGCGCGATTACCGACGGCAGTTACACCATCACGGCAGCCGTCGCGGATAAGGCGGGTAACCCGGCCTTGGCGGACCGCGATGTGCTGGTGGATACCACGGTGCCACAGCTGACCATTAACGCCGTTTCCGACGACGACGTGATCAACAGCGCCGAGCATGCGCAGGCGCTGATTGTCACCGGTTCCGTGACCGGTGCGGAGGCGGGCGACGTGGTGACCGTCACCATCAATAACAAAGATTACACGGCGACCCTGGACGCTTCCGGCAAGTGGAACGTGGGCGTGCCTGCGGTGGACGTGAGTGCTCTGACCGCAGGGGATCACACCATCACCGCGGCGCTGACCGATAAAGCCGGAAACAGCAACAGCACAACGCACGAGGTTGAAGTCAACCTCACCGCGCCGGTGCTGACCATTGACACCGTGTCCGGTGACGATGTGATCAACTACACCGAGAAAACTCAGGATCTGACCATCACAGGTACGGCTTCCGGGCTGGCGGCGGGCGCGGTGGTGACCGTGATGCTCAACGGCAAAGCGTACAGCGCCACGGTAGCTACCAATGGCCAATGGACTACAACCGTTCCGGCGAGCGAGGTGGGGCAACTGGGTGAAGCGCTTTACACAGTGTCGGCCTCCGCAACGGATAGCGTCGGCAACAGCACCAGCACCTCGCACACCGTGAACGTGGAATCCGTTCTGCCTGGCGTCATCATCAACATCGTGGCGGGCGACGACGTGATCAACGCTGCGGAGCTGGCAACCGGCCAGACCATCAGCGGTAAGGTGGTGAATGCCGAAGCGGGTAACACCGTGACCGTGACCATTGGCGGCAACAGCTACACCGCAACGGTGCAGAGCGATCTCACCTGGTCCGTTAGCGTGCCGGAGTCTGTGCTGACCGCGCTGGGCAACGGCGATTTAACCGTGTCAGCCAGCGTCACCAACGGCGTGGGCAATAGTGGAACGGGCGAGCGCGAAATCGTGATAGACGCGAATCTGCCGGGCCTGCGCGTGGACACCGTGGCGGGCGATGACGTGATTAACAGCATCGAACACGGGCAGAATCTGATTATCACGGGTTCAAGCGACGGCCTGACGGCGGGTACGGCGCTGACCGTCGCCGTAAACGGTAAAACCTATGCGGCTACCGTGCTGGCAGACGGCACCTGGAGTGCGGCGATCCCTTCTGCGGACGTGAGTGCCCTTGCCGCAGGCACGGTCACCGTGAACGTTGAAGGCCAGAGCAGCGCGGGCAATCCGGTGACTATCAACCATGATGTGACGGTGGATCTGGCAAACGTCGCCATCAGCATTGACGCCATCGCTTCCGATGACGTGATCAACGCCGCCGAGAGGGGTGCGGATCTGGTGCTCTCCGGCACCACCTCGAACGTCGAAGAAAACCAGAACGTCACCATCACCTTCGGCGGCAAGAACTACACCGCCACGGTGGACGCTGAGGGTAAATGGACCGCCACGGTGCCGTCTGCGGATCTGACCGGTCTGAAAGAGGGTGATGCCAGCGTGCAGGTAAGCGTCACCAACGTGAACGGCAACAGCGCCTCGGCGGGGCGCGAGTACAGCGTGGATACTACCGCGCCGTCCGTGACCATCAACACGATTGCCACAGATGATATCCTGAACGCCACGGAAGCGCAGTCTGACCTGGCAATCTCCGGCACCAGCACCGCCGAAGCAGGCCAGACGGTGACCGTATCGCTGAACGGCAAAGATTACACCACAACCGTCAGCGCGAACGGCAGCTGGACGCTGAACGTGCCGGCAGCTGACCTTGCAGGATTAACCGACGGCAGCGTCACCGTGACCGCGGCCGTCAGCGACAAGGCGGGTAACCCGGCGTCGGTGGACCACACCCTGACGGTGGACGTCACCGTTCCGGCAGTGACCATCCACACCGTGGCAGGCGACGACGTGATTAACGTGGCTGAACACAAGCAGGCACAGATTATCAGCGGCTCCGCCACCGGCGCGGCGGCGGGCGATAAGGTCACCGTCACGATCGGCGGCCAGACTTACACCACCGTGCTGGACGCGGCGGGTAACTGGAGCGTGGGCGTTCCGGCAAATGTGATTTCAGGCCTCAGCGACGGCACCGTGACCGTCACTGCGTCTGTCACCGACGCGGCGGGCAACACCGGCAGCGGCACGCATAATGTGACCGTCGATACCGGTCTGCCGTCGGTCAGCTTCAACGCCATCAGTGATGACAACGTCCTGAACGCCGTTGAAAAAGGGCAGGACCTGAGCGTCAGCGGCACCAGCGCCAACCTGACGGAAGGCACCGTGGTGACCGTAATTCTGAACGGTAAAAACTACACGGCGACAACTGCGGCAGACGGCACCTGGAGCCTGACGGTTCCGGCGGCGGATCTGGCCGGTCTCGGTCAGGCCAGTTACACCCTGACCGCGACCGCCACCAACGGCGTGGGCAACAGCGTGAGCAACACCGCGAACCTGCTGGTGGACACCGCGCTGCCAACCGTCACCATCAACACCGTGGCGGGCGACAACGTGATTAACGCGGCGGAAGTGGCGGCAGGTCAGACCCTGAGCGGCACCGTGGCGAATGCCGAAGCGGGCAACACCGTGACCGTGACCATCGGCGGCAACAGCTACACCGCAACGGTGCAGAACAATCTGTCCTGGTCCGTCAACGTGCCGTCTGACGTGCTGACAGCACTCGGCAACGGCAGCCTGAGCGTGACGGCAACCGTCACCAACGGCCACGGCAACACCGGGACCGGCGAACGCGAGATCGCTATCGACGCTAACCTGCCGGGCCTGCGCGTGAATACCGTGGCGGGTGATGACGTGATCAACACCATTGAGCACGCGCAGAACCTGATTGTTTCAGGCTCCAGCGACGGGCTGGCGCCGGGCACGGCGCTGACGGTTACCGTCAACGGTAAAGATTACGCGGCAACGGTACTGGCAGAGGGCACCTGGCGCGCGGCGATCCCGTCCACCGACGTGAGCGCGTGGCCGGAAGGCACCGTGAAAATCAGCGTTACCGGCGACAGCGCGGCGGGTAACCCGATCACCATCAGCCACGATGTGACCGTGGATCTGGCGAGCGTTGCCATCAGCATCAATGCGCTTGCCACCGACAACGTGATTAACGCGGCGGAGAAGGGCGCGGATCTGGTGCTGTCCGGTGCGACCACCAACGTGGAAGCCGGGCAGACCGTGACCATCAGTCTGAACGGCAGGATCTACACCACCACCGTGGACGACAGCGGCAACTGGACTTACACCGTGCCGTCAGCGGATCTGGCTGGCCTGAAGGATGGCGACGCCAGCGTGCAGGTGAGCGTCACCAACGTGAACGGCAACAGCGCGTCTGCGGGCCACGAGTACAGCGTGGATGCTACCGCGCCGTCCGTGACCATCAACACGATTGCCACAGACGATATCCTCAACGCCACGGAAGCGCAGTCAGACCTGGCAATCTCCGGCACCAGCACCGCCGAAGCGGGCCAGACGCTGACCGTGTCGCTGAACGGCAAAGATTACACCACAACCGTGAGCGCGGACGGCAGCTGGACGCTGAACGTTCCGGCGGCGGATCTGGCAGGATTAACCGACGGCAGCGTGACGGTCACTGCCTCAGTCAGCGACAAGGCGGGTAACCCGGCGTCGGTTAATCACACTCTGACGGTGGATGTGACCGTTCCTGGGGTGACCATCCACACCGTTGCAGGTGACGATGTGATTAACGCGGCTGAACACAATCAGGCGCAGATCGTCAGCGGCTCCGCCACCGGCGCGGCAGCGGGCGATAAGGTCACCGTCACGATCGGCGGCCAGACTTATACCACCGTGCTGGACGCGGCGGGTAACTGGAGCGTGGGCGTTCCGGCAAATGTGATTTCAGGCCTCAGCGACGGCACCGTGACCGTCACTGCGTCTGTCACCGACGCGGCGGGCAACACCGGCAGCGGCACGCATAATGTGACCGTCGATACCGGTCTGCCGTCGGTCAGCTTCAACGCCATCAGCGATGACAACGTCCTGAACGCCGTTGAAAAAGGGCAGGACCTGAGCGTCAGCGGCACCAGCGCCAACCTGGCGGAAGGCACTGTAGTCACCATGACCCTGAACGGTAAAAACTACACGGCGACGACTGCGGCAGACGGCACCTGGAGCCTGACGGTTCCGGCTGCGGATCTGTCAGGCCTCGGTGAAGCCAGCTACACCCTGAGCGCGACGGCCACCAACGGCGTGGGCAACAGCATCAGCACTACGGCGAACCTGCTTGTCGATACCGCGCTGCCAACCGTCACCATCAACACCGTGGCGGGGGACAACGTCATCAACGCGGCGGAAGTGGCCGCAGGCCAGACCATTACCGGTAAGGTGGCGAACGCGGACATCGGTAACACCGTGACGGTGAACATCGGCGGCAACACCTATACCGCGACGGTGCAGAGCGATCTGACCTGGTCCGTTAACGTGCCGGAATCCGTCCTGACCGCGCTGGGCAATGGCGATTTTACGGTGTCAGCAACCGTCACTAATGACCATGGCAATACGGGAACGGGCGAGCGCGATATCACTATCGACGCCAGCCTGCCGGGCCTGCGCGTGGATACCGTCGCGGGCGACGATGTGATTAACAGCATCGAGCATGGACAGAACCTGATTGTCACCGGCTCCAGCGACGGACTGGCGGCAGGCACTACGCTCACCGTGACCGTCAATGGCAAAACCTATGCGGCCTCCGTGCTGGCAGACGGTACCTGGAGCGCGGCGATCCCGGCAGCAGACGTCGGGGCCCTGGCTGCGGGCACGGTTACCGTGACCGTTGCAGGCCAGAGCGCGGCGGGCAATCCTGTGACCATCAGTCATGACGTGACGGTGGATCTGGCGGCAGTCGCTATCAGTATTGATGCGATTGCTACCGACGACGTGATTAACGCGGCAGAAAAAGGCGCGGATCTGGTGCTGTCCGGCAGCACCTCGAACGTAGAGGAAAACCAGACCGTTACCGTCACCTTCGGCGGCAAGTCTTACACCGCCAAAGTCGATGCCGACGGCAACTGGACGGCCACCGTGCCTTCCTCGGATCTTGCGGGTCTGAAAGACGGCGACGCCAGCGTGCAGGTGAGCGTGACCAATGTGAACGGCAACAGCGCGTCTGCGGGCCGGGAGTACAGCGTCGATGCCACGGCGCCAACCGTGACCATCGACACGGTAGCCGGCGACAACGTGATCAACGGCAGCGAAGCGGCTGCGGGCGTGGCCATTTCCGGCACCACCACGGCGGAAGTCGGTCAGACGGTAACCGTAACCTTCGGCGGGAACAGCTACACCGCGCAGGTTCAGCAGGGCGGCGTCTGGAGCGTTAACGTGCCGGGCACAGACCTGTCCGCCCTGGCGGATAACGGCTACACCGTGCAGGTGAGCGTGAGTGACGCCGCGGGTAACCCGGGCAGCGCGGGTAAAGCGATTACGCTTGATACCACACCGCCGACCGTCAGCTTTAACGTTGTGGCGGGCGATGACGTCATCAACAGCGTGGAGCACGGGCAGGCGCAGATCGTCAGCGGCACCGCAACCGGCGCCAGCGTCGGCGATAAGCTGATTATCACCATCGGTTCGAATCAGTACACCACCACCGTTGACGCCAGCGGCAAATGGAGCGTGGGCGTTCCGGCCAGCGTGATTTCCGGACTGGCCGACGGCACCGTAACCCTCAGCGCGACTATCACCGACAGCGCAGGCAACAGCAGCACTCAGACCCATGACGTGGTGGTAAATACCGCATCGGTCGCGCTGACCGTCAACACCCTCAGTGGTGATGACGTGATCAATGCGGCAGAAGCGGGCGCGTCGCTGGTTATCAACGGTTCCAGTGCGCAGTTCGCCAGCGGTACGCAGGTCACTATCACCCTGAATGGTAAGAGCTATACGGCCACCATTCAGAGCGACGGCGCCTGGCAGACCACCGTTCCGGCCGCCGACGTGGGCGCTCTGGCCGACGGCGCGAGCTACCAGGTTTCTGCTTCGGCGCAGGACAGCGCCGGGAACAGCGCCTCGGCGACGCATACCATCAGCGTGGACACCACCGCGCCGGTGATTAGCGTGAACACGTTGTCGGGCGACGACGTGCTGAATGCGGCGGAAGCTCAGCAGCCGCTCACCGTACACGGCTCTTCCAGCGCGGAAGCAGGCCAGACGGTGACCGTCACGCTGGGCGGAAAAACCTACACTGCGCTTGTCGGCAGCGATGGCACCTGGACGCTGGACGTTCCGGCGGCAGACCTGGTCGCACTGAGCCAGGGTGCGCTGACGGTGACCGCCGTGGTCAACGATAAAGCCGGTAACAGCGGCCAGACGACCCATACCTTAACGGTCGATACCGTCGCACCAGCCGTCACCATCAGCACCGTGGCCGATGACGATATCGTCAACAACGCCGAGCAGCTGGCGGGGCAGACTATTAGCGGGACCACCACCGCGGAGCAGGGCCAGACGGTGACCGTCTCCTTCAACGGGCACAGCTATCAGGCGACCGTTGGAGCAGACGGTTCGTGGTCGGTCTTCGTGCCGGGCCGCGACTTCCTCGGCCTGAGCGATGGGGATTACACCATTACGGCTACGGTGAGCGATAAGGCGGGTAACCCGGGCAGCGCAACACACGACGTGACGCTGAACGGCGACGTGCCGACCATCGTCATCAACACTTTTGCCCAGGACGATATCGTCAACGCCGCCGAGCACGGCACGCCGCTAATTGTCAGCGGCACCACCGACGCGCCTGCGGGCCAGACGGTGACCATTACGCTTAACGGTAAAACCTACACGGCTAACGTTCAAAAGGACGGCACCTGGAGCTATACGGTCGGCAGCGCAGACGTGACCGCGCTGGCGGACGGCGGTTCGTACGTGATCAATGCGCAGGTGAGCAACGCCATCGGCAACAGCGCCAGCGATAACCACAGCGTCACCGTGGATCTCACCGCACCGTCAATGGGGATCAGCATTGATTCCCTGCAAAACGATACCGGCCTGAGCGCGAGTGACTTCATCACCAACGATAAGCAGGTGGTGGTGAACGGTTCGCTATCGGCGCAGCTCGGCAATAACGAGAAGGCGCAGATCAGCCTCGACGGTGGTTCAACCTGGATTGACCTGACCGTGACCGGCACCACCTGGCGCTACACCGATGGGCGTACCCTGACGGACGGGACGTACCCGTACCAGGTGCGCGTCATTGATAACGCGGGCAACGTCGGGGCAACGGACAGCCAGGACGTGGTAATCGATCTGACGAAGCCTGCGGCGACGAGCATTACCGTGGATTCCGTCTCGCAGGATACCGGCCTGTCCGACAGCGACTTCATTACCAGCGACAACCAGATTAGCCTGAAAGGGACGCTCGGCGCGGCCCTGGGCAGCGGCGACCACGCGCAGATCAGCCTGGACGGTGGCGCGACCTGGACTGATGTGAGCGTCAGCGGTCTGAGCTGGACCTACGTTGATGGCCGCACGCTGGCCGACGGAGACTACAACTACCAGCTGCGGGTGATTGACGACGCGGGGAATATCAGCGCCACCACCAGCCAGGTGGTGACCATTGATACCGTCGCGCCGGACGCCAGCAAAACGATCGCTATCGACAGCATCAGCGACGATACCGGCCTGAGCAGCAGCGACTTTATCACCAATGATACCTCCCTGACGCTGCACGGCTCGCTCGGCGCAACGCTGGCCGACGGCGAATATGCCCAGATTAGCATCGACGGCGGAGTCAGCTGGCAGAACGTGATCGTCACCGGCAACAGCTGGTACTTCGTGGACGGCCGCACGCTGGGTAACGGCACCTATGACTACTATGTGCGGGTAATAGACATCGCGGGTAACATTGGTGGGTCGGCATATCAGAAGGTGACCGTGGACCTGGTGGCGCCTGATAGTGCGATTACCGTCAGCATTGACAGTATTTCAACCGATACGGGCTATAGCGACAGCGACTTCCTGACTAATGATACGTCACTGACTATCAATGGTTCGATTGGTGCGCCGCTTTCCAGCGGTGAATATGTGCAGATCAGCGTCGATAACGGTTTGACCTGGCAGTATGTCACGATGAATGGCAACCGCTGGAGCTTCATCGATATCCGCGATTTGCCTGAAGGGGAACATACCTATCAAGTTCGGGTTGTAGATTTAGCGGGGAATACAGGCGCAACGGCTGAGCAGGTGGTTACCGTCGATCTGACGCCGTCTAACACCGCAGCGACAATTATTAGCTATACGGATGAGGTAGGCTCATCACGCGGTGAGTTTAGTGCTGGCACGACAACAGACGATCGTTTGCCTGTGCTAAACGGCACGTTGTCTTCCTCGCTTTTGACCGGCGAGCTGGTGCGTGTGTATCGCGCCGACGGCACCTTGCTTGGCGAGGCTGACGTAAACGGTACTTCCTGGTCCTTCGCCTTGACGGATCCGCTGGTAGATGGAGAAAAAGGGGAATTTTATGCGGTCGTTGTCGATGCCGCTGGAAATGAAACCACACCTTCACCTGTGTTTGATTTCACCGTTGATTTGCAAATGTATGTAGAGGTGCAGGATACCCTGGATACCACGCCGATTATCACCGGCCGCGTTGACTTCGAGATCCTCGATGGTGAATACGTTGAAGTGACGGTCAACAATGTGGTTTACAGTTCTCGCAATGGCGTTGTCGTTGTTGATCCTAAGAACAGTACCTGGTACGTGCAGATCCCTGACGCAGACGCCCTGGCGCTAGGCACATATGATGTCAAGGCTGCACTTTACAAAGCTGACGGCACGCAGATCACGGCGGATGACTCCGCGAACGAGCTGACGGTATCACCGACGCCGGAAATAAGTTTTACCTCGACCGCAGCCTCTTCGCAGGATACGGGCACGGCACTGACTCTGGCTGAAGATGGCTCATGGAGGATCCTCAGCAATTCTACGGTCTTTACCCAGAACGCAACCAGTTCGACGACGTTAGGTTCATTCAGCTCCGTCGCAATCAGTGGTCCGGACAGACAGCAGCAATCAACATTTGTCGACTTTGACCGTGATGGCCTGATGGATATCCTCGGTGCAGATACCAGTTATGCAAATGGCCAGCAGTCTTTCAAATACAATGCGGACGGCACCTACACCACCTTCCAGGTGGGTTCTAATGGCGTTGCGGGACAGACAAATGATGTCAATGGCAACACATGGAGTTGGTACGGCGGCGTAATGGGCATTGATATTGATGGGGATGGATTTGTCGACATGGTATACGGCGATGGATCTCCAAACGATTCCAACGCACCGGGTGGCTATGATACGCAAATCGTAATGAACACGGACGGCACTATTATCGGCTTTGACAAAAGTGGTGCTTATGTTGAAACCGCTACAACCCAGGATGGGGTGGCATCGACCAACAATAACAATGCGCAAATGAGCCGCGATCTCTCTGGCGTGGATCTCAACAATGATGGCTATGTCGACATTGTGTATCACGGGACGGTAGGCACCAACTATACCTCAGGCGGAGGCTCCAGCAGTGCGAATACCCGACTGGTGGTCGCGACCAATGGCGTGGATGCAAACGGTAATTATACGCTGACCAATACACAGATTGTGACGGGGGTTTTCTATGGAAATCAGGGGACGACGAGTAATTATTACACCACTATGACCTGGGCCGACCTTAACGGCGATGGCTATATGGATCTCTTTGTGGGAGGGCTAACCGGTCAGGGTAACGCCACCAGTGCCGTTTTCTACAACGATGGTGCCGGGAATTTAACCGCGGCGGCTAACGGTGTGGGAACCGGGTCGAATGTTCAGACCTTCGGCGACAGCGTAAACAGCATGACCTCGCTGGCGGTGGACTGGAACGGTGATGGCAAGATGGATCTGATCGAGATTGCGGGCGCAGCGGGCAGCACAGTTGCCACTAACGCCAACAATATCGGCATGCTCTGGCTCAACAATGGTGTGAACGCCGGTACAGGGCAGGTTAACTGGTCATCGCAAACGCTGTTAACGGGCGCAAATCAGGGCAGCACTAACGTCACCACGGGAGCACTAGCGCTCGACCTTGATTATGATGGCGATCGCGATTTAGTCGTGTTCCGCGCGGCGGGTGGCAAGACGGAGTACATCGAAAATACCAGTACCATCAACGATGGAACCAGCATCATTCTGCGTATTTCTGACGCCAACGGTATTAACGCCTTCTATGGTAATACGGTACTGCTGGTAGACGAGAGTACCGGTAAAGTTGTTAGTTCACAGGTCATTAACCCGCAGGGCGGCGTGAACATGAACGATTCGACAGGGCTGGTGTATTTCTACGGTCTTGATGCGAGCAAGTCTTACAGCGCTGTACTGCTTTCTAATGCTAATGACTTTGGCGGTGTTTCGTCCGTCAGTTTCGACTCTTCCGGGACAACGAATACCATCGAGAACGTCAACGCTTCCTGGGCGGGACTCAAAGCGGTAGAGAAGAACCATGCCTATGTATTGACCGCAGAAAATGGGGATGCAGTCGTTGATAGCGCCCAGGCCGCAACGGATGGAAGCAATTCAGTAGGTATTGTAGGAACAGGTTACAACGACACGCTATACGCAACGGCCGGTACGCATATTTATAACGGTGGCGGCGGTAGCCGCGTGGTATCCGATGTGAACGTCTGGACCGCCGAAGGGGGAATGGATATTGTCGATTACAAGCTCGCTGGTTCGACAGCGCTGAATATCGATCTCAGTAAGACCGGTATGCAAGATACAGGTTTTGGTTCTGCACGGTTTGTCAACATTGAAGGGCTGGCTGGTGGAAATGGTGACGATGTCTTTACAGGCAATACCGCGGATAACTTCTTTGAAGGCCGCGGCGGTAACGACACCTTCAGCATCGGCAGCGGCGGTCAGGACACGCTGCTCTATAAGCTGATCAACGCGTCTGACGCGACCGGCGGCAACGGTAGCGATGTGGTGAACGGCTTTACTGTCGGTACCTGGGAAGGGACGGCGGACACGGACCGCATCGATCTGCGCGACCTGCTTTCCGACAGCGGCTATACCGGCACCGGCTCGGCGAGCTACGTGAACGGCGTGGCGACGCTGGACAGTAGCGCGGGCAACATTGCTGACTACATCCGCGTGGTGCAGAACGGCAGCAACACCGAGATCCAGGTTGACCTCGACGGGACGGGCGGCCAGTTCTCGCCAACCACCCTGGTGACGCTGAATGGCGTGCAGACGGATCTGGCGACGCTGCTGGCAAATCATCAACTGTTAATTGCGTAAAACAACGCCGCGGGGAGCGATCCTCGCGGCTTTTTGCGTTTCTTTACATTAATAGCCATAACCCTCTATTTCACAAGATTATTTTGCGGGCTTGTTTAGGTAACGTTCGATTTCTAATCATCTCGCAAAGGTATCATTTCAGTGCGAAATCATCGCCCTGAACAGGACGTAGCATTATGAAGACACATCCACAGTACGAACCCTGGTTGCAGGGCATGCTCATCATCGCTAAGCACTATCGGCTGGATTTTTCGGCGGAGCATGTTCGGGTCACGATTAACCATGAAAGCCAGTCTTCGCACCAGCTGGTGCTGGAGGAGATGGCGCGCCAGCTTGGGCTGGGGATGCGTTGGGTAGCGGCGGAAGCCGTATCGCTCGACCCGTGGCGCTTACCGCTGCTGGCGGAGTTCACCGGCGGGCAAATCGCGGTCATCAACCGTATGGACAACGAAGGGAACATCAGCGTGCAGTTCAGCGGCGACGGCGGCCTGGAGACGACGCTGACGCGTGACGAACTCGGTTCGCGGTTAAAAGGGCTGATGGTGCTGCGTCCCCTGGAGTCCACGCCGGATGCGCGCGTGGATGATTACATCAAACCCTATGAGAAAAACTGGTTCTGGCAGCTGGCGCTGAAAGACTGGCGTCGTTACAGCGATATTATGCTGGTGGCGCTGGTCGCCAACGTGCTGGCGCTCTCCGGCATGGTCTTTTCCATGCAGGTGTATGACAGGGTGGTGCCGTCCCAGTCGGAAGCCACGCTGTGGGTGCTGTTTGGCGGCGTGATGATCGCTATCGTGTTTGAATTCATCATGCGCATGCTGCGGGTGCATATTTCGGATGTGGTAGGGAAACGCGCCGACCTGCGTATTTCCGAGCGCGTGTTTGCCCACGCCCTGAGGATTAAAAACGGCGCACGGTCGAAATCGACCGGGTCGTTTATCGCCCAGATCCGCGAGCTGGAGTCGGTGCGGGAGCTGATCACCTCCACCACCATTGCGGCCATCTCCGATCTGCCGTTCTTCCTGCTGTTCGTCTTCATTCTGTGGATGATTGGCGGCCCGCTGGTGCTGGTGGTGCTGCTGGCCGTGCCGCTGCTGCTCATTCCCGGCCTGCTGGTGCAGCGCCCGCTGGGAAAACTCTCCAGCGAAGGGATGCGTGAATCGGCGATTCGTAACGCCACGCTGGTGGAAGCGGTGCAGGGGCTTGAGGACATCAAGCTGATGCGCGCCGAGCAGCGGTTCCAGAACCAGTGGAATAACACCAATGACGTTGCCGCCAGCGTCGGCATGAAACAGCGCTGGCTGACGGGGCTGCTGCTGACCTGGACCCAGGAGGTGCAATCTATCGTCTACGCCGTGGTGCTGCTGGTGGGCTGTTACCTGGTCATCAGCGGCGACATGACCACCGGTGCGCTGGTGGGCACCTCGATTCTGGCGTCCCGCACCATTGCGCCGCTGTCGCAGATTTCCGGCGTGCTCTCCCGCTGGCAGTCAGCAAAGGTGGCCCGCAAGGGACTGGATGACCTGATGCAGCGTCCGATTGACGATCCCCAGCACGGCAAAAAAGTGCATAAAGCCCACCTGCGCGGTGATTATCAGCTGGACGACGTCGGGTTTTATTACGACGAAGAAGAGAAGCTCACCGTGCTGAACGTCAGCAAACTGCGCATTCGCGCCGGGGAGCGCGTGGCGGTGCTCGGGCGGAATGGTTCGGGGAAAAGCACCTTGCTGCATCTGCTGGCGGGAATGCAGGAGCCACAGCAGGGCAGCATTTTGCTGGACGATATTGCTCTCAATCATCTTGACCCGGCTGACGTACGCCGCGATATGCAGCTGCTCAGTCAGCAGGCGAGGCTGTTCTTCGGCTCCGTACGCGACAACATCCTGATGGGTAATCCGCTGGCGACAGACGAGGAAATTCATCAGGCGCTGGTCAACAGCGGCGCGCTGGAGTTTGTGCGCAAGCAGAAAATGGGGCTGAACACCATCATCAACGAGGGCGGAATGGGGCTTTCCGGCGGGCAACGTCAGGCGCTGCTGCTGGCCCGCGCGCTGATCACCTCGCCGAATATTCTGCTGCTGGATGAACCCACCGCCTGGCTGGATGAGGTCAGCGAGAAGCAGTTTATCCAGCATCTGCACCAGTGGCTCGGTAAGCGCCGGACGCTGGTGGTGGCGACGCATCGTCTGCCGATTCTGGACCTGGTTGACCGCATCATCGTGCTGGAAAACGGCAAAGTGGTGATGGATGGCCCTCGTGATGCCATTTTACGCCAGCACGGAATGGCCCCGCAGCAGGCGCCGCAGCGCACGGTTAAACTGAAAACGGAGGGCGTGGCATGAATGATTTCTCCCGCTTTAATAGCCGACTGAAGGAGCCCCGCCTGCCGCGATCGTCGCTGGTGGCATGGTCGCTGTTTGCCCTGCTGGTGGTGTTTATTACCTGGGCCAGCCTGTTCCAGCTGGATGAGGTCACTACGGGCAGTGGCAAGGTGATCCCGTCCTCCCACGAGCAGGTGATCCAGTCCCTGGAAGGGGGGATTATCCACAATCTGATGGTGCGCGAAGGCGATATCGTCGAGCGTGGTCAACAGCTTGCCCAACTGGACCGGACGAAAACCGAGTCCAGCGTGCTTGAGAGCGAGTCTCGATTAAATGCTGCGATGGCGACAGCCGCGCGTCTGAATGCTGAAGTGAACGACACCGGGCTGACATTCCCGGCAGAGCTGGATGACGACGTTGAGCTGGTTAAACAGGAAACGGCGCTTTACCAGTCTCGTCGCGAAAGCCTTGAAAAAGGGCTGGCGGGTTTACGCCAGGGAGCGGATCTCGTGCAGCGTGAACTGGCATTAACGCGCCCGCTGGTGACGCAGGGGGCGGCCAGTAAGGTCGAAGTCTTACGCCTTGAACGCCAAAAAAATGAGCTGGAGAGCAAAATCACCGAGATGAAAAACCAGTACTACGTTCGCGCCCGCGAAGAACTGGCGAAAGCGAACGCGGAAATCGAAGCGCAGCGTTCGGTGATGAAAGGGCGCGAAGACTCACTCACCCGCTTAACGTTTAATGCGCCGGTGCGTGGCATCGTGAAAGACATTGACGTGACGACGGTTGGCGGGGTGATCCCGCCGAACGGCAAACTGATGAGCCTGGTACCGCTTGATGACCAGATGGTGATAGAAGCGAAAATCTCGCCGCGCGATGTCGCGTTTATCCATCCCGGGCAAAAAGCGCTGGTGAAAATCACCGCTTATGACTACTCCATTTACGGCGGGCTGGAGGGGGAGGTGACGATGATTTCACCGGATACCCTTCAGGACGAGGTGAAACGGGATGTTTATTATTATCGCGTTTATATCCGTACAGACAGTAACCATCTGACTAACCGGCAGGGCAAGGAATTCCCGGTGTTTCCGGGCATGATAGCTACGGTTGATATCAAAACCGGCAGTAAATCCGTCATTGATTATCTGCTGAAACCGTTAAATAAGGCAAAAGAGGCGCTGCGCGAGCGATAAAAAAGGCGTTCAGCAAGCCGAACGCCCGTCAGTTCAGAGTGTAGACGTCATGTTGACAGCATGGCGTCGTTCTTTTGGTACCACATTGATGTAATGTGTGACATAGGCAAAATATAAACCGGCATAATTTTCGACAAGTTCGATAAATGCCGGGTAAATGGACATCCGGCCATCGCCGCGATCTTTAAGATAACCAGCCTCCTGTGCCGATTTGATAATGCGGTTGACGTGAATACGCGAGACGAAAAATTCTTTTGCAAGTGTGCTGGCTGAATACGCTATTATGGCACCGTATGCTGTTTTGTTTTTAATGGCTTGCAAATAGAGATAGAGCATAATCATTCGGCCACCATCCTTATCAATAAATAAACCCACCTCCGGAAGTACTTTACTGAATGTTAATCCGCGGAAAAGGTATTCTGCGGCGCGCCGGAAAAAGTTGTGCCTGAGTGTGTCATTGTCCAGAAGATTAACATTAATGTTGAATGTCGGATAAAGAATGCTAACAGGCGTGAACGCCCCGGACATATAGCGTTTAAGCTCATCCAGTCCTTTTTCCGTAGGCGCGATTTTTGTTTTTCGCCGATCTTCGGTACAGCGCCAGGTCTTAATTCGCCCGGTGGTTTTAAGTATGGTGATGATCGCAATAACGCTGTTAGGGCTGGCGATATTATAGCGTGAGCACAGTGCCTTAATCTCCGAGACCGACTCAGCCTGATTGCCAAAAACAAAACAACATATTGAGAGTATTATATTGAACCGTGATTCCTGAAGCATCGTTTTGTAGAACAGGGGTTGTTTTTTATAAATGGCGTCATTGATTCTGTAGTGTTCTATTATAGCTTCACTAAATCGCGGGTTGTTTTTAATGACATCCCGTCGATGTAGCAAAGCTCTGGATGAGATGTGATTATCCATAGCATTTTCTCTTTTTTGTCTGAGCCGATGAGAAGAAGTGCCCGGACTTCTTTTTCGGAATTTTCATTATACCTTGAGAAAGTCCTGGTTACTGTTGTTATATGAAAAGAAAATGATATTTATGCTGCATATGGATGAGTCGGTTGATTAACGCAAAGATGTTCATGTGCATAACATTGATAACGGTTTATTAACCAAATGGGGTGCGGTAAAATTATTCAACGCGACAAGGAGTATTGGCTTTAATTACATATGGGAATGATGTTTGTATTCTCAGGAGCAGGTTATGTCTCAAAATTCACCTTCTGTGCAAGGTACTTGCTACAAGCAACGGTTTGTTATTTCAGCCTGCGGTTTCACCTTTGAAGGGTATAGCCTGCTTCTGAAATCTCGAGGCGTACACGCCACGCGACTCCATTTTGAAGAGGATGAAATATGTTCCGTTGACGTTGAAAAAATGATGGAAAATCAATCGCCCGAGGTTTCGGTTTTCCTTGGTCGTGACGTTGCTACTTTTCTTGAAAGCCTGAAGCGCTTGGTATCCGTTCTGAATGCACTGCCAGTGATTTGCAGGGTCACCCTGTATGGTGCACTACCTGAGCGATGGCTTAATGCAACGTTGAGAAGTCTCGTTAATAATACAAAAAAGCTTTCCACGATCAGGGTAGAGAATATTACAGAAATAATGGGCTTTGTAAAAAATGAGACAGATGAGCGTGCTGGCCCTTCACGCTTGTTGCGTAACGTACCGGACAAGGAGGGTAAAGAAAATTTGCATGGGTTAACACATCGCGAGTTAACCGTGCTACTGAATTTCTATCGGGGTATTTCCATAAAAGAGCAGAGCAAGAGGTTAGGGCTGTCAGATAAAACTATTTATACCCATCGCAAGGTGGGTTTGGGTAAATTATATATTATCAGAGTATGGTTTAGCGACTCTCGCGTTTTCAGAGATGAGGTTTGTGCAGTAAAAAATAAAACAAAAGTGTTTTCGGAAACGGAAATAGATATATTACAAGCGTTACATAAACGGGAAATCTTTGCAGCTTATCAAATTATCACTGATAGTGATAAAAAAGGAGTTGGATTTGAAATCCTGCTGCGCTGGCATAAAAAAGGTGAGATCCTGAAGCCAACCTATTTTCTGGGAGGGATAAAAAATAGTGAAATATGGCTCAAGCTAACGGCGTTAGTCATCCATGCGGCCGTATCAGGTATCAATAAATACAATGGAAAATATTATTTTTCAGTTAACATTCCTCCTCAACTTGCTTCGGGGAACGCGCTGCCGGGGATGGCCAAAAAGGCCGTCGAAATGTTACTCAAACCGCAGTGGGCCGGGAAACTGGTCTTTGAACTAGCTGAAACGATTGACGTAACAAAGGATAAAAATATTCCCGAAACACTCCAGCGTTTACGCGCCGAGGGATGTCGGCTTTTTCTGGATGACTGTTTTTCAAAATATCATGCTATGCTGCCCATCAGACTGATTAATGTTGATGGACTAAAGCTTGATCGCGATATTGTTGAGCACTTTGTGGCTAACGACAAAGACTATAGCATTATTAAAGCGATACAGGTTTACAGCGACATGACGGGGACCGAATGCGTTGCGGAAGGCGTCGATAGCGAAGAAAAATTTGAAAAACTTGTCGCGTTAGGGGTTAAGCGATTCCAGGGTTATTATCTTTCCCGCGCGGTTAAAGAAGAAGAGTTGGATCGAATGGTACGGCTATTTAGTTAACGGCTTCACTATGCTGGTGGTACGACAGACTACAGTATTCGACCACCAGTAAAAAACACCCACTCACCGTCGCAATAGTGTATTCTCAGATATCATCACGCGTAAAGCCGACAACAATTTCAAGTGTGTTGCGAATGACATCGCAGGCTTCAGGCTCCTCGGTAATTTCAAGGGCGTGAATCAGTTGCAGGATGATCTCTTTATTCGAAAGGTTGTCACCGGTCAGCATAATACAGCGTATTGCCGAGCCTAACACTTCAACTTCACCACTGAGATGCTTTCCAGCATTAAGAAAGTGTTCCGCCAGTCCTTTATCGTGCAGGGCTTCAAAATTATACGTCTGGTGCATAGTCGCTTTACTCATGGTGGTCACCGTCTCGGTTAAAATTAGTGTTTCTTATTTGGGCTCAGAAGCGTGTTGTGAGTAAAGAGAGAGCGCATGCGGCCAATATCATAATCGCCCATCACTCTTCCCCGGTCGTGCGATACGCCGGTTACACGCTGGCGCACTTCATCTTCAGCGGCAATCAATGCATTTTTACGCTCATCATTTGATTCAACGTTAGCCATCGCCAGCAGGCGATTAGCAAGAGACGCAAAGGTAATAGGTCCGTTCTCTTTCAGTATGGATAATACGGCCTCACCGATAAGGTCATCCTTAAGTCGTTCAAATTTAGTTCTATGCATAGCTTAATCTCACTCTGCTACACGCGGCTGTAGCATGGGGTTAGTCATCGCATCCAGATGCTCTATTCTCACTCAGCATGACTAACTTAGTAAGTTAAAAACAGTGTTCAGGTTAACGCTCGAAGAAGAGGGCTATCAAACCGTTATAGTGCGCTTTCTCAACGTCAGACGTTGATTCTTCAATTCTGCGCAACAGCTTTGTACAAATTGTCATTCTGCTCAGTTGTACATTTTCTTTGATGATCTCACTGACGATGGCACCAAGGGTTTCCTGCTGTGTTGGGACGTTATCCTTGTTAAAATACAAGGTTATAGCGCTTTCTGCTGTAGAGGGAGCATGGTTGCGACGCATAATTTTCCACCGTTGACAAACAATTTTGTAACATCACTGGCATCGAATTTATACTATCCGGTCAAATCTGTACATCTAAATTGTACAAGTTTTTCGTGCAGTTCGGGGATTTGTCAGAAGAACTATCAAAATTAGGGGGGAAGAGAGGGAGAAAAACGTGGGGAAAAGAAAAGGCCCCGGAGGGCCTGAAATTATTTCCGTCCCAGCAGAAGTCCCAGAACGATGCCTACCGCACCCGCAGCGATTAAGCCCGTTAACGGGTTATTTCTGACGGCTTCAGTAACATCCGAGACGGCATCACTGGCCTGAGCAGCATATTTTTTCGCTGCACCTTTCACCTGATGTTTAGGGGAATCAACGAATTCACCAAACTGCTGCTGTGCAGAGCCGGATAATTCATCAAGTTTGTTTTTGGCTTTATCGCCAGCGTATTGTGCATTTTTATCAGTGTCGAAATCAGACATTCTAGCCTCCTTTTGTTGATAGTCTAAGGATAGACGCTGATGGCAAGAGTGAGAGAGAATTCGCTGAAATCGACGCCTGAGTACCTCTTTTTAGGATATGTCTTTCTTACATGTCCACCATAACGCCCTAAGGATGGAGTGGATAAATATTTCCCTCGCCGTCTCTGTCTACGTAGCGGGAAGAGACTATTTCTCTCGTGCGTTAGCGCGAAAGGTAATGTAATAGCCAAGGGATGCGGCCAGGCACAGCATATAGCCGAACGATTCCGAACCTTCCTCCACGGCGTTTTTCACGACACGCATATAGCCATGCTCCAGAATGGCGTGCCACAGCACTTGCATTCCAAAGAGACGGGAGAAGACCAGTACAGCCAGCAGGCCGCTCAACAGAATACCGTACCAGGGGGATTGCGTGTATTTTGCCAGCTGTTCCAGGGTAGTGCGAAAATGCATAACGGGGCGAATTATAGCCAGCAGAGCGGTAATCAGCGCGAACCACACCCAACTCCCATGAGAAATGAGGTCAAAAAGCGCGTCCAGTTCACGAATTAACATCGTCAGGAAAAAACCGCCAACCAGTATATTACAGTAACGCATGGATTCATCCATTTTCGCCAGACGAAAATGGAGAAACACGATAGTCGCTAATACCGTTTCCTGCATGATTTCGGTCAGTGATAATTCCGGAATATCATGGCCGACAAACCGCATATCAACCCAAAGACAAAGTATAATAAGCGCGCATGCGACCGCCGCGCCAACAAAGAATAAAAAGCTCTTTAGTACAATCATTAACACCACCATTTTGTTTGTAGCAGTATGTTAGGTGACGAGAATGTTATTTCTGTTCACATCGTGCCATATAAGTGCTGAATTTTAACATTACGAGCTAAATAGGATTCGTAGCGGCCAGAATAAACCCTAAATATCTTTTGTTCCTTGCCGGCGATGTGCTCATTGCAGCGTCTCTATCTTGTGGTTTACAGGGCAATAACATACGAGGTACCATACCCCCCTATAGTATCAGGAGGGCGTATGCCGCATTCACCCGAAGATAAAAAACGTATTCTGACCCGCGTCCGCCGCATTCGAGGCCAGGTTGATGCCCTTGAACGCGCCCTGGAGTCGGGCGATCCCTGTCTCGCCATTCTGCAGCAAATAGCCGCCGTGCGCGGTGCTGCCAATGGCCTGATGGGTGAAATGGTTGAAATTCACCTCAAAGATGAGCTGGTGACGGGGGAGACCACCCCGGATCAGCGGGCAGTGCGGATGGCGGAAGTCGGCCATTTGCTGCGCTCTTATCTAAAATAAACCCACACACCTCACAACAAGGGAAAGACATCATGAAATCTCGCGCAGCTGTCGCGTTCGGCCCAGGCCAGCCGCTGAAAATCGTTGAAATTGATGTTGCTCCGCCGAAGAAAGGCGAAGTGCTGATCAAAATTACTCACACCGGCGTCTGCCATACCGATGCGTTTACCCTCTCCGGTGACGATCCGGAAGGCGTATTCCCGGCGGTGCTCGGCCACGAAGGGGGCGGTGTAGTGGTGGAAGTGGGTGAAGGCGTTACCAGCCTGAAGCCCGGCGACCATGTGATCCCGCTCTACACCGCAGAGTGCGGCGAGTGTAAGTTCTGCAAATCCGGCAAAACTAACCTCTGTCAGGCCGTGCGCGCCACGCAGGGCAAGGGTCTTATGCCGGACGGCACAACCCGCTTCTCCTATAACGGCGAGCCAATCTATCACTACATGGGGACCAGCACCTTCAGCGAATACACGGTGTGCGCCGAGATCTCACTGGCGAAAGTTAACCCGCAGGCCCCGCTGGATAAAGTCTGTCTGCTCGGCTGCGGTGTCACCACCGGTATCGGCGCGGTGCATAACACGGCGAAAGTGAAAGAGGGTGATACCGTGGCGGTGTTCGGCCTGGGCGGGATCGGTCTGGCGGTCATCCAGGGCGCGGTACAGGCGAAAGCTGGGCGTATCATTGCTGTGGATACCAACCCGGAGAAATTTAAGCTCGCAGGTGAGATGGGTGCGACCGACTTCATCAACCCGAAAGACTACGACAAACCGGTTCAGGACGTGATCGTTGAGCTGACCGACGGCGGCGTGGACTTCAGCTTCGAATGTATCGGCAACGTCAACGTGATGCGCTCAGCGCTGGAGTGCTGCCACAAAGGCTGGGGTGAGAGCATCATTATCGGTGTGGCCGGCGCGGGTCAGGAGATTAAAACCCGTCCCTTCCAGCTGGTGACAGGGCGCGTATGGCGCGGGTCGGCATTTGGCGGCGTGAAAGGCCGTACACAGCTGCCGGGCATGGTTGAAGATGCGATGGTCGGCAAAATTCAGCTCGACCCGTTCATTACGCACCGCCTGCCGCTGGAGCAGATCAACGAAGCTTTCGATCTGATGCACGAAGGAAAATCCATTCGTACCGTCATCCATTTCGGCGACAACTGATTATTCTGCCAGCGGTTTTTCCCGCTGGCATTTCTTCCCTGATCTTCTCTAAAGTGTGACCTGTCTGGCGCTTTTAGGCGTAATCTAATTCCCCGCTGTGCCGATGACTCTTTTACAGGCGTGTTTTTACGCATCTTACCTATAAGAGAGTCGACGGTCATGGACAACACAACATCGATGCAGGCGCAGCACAAGCTGAGTTTCTTGCATCACATCCGGCTGGTTCCGCTGTTTTCCTCCATTCTCGGTGGCATTATTCTCCTGTTTGCCTTGAGCTCGGGTCTGGCAGGCTATTTCCTGCTCCAGGCCGATAACGATCAGCAGGATGTCACAGCAGAAATCCAGGTGCGCACCGGTCTGTCAAACAGTTCCAACCATTTACGCACCGCCCGTATCAACATGATCCACGCGGGGGCGGCGAGCCGCATCGCGGAGATGGAGGCGATGAAGCAAAACATCGCTGAGGCTGAGATCCGCATCAGGCAGTCGCAGGATGGATTTGCCGCCTATATGAAGCGCACCGTTCGCACTCAGGCTGATGAAGCGCTGGATGGCGATCTGAAAGCCCGCTATGACGCCTACATCGCCGGTATGCAGCCGATGCTGAAATATGCCAAAAACGGCATGTTTGAAGCCATTATCAACCATGAAAATGAGACCGCGCGTCCGCTGGACGATGCCTATAACGCGGTGCTGCTGAAGGCGATAAAAATCCGCACCGAACGCGCCAACGCACTGACGGCGCAGGCTCACACCCGCACCCGGCTGGGGCTGATGTTTATGTTCGGCGCGTTTGGCCTGGCGCTGGCGCTGGCGGTGATCACCTTTGTGGTGCTGCGCCGTACGGTGATAAACCCGCTTCAGCGAGCCGCTACGCGTATCGAAAATATCGCGAAAGGCGATTTAACCATGCCGGACGAACCGACCGGGCGCAGCGAAATTGGCCGCCTGACGCGCGATCTGCAAACAATGCAGCACGCGCTGGTGGCAACCGTGGGCACGGTGCGGCAGGGGGCGGAGGAGATTTACCGTGGAACCAGCGAGATCTCCGCGGGTAATACCGATCTCTCATCCCGAACCGAACAGCAGGCGGCGGCCATCGAACAGACGGCGGCCAGCATGGAGCAGCTCACCGCGACGGTGAAGCAAAACGCCGATAACGCGCATCATGCGAGTAAACTTGCAGAAGATGCCTCCGGTAAGGCCAGCCGCGGGGGGCAGATGGTCTCCGGCGTGGTGAAAACCATGGGTAATATTTCCACCAGCTCGAAGAAGATCTCTGAAATTACCGCCGTGATTAACAGCATCGCGTTCCAGACCAATATTCTCGCGCTCAATGCGGCGGTCGAGGCGGCGCGTGCGGGTGAACAAGGACGCGGCTTTGCGGTCGTGGCGAGTGAAGTCCGCACCCTGGCAAGCCGCAGCGCGAACGCGGCGAAAGAGATTGAAAGCCTGATTAATGAATCGGTATCGCTTATCGATCAGGGTTCCGGGGAGGTGGTTGCGGCGGGCAATACCATGAATGAGATCGTCGAGGCGGTTAAACGCGTCACCGATATTATGCTGGAGATTGCGGCCGCGTCTGATGAGCAGAGCCGCGGCATTGTTCAGGTGAGCCAGGCGATTTCCGAGATGGATAAGGTGACGCAGCAGAATGCCTCGCTGGTGGAAGAAGCCTCTGCGGCGGCGGCCTCGCTGGAAGAGCAGGGCGCGCGTCTGACGGAAGCCGTTGGCGCGTTTCGTCTCAACGGGGCGCGCGCAGGACGGACTACAGCCGCCGCAACCGCAGCAAAACCCGCGCCTTTAACCCCGGCGGCGGCCGTCTCAGGTGATAACTGGGAAACGTTCTGAGTAAGACAGACCCGCCCTCGCGGCGGGTTCTGCGTTCAGGATCAGAGAGGCATTGACTTACGAATGGCGCTTAACAGCGTTTGGGCGCCTTCAGAGAGCGGGGCATCTACCCGCGTCAGGATCCCAATGGGTTCTCCTGCGCCGGGTGAGGTTACCGGCAGCGCGGTGAGCACGCCGCGTCGCAGATCGTCCTTCACCGCGCCGGACGGCACAAACCACACGTAGTCATAATCCACCGTCAGCTGGCGCGAAAGAGACGCCGAGAGCGTTTCAATACACCCTGAAGGCAGCGTGCAGCCCTGCATTTGCAGCAACGCTTCCGCATTCTGACGCGGAACCGTTCCTTTCGGGGAAACTACCACCGGCCACTCCATTACGCGGCTTAATGTGACGGTATCCTGCAACAGGGGATGATTCGGACGCACGACCAGCTTCAGTGATTCCAGGAACAGCAGCTCGTAATTCAGGCCGCTCATCAGTTCCGGATCGGACATCCGGCCAATGCCCAGATCGAGCTCCCCTGACTTCAGGCCCGCCAGCAGCATGGTGTTATTCATGGTCGCGACCTGAAGCGTGGCGTGCTTTTGCTGGCGGTGGAACTGGCCGATCGCCGCAGGCAATATGCCCAGCGCCGCCGTTGGCAGTGCCCCCACGCGCACGATGTCGCGGGCCTGCTCTTCTTTACGGTTTAAGGCCTGACCGGCGGTATTGAGGGCATCAAGAACTTTAACGGCATGCGTCAGGAACTGTTCGCCTACGAGCGTAAGCTGAGCGCCCAGACGGCCGCGGTCGAACAGACGGGTTCCGGTAAGCTGTTCCAGTTCGTTCAGCGTTTTGGATAGTGCAGGCTGACTAAGGTTAAGGGTTTCAGCCGCTCGCCCCAGCGTTCCCTGTTGAGCGACGGCCACAAATGTATGCAAATGGCGCAAGCGTATGCGCTGACTGAACAGACCATTTTTTTCCATAGGCGATGTTAAAAACAGAGCGACGCGGGTGACAAGTTAAGTTGTTTGAATTTGATAACCTGATAGCAAAATATTTTTAACATTTGATCTGTTTGAGTTACAACTGTTTTTCAAAAACGCCCATGCTTTGACCACTCGTCTGCCTGGATCACAATTTGTAAATTCTTCCCAACGAAAAGAACGGGCTTCTCTACACTCCAGGTAGTATTCACTGGAGGCATGACATCATGGCGAACACCATCACGGCTGATGATATTCGGGAACACTTTTCGCAGGCTATGTCGGCGATGTACCAGCAGGAAGTTCCGCAGTACGGCACCTTGCTGGAACTGGTGGCGGACGTTAACCTGGCGGTTCTGGAAAATAACCCACTTTTACATGAACAACTGGCAAATGCAGACGAACTGGCGCGCCTGAATGTTGAACGTCACGGTGCGATCCGCGTTGGCACCGCGCAGGAGCTTTCCACCCTGCGCCGGATCTTCGCCATTATGGGCATGTACCCGGTCAGCTACTACGATCTCTCCCAGGCGGGCGTGCCCGTCCACTCGACGGCGTTTCGTCCGACTGACGATGCGGCGCTCTGCCGTAATCCGTTTCGCATTTTTACCTCGCTGCTGCGCCTGGAGCTGATTGAAAACGTTGCGCTGCGCGAAAGGGCGGCAGAGATCCTCTCCCGGCGCAACATCTTTACGCCGCGCTGCCTGGACCTGATCGACCTGCATGATGTACAGGGACACTTTACCGAGGCACAGGCGCGCGAATTTGTGCAGGAAGCCTTAGAAACCTTCCGCTGGCATCGCCATGCGACGGTCGATCAGGAAACCTATCTGGCGCTTAGCAACGAACATCGCCTGATTGCCGACGTGGTCTGTTTCCCAGGGTGCCATATCAACCATCTCACGCCGCGCACGCTGGATATCGACCGGGTACAGGAACTGATGCCGAATTACGGCATTGAGCCGAAAATCCTGATTGAAGGCCCGCCACGCCGCGAGGTGCCGATCCTCCTGCGCCAGACCAGCTTTAAGGCGCTGGAAGAGCCGGTGCTTTTCGCGGGAGAACACAAGGGTACGCATACCGCGCGTTTCGGTGAGATTGAGCAGCGGGGCGTGGCCCTTACGCCGAAAGGACGCGAGCTGTACGACCGTCTGTTAAATCAGGCCGGGACCGGCAAAGACAACCTGACCCATCAGCTTCACCTGCGCGAGATCTTCAGCACCTTCCCGGACAGCGAAATGTTCCTGCGCCGTCAGGGGCTGGCTTATTTCCGCTACCGTCTGACTCCGACAGGTGAGGCGCATCGCCACGCGTTTCGTCCCGGCGACGATCCGCAGCCGCTGATCGAACGCGGCTGGGTTGTGGCGCAGCCGATCACCTATGAGGATTTTCTGCCCGTCAGCGCGGCGGGGATTTTCCAGTCGAATCTTGGCAATGAAACGCAGGCGCGCAGCCACGGCAATGCCAGCCGCAATGCCTTCGAAGCCGCGCTCGGCTGTGCGGTGTACGACGAGTTTACGCTTTACGAGGAGGCGGAAGCGCGCAGCAAACAGCGTTGCGGTTTGCTCTGAAACCGTTACTCTGCAGGGGTGTGATGGAAAAAGAAGGTTGGTATGGAAAATCCCTCCGCCCCTGTGGTTGAAACGCGCCAGGGCGCACTAATTGGTTCTACTGAAGGCGATACCCATGTGTGGTGTGGCATTCCTTATGCGGCACCGCCGGTTGGCCCGTGGCGCTGGCGCTCCCCACGCCCCCCTGCACGCTGGGATGGCGTGCGTCCGGCGACGGCATTCTCCGCCTCCAGCTGGCAGAGCAGCGAAAGCTGTCAGGAGCTGGGCGGCGGCGATCCTGGCCAATTCTCTGAAGACTGCCTGTACCTTAACGTCTGGTCGCCAGTCGCACGCGCCGATCCGCTTCCGGTGATGGTCTGGCTGCACGGCGGAGGATTTACCCTCGGCGCTGGCGGTCTGCCTCCGTATAACGGCAGGGCGCTGGCGAAGCGCGGTACGGTGGTGGTGACAATTAATTACCGTCTCGGCCACCTCGGCTTTTTTGCCCATCCGGCGCTGGAGGGGGAAGAAGAACGCGTGGTGCATAACTTTGCGCTGCTCGATCAGATCCAGGCCCTGGAATGGGTGCGCGATAACATTGCCGCGTTCGGCGGCGATCCTGAGAACATCACCGTATTTGGCGAGTCGGCCGGTGCGCGCAGCGTGCTGTCGCTGATGGCTTCTCCGCTTGCGGGAGGACTGTTCCATAAAGCCATTGTGCAAAGCGGGTACACGCTGCCCGACACCCCGCGCGAGCAGGCCATGCATAAAGGCGAAGTGATTGCTGCCCATTTTGGCCTGCAAAATGCCACCGCGGAACAGTTGCGCGCGATCCCGCCTGAGGCGTTCTGGCCGCTAACCTCGCCACTGAATATCGCCCCTGCGCCCATCGTGGGTGACTGCGTTTTGCCTGAGGCCATGCTCGATGTCTTTTTCGCTGCCCGTCAGCATTCAGTACCGGTGATGATTGGGTCAAACAGCGACGAAGCCAGCGTGATGTCGGTGTTCGGGGTCGATCTTGCCGGGCAGATCCAGAAGCTCCGTCGCGAGCGGCGCTTTGGCCTGGGGCTGATCAAGCTGCTTTATCCGGGCGTGAAGGGCGATGAGGAACTCGGCAGGCAGGTTTGCCGCGACATGGCCTTTACCACCATGGGATACGTGGTGATGCAGGCGCAGCAGCGGGCAGGCGGCCTGTGCTGGCGATACTGGTTTGATTATGTGGCCGAAGCGGAGCACGCGACGTATACCAACGGCGCCTGGCACGGTAACGAAGTGCCCTACGTGTTCGATACCCTTGGGCAGGTGGAACCCTCGCGGCAGTATGTAAATGAACGCGATCTGGCCTTCGCCGCTCAGGTGGCGGACTACTGGGTGAGCTTCGCCCGGGATGCGGGAGCACGCGATAGCCTGGTGGGGCCCACGCGCTGGCCCGCCTGCCGGAAAGGGCGGGACGTGTTGTTGCGCATCGGTGTGAATAAACATGCAGGTTTTCGGCTTGAAAACCGTTTTATGCGTGCCCGTATGAGCCTCTTCAAACGGGTAATGAAACACCACGTCAGCCTCGACTGAGCAGACAGGCACGAAACGCATCCAGCCCGTTCTCCGGGTCGGGTGCGTCGCGTAACACCAGCCGGTAGCTCGCCCCCGTCTTTATGCTCGTATCATAAGGCCGCATCAGCCGTCCGGCGCGCACGTCCTCCTCCACCAGCGTTTCATCCGCAATGGCGATGCCCAGCCCCTGAATGGCGGCGGTAATGGCCAGATCCATGGTTTCAAAGTGTTGATTTTTGAGCATAGCTGGCGCCGGACGCGGCTGTTTCGCCAGCCACAGCGTCCAGTCCGTTTTATCCCGCGTGGGGTGAAGGAAGGTGAGTGTTTCCAGCGCAGAACCGGCCCGCAGCGGGCTCATCACCGGGGTTAAGGCCTCTTCGAACAGCAGATCGCCGGCGCTCATGTGCGTTCCAAACACAATCGCCGCGTCATAGGATTCGGTTTTGAAATTGACGTTATGATCGGTGGTAGTGGTCAGCGCAATCTGGAGCTCCGGCTGTTCGCGCTCGACCTGTAACAGACGCGGTACCAGCCAGCGCATCGCGCAGGTAGGCGCTTTCAGTCGAATTACGGTCTGGTGCGTCCGCGCCTGTTCAGCAACGTTAAGCAGGTGCTCAAACGCAGATTGCAGTTCCGGCAGCAGGGCGCTTCCCTGTGAAGAAAGACGCAGGCCGCGAGCATGGCGTTCGAACAGCGGGAAGCCGAACCAGCTTTCCAGCGAGGCAATTTTGCGGCTTACCGCCCCCTGCGTCAGACAAAGCTCCTTCGCGGCATGGGTAAGATTCAGGTGACGCGCGGTCACGATAAACGTCTCTACGGCATTAAGCGGAAATGAACGACGCGACATATCTCACCTTAGCTATGCGTTTTTGTCATGGCTATTATGACAACAATTCGATTGTCCCGGCAATCAAGTTATTGTTTGAATAGTTATGCATTCACCACGAGAAGGGACAGAGGATGACTTTGAAAACGCCGGTGCAGACCCGCTCTAAATTGCCCGATGTAGGAACCACCATTTTTACCGTTATCGGCCAGCTTTCAGCCCGGCATAACGCCATCAACCTTTCTCAGGGTGCGCCGAATTTTTCCTGCGACCCAAAACTTATCTCCGGCGTCACTCGCGCCATGGAGTCAGGGCATAACCAGTATGCCTCCATGACCGGGCTGCAACCGCTCAGAGAGCGCATCGCGGACAAAATTGCCACGCTCTATGGCACCCGCTATGACCCGGCGAGTGAGGTACTGGTGACCGCCAGCGCCAGCGAAGGGCTTTACTCAGCCATCAGCGGGCTGGTTCATCCTGGCGATGAGGTGATCTATTTCGAGCCCTCCTTTGACAGCTATGCGCCGATTGTCCGTCTGCAGGGGGCGACGCCGATCGCTATTAAGCTGACGGTACCGGATTTTGCCGTGAACTGGGATGAAGTACGCGCGGCTATTACCCCGCGCACGCGGATGATCATCGTCAATACGCCGCACAACCCGAGCGGACAGGTGTTTTCAGCCGCCGATCTGCACCAGCTGGCAGCGCTGACGCGCCACACCGACATCATCATTTTGTCTGACGAAGTGTACGAGCACGTCGTTTTTGATGGCGAACCGCACCATGGGATGGCAACGCACCCGCAACTGGCGGAGCGCAGCGTGATTATTTCTTCTTTCGGAAAAACCTATCACGTCACCGGCTGGCGCGTGGGTTATTGTGTGGCGCCCGCGGAGCTGATGGATGAAATATGTAAGGTCCATCAATTTTTAATGTTCTCGGCCGATACGCCGATGCAGTACGCGTTTGCCGAACACATGACCGATCCGCAAACCTGGCTGTCGCTGGCGGCGTTTTATCAGCGCAAGCGCGATCTGCTGCAAAGTTTGCTCGCCGACTCACCGTTCAGGCTGCTTCCGAGTGCCGGTTCGTTTTTCCTGCTTGCGGATTACAGCGGCTTTAGCGACGAGCGCGACAGCGAGATGGTGAAAAGGCTGATTGTTGAGTACGGGGTTGCCACCATTCCGCTGTCAGCGTTTTATGCCGATGGCACGGACAATAAACTGATCCGTCTCTCTTTTGCGAAAGATGAGGCGACGTTACGGGCAGGTGCCCAGGCCCTTTGTCGGGTTACACCACGTTAAGGAATTTGAGATGAAATTACGCGCGTTAGTTGTCGGCATAGGACTGCTGTGTTCATTCTCGTCGTTTGCTGCTACCGAGTTGCGATACGGGCTGGAAGCGGAATATCCGCCGTTTGAAAGCCGCAATGCCTCAGGGGAGCTGGAAGGATTTGACGTAGAACTGGGAAATGCCATCTGTAAAGCCGCCGCGCTGAAGTGCAGCTGGGTAGAAACCTCGTTTGATGCGTTGATTCCCGGTCTGCTGGCGAAAAAGTTCGACGCCATAAACTCGGCGATGAACATCACCGAACAGCGTCGTAAGAGCATTGATTTTACCCAGCCCATCTACCGTATTCCCTCCCAGCTGGTGGGCAAAGCCGGTTCTGCGGTAGAGGCCACGCCGGAAGGGCTGAAGGGCAAAACCATCGGCGTTCTCCAGGGTTCAATTCAGGAAACCTACGCCAAAGAGCACTGGGAAAAGCACGGTGTCACCGTGGTGTCTTATAAAGATCAGAATATGGCCTGGGGAGATCTGCTGAATGGCCGCATCGATGCCTCGCTGGTCATGTCAGCGGCCGGGCAGGCAGGTTTCCTCAGCAAGCCGCAGGGCAAAGGGTTTGGCTTTATCGGCAAACCGGTGTCGGACGACACCATCCTCGGCAGTGGGATCGGCTTTGGGCTGCGTAAGGGGGATGAGGCCACCAAAAAGCAGCTTGATGCCGCAATTGATAAAGTACGTGCCGACGGCACGATCGCTAAACTGGCTGATAAGTACTTCCCGGGTATCGATGTCAGCGTAAAATAACCGCCTCGTTGGTCCCGGCTGTCGATGTCCAGCCGGGACACTTTTAAATACACTTCATCCTTCAGGCTGCCTCTGCGTTGGCTACGTCTGTTCACCCCGGTCACTTACTTGAGTAAGCTCCTGGGGATTCTCAGACTTGCCGCCTTGATCCAGCATGAATGATTTAGTGTATTTACTGTTTTTTACACCACTTTCAGGCCGTTCTGGTCGACAGAAAATATTTCTCGGTTTGTTCAGATAATCATCCGCCAACAATTGGATTCTTAACCGTTTTTGTTTAGGCTGTGCGTTCTTTCTTGCCGTCATTTCGCTGCGCGCGAAACTCATTCACACGACCATAAGGACGTTTTCTCAGGCATGAATCGCAGACGTTTTCTCAAAGGTTCCCTGGCAATGGCTGCCCTGAGCAGCACTTCTGGCCTTGCTTCTCTGTTTTCCCAGGCGGCGTATGCTGCTGACTCCGACATTGCCGACGGTCAGAGCCGTCGCTTTGACTTCTCTGTTCTGCAATCCATGGCGCACGATCTGGCGAAAACCCCGTGGGGTGGTGCGCCGCGTCCGCTGCCGGAAACGCTGGCCACCATGACGCCGCAGGCGTACAACGCCATCCGTTACGATGAGAAACAGTCGCTGTGGAATAACATTGAAGGTCGCCAGCTGGACGCCCAGTTCTTCCATATGGGGATGGGATTCCGCCGCCGCGTGCGCATGTTCTCGCTGGATCAAAGCACCTCTCAGGCGCGTGAGATCCACTTCCGTCCAGAGCTGTTCAGCTACGGCGATACGGGCGTGGATACCAAACAGCTTGAAGGTCAGAGTGACCTCGGCTTCGCCGGATTCCGCGTCTTTAAAGCGCCCGAACTGGCGCGACGCGATATCGTTTCGTTCCTGGGCGCGAGTTACTTCCGCGCAGTGGATGATACCTACCAGTACGGCCTTTCCGCGCGCGGGCTGGCGGTGGATACCTTTACTGACACCCCGGAAGAGTTCCCGGATTTCACCTCCTTCTGGTTTGAAACCGTTAAGCCGGGCGATACCACCTTTACCGTCTATGCGCTGCTGGACAGCCCGAGCATTACCGGTGCCTATAAGTTTGTGATCCACTGTGAGAAGAGCCAGGTGATCATGGACGTCGAAAACCATCTCTATGCGCGCAAAGACATCAAGCAGCTCGGCATCGCGCCGATGACCAGCATGTTCAGCTGCGGCAACAACGAACGCCGCATGTGCGACACCATTCATCCGCAGATCCACGATTCAGACCGCCTGGCAATGTGGCGCGGTAACGGAGAGTGGATCTGCCGACCGCTGAACAACCCGCAAAAGCTGCAATTTAACGCTTATCTGGATAAAAACCCGAAAGGCTTTGGTTTGTTGCAGCTTGACCGTGATTTCTCCCATTACCAGGACGTCATGGGCTGGTATAACAAGCGACCAAGCCTGTGGGTCGAGCCGCGCAACAACTGGGGTAAAGGATCCATCGCCCTGATGGAGATCCCGACAACCGGCGAGACGCTCGATAACGTGGTCTGCTTCTGGCAGCCGGAAAAACCGGTGCAGGCGGGTGATGAACTGGACTTCAAATACCGTCTCTACTGGAGCGCGCAGCCGCCGGTGCGTTCACCGCTGGCAAACGTCTACGCTACCCGTACCGGTATGGGCGGCTTCCCGGAGGGCTGGGCGCCTGGTGAAAATTACCCGAAAGTGTGGGCCCGTCGCTTTGCCATCGACTTCGTCGGGGGCGATTTGAAGGCCGCCGCACCGAAGGGCATTGAGCCGGTGATCACCCTGTCCAGCGGTGAAGCGAAGCAGGTGGAGATCCTCTACGTCGAGCCGTTCGACGGGTATCGCATTCTGTTTGACTGGTATCCAACCTCTGACTCCACCGAGCCGGTCGATATGCGTCTGTTCCTGCGCTGTCAGGGCGACGCCATCAGCGAGACCTGGCTGTACCAGTATTTCCCGCCCGCGCCGGACAAACGTAACTACGTTGACGACCGGATCATGCGTTAGTCCTTATGGGTTTGTGCCGGGTGGCGGCTTCGCCTTACCCGGCCTGATCCGGACGCATTTGTAGGCCGGGTAAGCGTTAGCGCCACCCGGCAATTAAGAGGCACTATGTCTTCAGAAATTATCCCCGTAACCCAGGAAATCGAGCTTCGCGCCGTCGAAGAGCGCTATACCACCGATCTGCATAACCTCGTTATTAAAAACAAAACCTGGCTGCAAACCGCCTTCGACTGGGCGCAGCATGTCGGCACTGAAGAGGACACGCGCCGTAACGTGCAGAGCAACCAGATGCTGCACCAGCGCGGCTACGCCAAAATGTTCCTGATTTTCATGAAGGACGAGCTGGTGGGCGTGCTTTCTTTTAACGCGATAGAGCCTGCGAATAAGGCCGGGTACATCGGCTACTGGCTTGACAAAGCGCATCAGGGGCAGGGCATTCTCTCTCAGGCGCTACAGGCGTTTATGCGCTATTACGTTGAGCGCGGCGAGATCCGCCGCTTTGTGATCAAATGTCGCGTGGCTAACCATAACAGTAACCGCGTGGCGCAGCGCAACGGTTTTACGCTGGAAGGTTGTTTGCGGGAAGCGGAAATGCTCAACGGCCGCTTCGATGACGTAAACCTGTACGCCAGGTTATTCCCGCTATAGCGCCCCCAGCAGCGGCGTCCGGGTGATCCGCGTGTCACCGTTGATCACTTTGGCTCCCCGGACGTGAATGCTTTCACCCTCCAGCGCCTCGATCGCCGCATCGTCTGTCATCTCCACCTGATGCTCAATCAGGACATCGCCGCTGATACGCGCTCGCCCCTGAATAACGACCTTGTCATCAATCAGGATCGGCCCGCCGCGTAACCACGCCTCGCCACCAATCAATACGTGGTGTTTAATCACGCAGTTACCTTCGACGAGGGCGTTTTCCGCGACCTGTGAACTGTACCGCACGGTCGGGATCGCATCATCCTCTAAACCGGCCAGCAGGCGGGCGTTGCCGTACACTTTGGCGCAGTCGCACACCCAGACGTTATTAAGCGCGTTGCCCTCAAGAATGGCGCGGTCAAACACCTCCGCGCGGTGCTCAACAAAGGCCCAGGTCACCATGGCATCGCCGTAGATTTGCGCCTGATGCACAATACGCGACTGGCTGACCGTGGCTCTGTCGTAAATCTGCAGGATCTGCTCACGGTCGGGTGTCAGCCCTTTGGCTGCAATCACCATGCTGTTATGCAGCACCCGCGCGTCACCCGCGATACGGCATTCCCCGCGTACGGTGGAGTGCTGGATAGTGACGTTGTCACTTATTGACGCGCCGTGACTCACCTCTGCCGCGTCAAGCCAGCTGTTGCCGCCTACGAGTGCGCGGTGGCTTACGATGCAAGGTTGGGTGAGGCGGGCGTTGCCGGATATCCTGGCCCCGGCAAACACCACGCTGTTTTCATCATAAACCCAGCAATCCCCGTCCTGGACGAGCGCGTGTTCATCCTCAACCCAACCACCTTTTGTCCCGCTGGTCACATCGTTAAAATCCTTTGCGGCAATTATCTGTCTGAGTAGGGTTGTGCACGGCGTTGATCCGTCCTGCCAGCGCCAGAGACGGGTTTCATTGCTAAGCCTGTATTTTGTCATCGTGTTTTCCCTGAAAAGCCATTCACTAAACGTAGCAAACTTTTGGCGTTTCGAAGTGCTGGCGTCTGCACGGTAAACCCCTTAAAATGGCATTTAAAATACATTTTAAAGTTTAAAAAAAATGCATAACCAAGACCAACGCGTTCTTAACTTGCCCGCCGGTTATTTCGGTATGGTTCTGGGTACCATAGGTATGGGGTTCGCCTGGCGTTATGCCGGTACTATCTGGCCGGTGACGCGCTGGCCGGGCGAGATCCTGGTGGCGCTGGCGGTGGCGATCTGGTTCCTGCTGAGCGTGGCGTTTCTTACCCGTGCGGTACGGTTTCCACATAGCGTGCTGGCCGAGATGCGGCATCCGGTAATGAGCAGTTTTGTCAGCCTGTTTCCTGCCACAACGCTACTGGTGGCCATTGGCTTTGTGCCGTGGTGCCGACCGGTGTCGCTGGTGCTGTTTAGCGTAGGCGTGGTGATCCAGCTTGCGTATGCCGCCTGGCAAAGCGCCGGGCTGTGGCGCGGTAAGCATCCGGAAGAGGCCACGACGCCGGGACTGTATCTGCCGACGGTGGCGAACAATTTTATCAGCGCCATGGCCTGCGGTGCGCTGGGTTTCCACGATGCGGGGCTGGTGTTCCTTGGTGCCGGGGTCTTTTCCTGGCTGAGCCTCGAGCCGGTCATTCTGCAACGCCTGCGCAGCGCGGGCGAACTGCCCGCGGCGCTTCGTACTTCGCTCGGGATCCAGCTTGCGCCTGCCCTGGTGGCTTGTAGCGCCTGGTTTAGCGTCAACGGCGGCGAAGCGGACACCTTCGCCAAAATGCTTTTCGGCTATGGTCTGTTGCAACTCCTGTTTATGCTGCGTCTGATGCCGTGGTATCTGTCGCAGCCGTTCAACGTGTCGTTCTGGAGCTTCTCGTTCGGGGTGTCGGCGCTGGCGACCACCGGTTTACATCTGGGGCAGAGCAGTCCGTCAGGGTTCTTTCATGCCCTCGCGGTTCCCCTGTTTATTTTCACCAACATCATCATCGCGATGCTGCTGGTCCGTACTTTTATCTTGCTGATGCAGGGCAAACTTCTGGTGCGCGCTGATAAGGCACTGCTAATGCAATCTGAGGAAAAATAATGACTGTCGATGAAAACTACTTTACTGAGAAATATGGGCTGACCCGCACGCACTCAGAGGTCCTGCTCAGCGCGGACATTGTTAAGCCGGGAAAAACGCTCGATCTCGGTTGCGGAAATGGCCGTAACAGCCTCTACCTCGCTGCCAACGGCTATGACGTGACGGCGTGGGATAAAAACCCGATGAGCATCGATAACATCGAACGCATTAAGGCGGCGGAAGGGATCGCGAATCTGCAAACGGCGATAAAGGATCTGAACAACCTGACCTTTGACGGCGAATACGACTTTATTCTTTCCACCGTCGTGTTGATGTTTCTCGAAGCAAAAACCATCCCTGGTCTTATCGCCAATATGCAGCGTTGCACTAAGCCAGGCGGCTATAACCTGATCGTTGCCGCCATGGATACGGAGGACTATCCGTGTACCGTCGGTTTCCCGTTTGCCTTCAAGACCGGTGAACTGAGCCACTACTACGAAGGCTGGGAGCTGATCAAGTACAACGAAGAGGTGGGGGAACTCCACCGTACCGATGCCAACGGGAACCGTATCAAGCTGCGCTTCGCCACCATGCTCGCACGCAAGCCCGCTTAACGCGCGGCCAGCAGACAGAGTTGCAGGGCCGTGCGACAGGAGGCCTCGAACGACGACAGCGGTAAAAACTCAAACTTTGAGTGGAAGTTATGGGCGCCGGTGAAGAAGTTCGGGGTGAGCAAGCCTTTGGCTGACAGGGCCGCCCCGTCCGTGCCACCGCGCATGGGGATCGGTTTTGGGGTGATACCGAGCGATTCCATCGCCTCGAACATCAGGTCGATCGCGCGGCGGTCTTCGCCAATCGCATTGCTGATATTGCTGTAGGTATCTTCAATGCGATACTCCACGTTTGCCGTGGGATGCTGCGCAGCAATCCGCGCTGCCACATCGGCAATTTGCTGCTTGCGGGCGGCAAAACCCTCTTTGTCAAAATCACGAATGTTGGCTTTCAGCACCGCTTCGTTTTGCCCGGCCAGGATGCCGTTAAACCAGATATAACCTTCGCGCCCCTCGGTGCATTCCGGGGTTTGCTGGCGATCGAAATGGCTGATGAAATCCGTTGCCATCAGCAGCGGGTTGACCAGCACCCCTTTGGCGGACATCGGGTGCGCCGTGACGCCGGTAAAGCGAATTTCAGCCGCCGCCGCGTTAAAGTTCTCGTAAACAATTTCCCCCAGCTCGCAGCAGTCGATGGTCCAGGCAAAATCGACGTCGAAGCGCTTCAAATCCAGCGCTTTCGCGCCACAGAGACCAATCTCTTCATCGGGCACAAACGCCACCACAATATCGCCATGCTTATGTTCAGCGGTGAGGTTTTCCAGCACCGTCATGACCACGGTGACGGCCGCTTTATTATCTGCGCCTAATACGCTGGTTCCGTCGCTGAAAATAATCTCCTCATCAGGATAAGCCAGAATTTCCGGGTGCTCATTTACGCGCAACCAAATATCTTTTTCTTTATTCAGGCAGAGATCATCTCCCGTAAAGGTTAATATTTGTGGATGAATATCCGGGGATAAACCGACGTCAACGGTATCGATATGGGTAATAAAACCAATCCGCGGCGCGCCGGGAATATTGCCTTTTTTCACGGCGGTAACGGTGGCGAACTCATCAATCACAATATCGTCTAACCCCAGCGTTTCCAGCTCCTTCGCCAGCTCCCGCGCCATGTCGTGCTGGCCCGGGGTGGAGGGCAGGGTTTTGACTTTCGGGTCGCTCTGGCTGGTGATGGCGAGATAGCGGAAAAAGCGTTGGGTTAATTGTCTGGAGAGTTCTGAGCCCATAGTGTTTCCTTCTGTATTTATTTTTCATGTGTTTGCGCCATCACTTTAATGTTATTTATGAAATGGCAAAAGAAGTAATTAGCCGTCGAATTAAAAAGACAGGAATAAATGATGAAAAGCACATTCACAATGATAACGCTGGCGCTTGCTGCGCTGACGGTCAGTTCCACCGTCGCGGCAAAAACGCTGGTGTATTGCTCCGAAGGATCGCCGGAAAATTTCAATCCTCAGCTCTATACGTCGGGGACCAGCGTGGACGCCAGCGCCGTACCGGTTTATAACCGTCTGGTCGATTTCAAACCGGGCACTACCGAACTGGTGCCGAGCCTGGCGGAAAGCTGGGAGGTGAGCGAGGATGGTAAGGTCTACACCTTCCACCTGCGCAAAGGGGTGAAATTCCACAGTAATAAACTGTTCACGCCGACGCGCGACTTCAACGCGGATGACGTGATTTTCTCGTTTATGCGCCAGAAGGATGTGAATCATCCCTACCATAACGTCTCCAACGGCAGTTATTCCAACTTCGAAAGTCTGGAGTTCGGCAGCCTGATTACCGCCATTGATAAGGTTGACGATCGCACCGTGCGCTTCACCCTGGCGCACCCGGAAGCGCCGTTTGTTGCCGATCTGGCGTGGTATTTTGCCTCCATCCTGTCGGCGGAGTATGCCGATGCCATGCTTAAAGCGGGCACGCCTGAAAAGGTCGATATGCAGCCGATTGGCACCGGGCCGTTTAAGCTGGCGCAATATCAGAAGGATTCCCGCATCCTTTTTACCGCCTTCCCGGACTACTGGCAGGGAAAATCGAAGCTGGATCGTCTGGTGTTCACCATCACGCCGGACGCCTCGGTGCGTTTTGCCAAAGTCGAGAAGAATGAGTGCCAGGTGATGCCGTTCCCAAACCCGGCGGATCTGCCGCGTATGAAGGCTAACAAAGAAATCAACCTGATGAGCAAGGCCGGTCTGAATACCGGTTTCCTGGCATTTAACACGCAAAAGCCGCCGCTGGATAACGTAAAAGTGCGCCAGGCGCTGGCGATGGCGATTAACAAACCGGCCATCATTGAGGCGGTCTTCCACGGCACCGGCACGGCGGCGAAAAACCTGCTGCCGCCTGGCGTCTGGAGTGCCGACAGCGAGCTGAAAGACTACGATTACGATCCAGAAAAAGCGAAAACGCTGTTAAAGGAGGCGGGATTTGCCAACGGCGTAAGCATCGATCTGTGGGCTATGCCCGTGCAGCGGCCGTATAACCCGAACGCGAAGCGTATGGCTGAAATGATCCAGGCGGACTGGGCGAAAGTAGGCGTGCAGACCAAAATCGTGACCTACGAATGGGGCGAATACCTGAAGCGCGTGAAGGGCGGGGAGCATCAGGCTGCGCTGATGGGCTGGACAACGGCGACGGGCGATCCAGATAACTTCTTCGGACCACTGTTTACCTGTACGTCCGCCAACGGCGGGTCGAACTCGGCCAAATGGTGCTATAAGCCGTTTGATAACCTGATTGCCGAAGCAAAATCGATAACCGATCGCGAAAAACGCGTGGCGCTGTACAAGCAGGCGCAGCAGATGATGCACGATCAAATGCCGGCGGTTATGATTGCCCACTCGACCATTTTTGAGCCAGTCAGAAAAGAGGTCACGGGCTATGAAATCGATCCCTTCGGCAAACATCTGTTCTGGCAGGTAGATTTAAAACAGTAATATTTTTCTGCCCGGATCCGGTCCGGGCACTATTTTCACAATTTGTGCCTTCCCCGTCATTTTTTGCCACAACATTTCCCTCTGTTTTTTGTTATAACTTCAAGTGCATACTTGCAGATAACTCGGAACTCCATCATGCGTTCTTCCACTTTTTTTAAAGTTGCAGTGCTTTCTGGCCTGTTGGCCCTTTCTGGCTGTGCGTCAAAAGTCGCAGCCCCCGATCAATATTCAGGCTTTTTAAAAGATTACTCTGACTTGCAGGAGATGACATCAGCAACCGGGAAACCAACCTTGCGTTGGGTCGATCCTTCCTATGATCCGGCGAACTACGACAGTATTATCTGGACCCCGATAACCTATTATCCGACACCAAAGCCAACCACACAGCTTGGGCAAAAAACGCTTGATGAATTGTTGAGTTACACCAATAACACATTAAAAAACGCGATTGGCCAGCGTAAGCCAATTGTGACGACGCCGGGCAAACATAGCCTGATCTTCCGCGGCGCCATCACGGGTGTGAGCTCAGAGAAAGAAGGTTTGCAGTTCTATGAAGTGGTGCCCGTCGCGCTGCTGGTTGCGGGTACGCAGATGGCAACTGGCCATCGCACCATGGATACGCATCTTTTCTTTGAAGGTGAGCTGATTGATGCGGCCACGAACAAACCGGTAGTTAAAGTTGTTCGTAAAGGTGAAGGTAAAGAGCTTGCCAACGAGAACACGCCGTTGGGATTCGCCACACTGAAACAGGTTGTGGATGATATGGCGACCGATGCCACCATGTTTGATGTCCATCAGACAGCAAAATAATAAAAACGGCCTGCATTTACGCAGGCCGTTATTTTATGCCGTCAGCAGGCGGCGGAACCAGGTTTCCGGTTTCGTAAACATCACCATATTTCCCCCCAAAATCAATAGCAGGCCGACGATCCCGTTGATATGCCACACGTAACCCTCGTACACCGTTGAAATCGACAGCGCCACCAGCGGGAACAGCAGGGTGCTGTACGCGGCCTTACCGGGACCAATGCGGCCTACCAGCGTAAAGTAGGCGCCGAAGGCAATCACCGAGCCAAACAGAGCAAGATAGAGCAGCGCCCCCATATAGCTCACCGTCCATTCCGGCATAAAGCTATCGCCCCTGAAGAGAGCGATAAGGCCCATCACGACGGTGCCATACAGCATCGCCCAGGCATTGGTGGTCATGGTTTCCAGCCCGTTTCGCTGATGACGCATGCTGATCATATTCCCCAGCGAGAAGCCGTAGGTGCCGAGGGCGGAAAGCCCGATGCCCGTAAGCAATGACGCGCTCCAGCCGCTGGCGAGCAGATCGTTCCAGAACAGGGTAATGATCCCGATAAGCCCAAGCGCTGCCGCCGTCCAGAAGCGTGCGGGGGGACGCTGGCCGAAGAAGATAAAGCTGTTGATGGCGTTATACAGCACGGCCATCGAGAAAATCACCGACTCAAGGCCGGTATTGATATGGGCGGCGGCGGTGTAAAAGCACCAGAAGTTGAAACAGAAAACGCAGCAACCCTGAAGCATGCAGTAGAGATGATCCCGCAGCGCCAGCCTGCGCAGGCGACGAAGGGCGACCAGGACGATCATCATCGTGGCGCTGGCCACGGCGAAGCGCCAGAAAATGGAGACCGGCGCTGCAACCGGCCCCTGTTGTAAAAAAATGGCGATCCAGGTCGTGCCCCAGATAACAACAACCAGCCCATAGAGTAATGCGTTCATGGTGTCTCTCTTCTCATACCGCGGAAAACAACAGTGTGGCGAAAGAAGGGGGCCCCGGCTTTCATCGCCTTGCGCCGGACTTGCAAATTCTTGCGCTTTTTTCTCGCACAATGGCTGGTAACAGGCTGCAACACTTCTTAGACTGACAGTCTGATTAATCACCTGTTTACGGCCATGTCTCTCGTTTACAACACCTTTGAAACGTTACGCCAAAAAAATGCAGTGCTGCGGGAAACCGTCGCGCTCAATACTGGCATTCAACTGGCGGCGTGGTACAACAAGCACGACACGATCACCGTGAAAAGCAACCATCACACCCTTAGCCTGTACGTGGCGGATGGCTATGAAAGCTATCAAAAAACGCCGGGTGGCTGGAAAAATGGCGGCGGGCCGGACCGTTTTTGTCTGATGCCGGAAGAGAGCGAATCCACATGGGATATTCGTGATGACCTGTCGTTCGTGCACCTCTACTGCACCGATGAACACCTGCGGGACGTGGGGGAGAAAATCTGGGATAAACGACCGCTATCGCTGACGCTGGAGGAAAAAATCTTCGGCAGCGATCCGAAAATCACCGCCCTTTATCGCCAGTTTTTGCTCGGCTGCGACTGGCAGCAAAACGCCAATCAGCTCACCCTGAGCACTGCGTCGACCTTATTACTGACGCATTTGGTCCAGCACTATTCCAGCGTCCAGTGGAAGTTACCGGTGGTCACCGGCGGGCTATCGCCGTTTGTGCTGCGCAACGTGCTGGCCTTTATCGAGGAGAATCTGGCGCAACCCTTAACGCTGGCGGAACTGGCGGGCCAGGCCGCACTCAGTGAGTATCACTTTGCGCGGATGTTCCGCCAGTCGATGGGGCTGGCGCCGCATCAGTACGTCATGCAGCGCCGCATGGAGAAGGCCAAAGCGCTGATTCAGCACACGACCACGCCGCTCACCGACATCGCGCTGGCCTGCGGATTTAACTCCGCCAGCCATTTCAGTAACCGTTTTCGCAGCATGACCGGCATCACGCCGTCACAGCTACGCGCGGCGAAGGCGTGAGAAGACAGCGTAACAGATCCCACCCAGCACCAGCCCCCAGAAAGCGGAGCCAATTCCCAGGAGCGTGACGCCGCTGGCGGTCATCAGGAAGGTGACGATCGCCGCGTCGCGCTCTGCTTCATGATTCAATGCCTGATACAAACTCCCGCTGATAGTGCCGAGCAGGGCCAGCCCGGCCAGCGTCTGGATGCCGCTCAGCGGCAGGGCGGCCATCAGCCCCGAAATCGACCCGCCGAACACCCCCGCAAGCAGATAAAACCCACCTGCGGCCGCCGCAGCCAGCCAGCGTTTACTGGCATCCGGGTGGGCGTCCGGACTCTGGCAGATGGCGGCGGTGATGGCGGCGATACAGATGGAATAGACGCCGAAGGGGGACAACAGAAGCGCCAGCCCGCCGGTGGCAACGATCAGCGGTGAGACCGCCAGCGGATAGCCCGATGCCTGCATGGTGGCGAAGCCGGGCGCATTCTGCGACGCCATGGTCACCAGGAAGAAGGGTAAGCCGATGCTGATCAGGCTGGTGAAGGTGAACGCAGGGGCAATGAATTCCGGCATGATCACCGATAACGTAATTTTATTCGTGACAACGTCACCTCCAGCCCAGGCCACGAACACCCCCACCAGCAGCGTGGCGACAATGGCATACCGGGGCGCCACGGCTTTAGCCACCAGCCAGGCGGCCAGCATACTGCCGCAAAGAAGCACTTGTCCCTCAAGATTGCTGAATGCCTTCAGGCCCAACTGTAACAGCACGCCTGCCAGCATAGCGGCGGCAAGCGAGTGCGGGATCAGTTTCATCAACCGGGCAAACAGGCCAGTGACGCCGCACAGCAGAATCAGCGCATTCGCAAATATAAATACCCCTATGGTTTCCGCCAGCGTCACGCCTTGCAGGCTGGTGGCGAGCAGCGCCGCGCCAGGAGTCGACCAGGCGGTCAGCACCGGGGCTTTATACCACCACGACAATGCAAGCGTGCTGATCCCCATCCCGAGCCCCAGCGCGGTCATCCATCCGGCGATTTGCTGTGTACTGGCGCCCGCCGCCGCAGCCGCCTGCCAGATAATGGCGGCAGAGCTGGCGTAGCCCACCAGAACGGCAACAAAACCAGCCAGCACGGCAGGAAAGAGAGAGGCAGTCGATCGCATGTGAACTCCGTTGTGCGTTATAACGTCCGGGATAAGGTATCACTGTGCGCTATAGCGTACAAGTGGTATGCTTTGCTGCAACGGGAGGAACTATGGATATCACTCAACACTTGGCAACCACACTGAAAGCGCTGCGTCAGGCGCGGGGCTGGAGCCTGTCGAAACTGGCGGAAGAGACGGGCGTGTCGAAAGCGATGCTTGGGCAAATCGAACGCAATGAGTCCAGCCCGACGGTCTCAACCTTGTGGAAAATTGCCACCGGGCTGAACGTACCTTTTTCGGCGTTTATCACTCCAGAGAGCGAACCGCAGGCGGTGTTCGATCCGCAGCAGCAGGCGATGGTGGTGAAACCGCTTTTCCCCTGGGATGAACAGCTTAAGTTCGACCATTTCTCCATCACCCTGTCGCCCGGCGCGCTGAGTGAGTCCACGCCGCACGAAGCCGGGGTGATTGAACACGTGGTGGTGATAAGCGGTGAGCTGGATATGCATATCGACGGTGTCTGGCGCACTCTATACGCTGATTCAGGCGTGCGTTTTGCCGGCGATAAACCGCACGCGTACCGCAACAGCAGCACCCGGACGGTGCATTTTCACTCTCTGATCCATTATCCCCGCTAAAGCGTCGCAAAACGGTTTCACTGGCACAGACTTCTGACTACAATAGCCGCCATTTTGACCATAACGGATAACGACGAAGTATGCGCCTGCACCCCCATCATCTTGAACTGCTAAGCCCGGCCCGCGACGCCGCCATTGCCCGTGAAGCCATTCTTCACGGTGCGGATGCCGTCTACATTGGCGGCCCAGGCTTTGGTGCCCGTCATAACGCCAGCAATAGCCTGCGCGACATTGCCGAACTGGTACCGTTCGCCCACCGTTTCGGGGCGAAGGTGTTCGTGACCCTGAACACCATTCTTCATGATGATGAGCTGGAGCCCGCGCAGCGTCTTATTACCGATCTCTACCAGACCGGCGTTGACGCTCTGATCGTTCAGGATATGGGTGTTCTGGAACTGGATATCCCGCCAATTGAGCTGCACGCCAGCACCCAGTGCGATATCCGCACCGTTGAGAAGGCGAAGTTTCTTTCAGACGTCGGGTTTACGCAGATTGTTCTGGCGCGCGAGCTGAACCTGAACCAGATCCGCGATATCCACCAGACCACCGACGCGACCATTGAATTCTTTATCCACGGTGCGCTTTGCGTGGCCTATTCCGGGCAGTGTAATATCTCTCACGCCCAGACGGGGCGCAGCGCTAACCGCGGCGACTGCTCTCAGGCCTGCCGTTTGCCGTATACCCTGAAAGACGATCAGGGCCGCGTGGTGGCATTCGAGAAACACCTGCTGTCGATGAAAGATAACGATCAGACGGCAAACCTCGGCGCGCTGATCGATGCCGGCGTACGCTCCTTCAAAATTGAAGGCCGCTACAAGGACATGAGCTACGTGAAAAATATCACCGCCCATTATCGTCAGATGCTGGATGCCATCATCGAGGATCGCGGTGACCTGGCGCGCGCGTCCGCCGGTCGTACAGAGCATTTCTTTATTCCATCGACGGACAAAACGTTCCACCGCGGCAGTACGGATTATTTCGTTAATGCGCGCAAAGGGGATATTGGCGCGTTCGATTCACCGAAGTTTATCGGTCTGCCGGTGGGGGAAGTGCTGAAAGTGGCGAAGGATCATCTTGACGTTCAGGTTACAGAGCCGCTGGCGAACGGCGATGGTCTCAACGTGATGATCAAACGTGAAGTGGTTGGTTTTCGCGCCAATACGGTGGAGAAAACCGGCGAAAATCGTTATCGCGTCTGGCCGAACGAAATGCCTGCCGACCTTTACAAAGCCCGCCCGAATGCGGCGCTGAACCGTAACCTGGATCACAACTGGCAGCAGGCCTTGCTCAAGACCTCCAGCGAGCGTCGCATTGCGGTGGATATCGCGCTGGGTGGCTGGGAAGAGCAGCTGATCCTGACCATGACCTGCGAAGACGGCATCAGCGTGACGCATACGCTCGATGGCCTGTTCGAGGTGGCGAACAATGCGGAGAAAGCGCTTAGCAACCTCAAGGATGGCGTAGCGAAGCTCGGGCAGACCATTTATTATGCGCGCAATATTGAGGTGAATCTGCCGGATGCGCTGTTCGTGCCGAACAGCCTGCTGAACCAGTTCCGCCGTGAAACGGCAGAGATGCTGGATGAAGCACGCCTGGCAAACTATCCGCGCGGCAGTCGTAAGGCCGAAGCGGTGCCTGCGCCGGTCTACCCGGACACGCATCTCTCTTTCCTTGCGAACGTTTACAACCACAAAGCGCGTGCGTTTTACCATCGTCACGGCGTGCAACTGATTGACGCCGCGTATGAAGCGCATGAAGAGAAGGGCGATGTGCCGGTGATGATCACCAAACACTGCCTGCGGTTTGCCTTTAACCTTTGTCCGAAACAGGCGAAAGGGAATATTAAAAGCTGGAAAGCGACGCCGATGCAGCTGGTGAATGGCGATGAAGTACTGACGCTGAAGTTTGACTGCCGTCCGTGTGAAATGCACGTTATCGGCAAGATGAAGAATCACATCTTCAAAATGCCGTCTCCGGGCAGCATTGTGGCCTCCGTCAGCCCTGACGATTTGATGAAGACCCTGCCGAAGCGTAAAGGCAGCTAACCCGCAGAGTGGGTATCCGGTTTGCGCGATTTCTGCCAGGCATGGTGCTCGCGCAACCCCTCCGCAGACTCCTCTGCCGCGCTACGTAACTCGTCGCTGTCAGCTTCATGACGAAGCTGATGGTCGGCGTTTTTCACGTAAAGAAATTCATGTCCTTTGTGCTCCGCCATAATCTGCCCCGAGAACAGTGCACTAATCAGCAGCAGTAGCGAAAAGCCTTTTCTGAACATCTTTTACCCCCGAAAATACGCTACGGTCATCGTAGGGATAATTTCATAGAGTAATTATTCGACTCTTTAAATTTGAGAAAATAGACTGTCAAAAATTGTGGTCGCCATAAAACTCACTTAAGACTATTCTTAAAAGCAATATCGCCGTTGTAAACTCCCATTTCTGGTATGCAAAGAGAAGCTAGATTTATTGGGAAATCATTTACAATAAGATTTTTCTGGCTAAGGATTGGATCGAATAAATGAAAAAAATAATCGTGCTATCACTTCTGGGCGTAGTGGTTGCGGTGGGTGCTGCGGCCAGCATCTATTCAAATGAAGAACCAGAATATATTCAGTCAGCAAAAAGCCGTGTCGGATCGTATTTAACCAGCGATTACGGACGTGTCGAATGTAATAGCACCCAGGTAAGTGAAGATCGCTGGGAGCTGGGCTGTACCAATAAGGCGAGGGGCAAAACCTTCCAGTTCGCTGTTTACCCATCCGAGCAGGCGCCGTATGGGGTCTCTCGTGCGTTTTATCTCGAAGCGATTAATGATGATGCCCGCCAGAGTGCAGAGCAGGGGCTGATGCGTTATCTGCAAATTAATACCAAAGCGGGTTAATCGATTCGTTTATGCTTCGTTGAGGCTCACAGTGGTAGATTGCAGGTGATCCACATCCCGGTATGGAATACCGGAGCGTAGATACCAAAATACAAATCTATCCATGCAAGCATTTACCGCCAGATTATGGCGGTTTTTTTTGCCCGTTTATCGTACCGGCTGTAAAAATTGTTTGCGATATTGCGCGGGTGAAAGCGCATATTGCTGCCGGAAATGGTGGCGCAGCGTGGCGCTTTGCCCAAATCCGGTTTGTTCCGCAATATTGTCGATGCTGAGCCGACTGTTTTCGAGATAATCTTTTGCCCGCTGCAATCGCGCAGTCAATAACCAGCGCGCGGGTGTTGTTCCGGTCGCGTCCTGGAAACGGCGCAGAAAGGTGCGCTGACTCATACCCACCCGCAGGGCCAGCGATTCGACGGTATGGGAAACGGCCAGATGCTGGTGAAGATAATCAAACAGCTGGCCCAGGCGCTGGCTCTCCCGCAACTGAGCCACCGGTCGGCTAAACTGCTGGGTTTGCGAGCCGTCCCGATGGGGCGGGATCACCAGCCGACGCGCCACGCGGTTTGCCACTTCCATACCGTAATTCCGGCGCACCACGTGCAGGCACAGATCAATCCCCGCGGCGCTTCCGGCGGAAGTGAGAATATCGCCTTCGTCCTGGTAGAGCACATCTTCGACCACGGTAATGGCGGGATAGCGTGTTTTCAGCGCTTGCGTATAGCGCCAGTGGGTGGTTGCCTTCCGCCCGTCAAGCAGGCCTGAGGCTGCCAGAACGAAAACGCCAGAACAGATCGAGAGTAGCTGGCAGCCGCGGGCATGCGCCGCGCGGAGCGCCTGGCAGAGCGCTTCCGGTACGGGTTCGTCCAGCCCTCGCCAGCCGGGAACGACAACCAGATCCGCCGTCTCCAGCAGACCCAGATCGCCATCGGCCAGAATACGGATCCCGCCCGTTGCCCGGAGTTCGCCATCATCCACGCTCGCCACGGCAAACTGATACCAGTCATCGCCCATCTCCGGGCGCGGCAAGCCAAAGATTTCTACCGCCACGCCAAACTCAAAGGTACATAAACCGTCATATGCCAGCACGACCGTGCGCGGCGAGGGATGTCTTAAGTTTGTCATCTTTTTGCTGTTTTCTGGCATAGGCGGACGCATTCATGGGCTGAATTAAGGAATAGAGTAGTGTTAACACAAACACCACAAATGAGGAAGATTCATGAGCTATGTTACTGAATTTCCGGCTGCTGAGCCGCAGGAAGCTGTGGGGCATTTTCTGCGTCGTCTGAGTGTCGAGACGGACTGCGCCGATGTCCATCACGCGGTATCCAGCGGTGAGCAGGACTTTGTTCTGCTGCACGTTGTCGGAAAGCCTGAACATTTTGCCCGGCGGCATCTGCCCGGCGCGCTGCATTTACCCTGGAGCCAGATCACCGCAGAGCGGATGAAAACGTGGCCGGAGGGCACGCTGTTTGTAGTCTATTGTGCAGGCCCGCACTGCAACGGGGCGGACAGGGCGGCCCTAAAGCTGGCGCGTCTGGGTCTGCCGGTTAAGATTATGCTCGGGGGCATGACCGGCTGGGAAGATGAGCGGTTCGCGTTTGCAGGATCTTCATCACCCGCTCTGTGAACATGAATTTATTTCAACACAGATGAAATTTTCTCGTTTGTCGGCGGCGAGCCGGTATGACATCTTTTCAGGACGTTTAGACATCCAGAAGTCTAAAGATTCAAGAGATGAATTATCACTGTGGGCAATTAACGCCGACAGACAGAGGAGATTTCCATGCAGCGACACCATGCCCCGTACCGCGCCGATGTAGTCGGCAGTTTTTTACGCCCGGATGCCATTAAACAGGCCCGTCTGCAATTTGCCAGCGGTGAAATCGATGCCGGGCAGCTTCGCGCGGTTGAGGACGAGGCCATTCGTCATGTTGTCGAGCAGCAGTGCGCCTGCGGTCTGCATGTGGTAACGGACGGTGAATTCCGCCGCGCCTGGTGGCACTTTGACTTCTTTGACGGGCTACAGGGCGTGGAGCGTTATGATTCCCAGCAGGGCATTCAGTTCAACGGGGTGCAGACTAAAGCCCATGGCGTGCGCGTAACGGGCAAACTGGGCTTCGGCGATCATCCTATGCTGGAAGATTTCCGCTACCTCAAAAGCATTAGCGGTAATGCACAGCCGAAGATGACCATTCCGAGCCCGAGCGTGCTGCACTTCCGCGGTGGCCGCAAGGATATTGATGCTACGGTCTACCCGGATCTGAAGGATTACTTTGACGATCTGGCGACCACCTGGCGCGATGCCATTCGGGCCTTTTACGATGCAGGCTGCCGCTATCTGCAGCTGGATGACACCGTCTGGGCCTATCTTTGTTCGGAGGACCAGCGCCGCCAGATCCGCGAGCGCGGTGACGATGCAGACGAACTTGCCCGGACCTATGCGCGGGTGCTGAATAAGGCGCTGGAGGGCAAACCGGACGATCTGACCGTCGGGCTGCACGTCTGCCGCGGCAACTTCCGCTCAACCTGGATTTCCGAGGGCGGCTATGAGCCGGTGGCGGAGGTGCTGTTCGGCACGGTGAACGTCGACGCGTTCTTCCTGGAGTACGACAACGACCGTAGCGGGGACTTCGCGCCACTGCGTTTTGTGCGCCCGGGTAAACAGCAGGTGGTTCTGGGGCTGATCACCACCAAACACGGTGAACTGGAGAACCCGCAAGGGGTGAAAGCGCGTCTGGAAGAGGCTGCGCGCTACGTGGCGAAAGAGCAGATTTGCCTCAGCCCGCAGTGCGGATTTGCTTCTACGGAAGAGGGTAACAGCCTGAGCGAAGCCCAGCAGTGGGATAAAGTTCGCCTGGTGACGCAAATCGCCAGCGACGTCTGGTAACGCCGTTTACAGCGCTGCATTATTACAGTGCAGCGCTGTACCATTCTGAGTCGTTTCCCGTCACTCCTCTCTTCGATCCCTTTAAAATCCTGTCTCTGCAACCTGGCACTGTTTTTGCTCTCCTGAAACTGGCGTTACTTTTTTCTGCGTCCGGCGATAACGGACGTCTTCGCACAGCTTTCTTTTCAGGAGTGAAAATATGCACCGTCGTACCTTTATTAAAGCGTTCACCTTGTCCGCCTCCGTCATCGCCATGGGAATGAGCTTTGGCATCCAGGCCGCAGAGACCATTAAAGTCGGGATTATGCACTCTCTCTCCGGCACGATGGCCATTTCAGAAACGCCCCTGAAAGATGTTGCCCTGATGACCATCGATGAAATCAATGCTAAAGGCGGCGTGCTCGGGAAAAAGCTGGAGCCGGTGGTGGTTGACCCGGCATCCAACTGGCCGCTGTTTGCCGAAAAGGCCCGCCAGCTTCTGAGCCAGGATAAGGTCGCCGTGGTGTTTGGCTGCTGGACCTCCGTATCGCGTAAATCGGTTCTGCCGGTTTTTGAGGAGCTGAACGGTTTGCTGTTCTATCCGGTGCAGTATGAAGGTGAAGAGATGTCACCTAACGTCTTCTATACCGGCGCGGCGCCTAACCAGCAGGCGATCCCGGCGGTGGAGTACCTGATGAGCGAGGACGGCGGCAGCGCGAAGCGATTCTTCCTGCTGGGTACGGACTACGTTTACCCGCGCACTACTAACAAGATCCTGCGCGCCTTCCTGCACTCGAAAGGCGTTGAAGATAAAGATATTGAAGAGGTCTACACCCCATTTGGTCATAGCGATTACCAGACCATTGTCGCCAGTATCAAAAAGTTCTCCACGGGCGGCAAAGCGGCGGTGGTCTCCACCATCAACGGTGATTCCAACGTGCCTTTCTATAAAGAACTGGCGAACCAGGGGCTGAAAGCCACGGACGTGCCGGTGGTGGCGTTCTCGGTGGGCGAGGAAGAACTGCGCGGCATTGATACCAAACCGCTGGTGGGTAACCTGGCGGCGTGGAATTACTTTGAATCCGTCGACAACCCGACCAACCAGACCTTTGTCGCGGCTTACAAAGCCTACGCGAAAGCCCATAAGCTGCCGAATGCCGATACCGTGGTCACCAACGATCCGATGGAAGCGACTTACGTTGGCCTGCATATGTGGGCGCAGGCGGTTGAAAAAGCGGGAACAACCGACGTGGACAAAGTGCGCGCGGCAATGGCGGGCCAGTCGTTCAACGCGCCGTCCGGCTTTACGCTGACCATGGACGCCACCAACCACCACCTGCATAAGCCCGTCATGATTGGTGAAATTGAAGGCAACGGCCAGTTCAACGTCGTCTGGCAAACCGAACAGCCGGTACGCGCTCAGCCGTGGAGCCCGTTTATCGCCGGGAATGACAAAAAGCCTGACCAGCCGATGAAAACCGCCAGCAACTAAGCCACCACCAGGGAGAGACGTCATGAACGCCATACGCATGATGATTGCGATTGTGTGGCTTACCGGACTGCTGCCAGGGATGGCGCAGGCATCGGATGCCGATGATTTCGTTGCCGCTAGCCGCAGCCAGCAAACCGCCATGCTGACCCGCTGGGCAGCCACGCCGGAACCTGCACGTTTGCCGCTGCTTAAGGCGCTGCAACAGGAGAACCTTTATACCGACAGCCAGAAGAAGGCATTTACCCGCATCGACGGCGAAATGGTTGCCCTGGGCGCGGCAAAAAGCGCTGAAGGCACGACCAAAGCCGTGCGGCTGACCAACCGACTGCGCGTGTTAACCGTCACGGCGCTGGCGACGCATCAGCTTGTCAGTGACAGAGTCACCGAAAGGCGTCATGCCGCGCGGCAACTTCAGCGTGACGCCCAGCCGGATATGCTCGGCTTTCTGCAACAGCGGGCCAGTAGCGAAACGGACGACGTCGCCCGACAGTCGCTGATGCTGGCGCTGGCAAACCTCCAGCTGACGAGCCCACAGGCTGAAGTACGGCTCAAGGCTGTTGAGCTGTTGGGACAGTCTGACGATCCGGACGTGCAGGCCACGCTGACGCCGTTCACCCGGACACAAACCGAGCCGGACGCACGGGTACGTGCCGCCGCCGCTGAGAGCCTGGAGCGTATTCAGCACCGGCTGATGTGGGGCGAACTGCTGGGGCAGGCCTTCATGGGCCTGTCGTTGGGGTCGGTACTCTTGCTGGCCGCGCTCGGGCTGGCTATCACCTATGGTCTGCTGGGGGTGATTAACATGGCTCACGGTGAAATGCTGATGCTCGGGGCGTATGCCACCTGGATGGTGCAGCAGGTAATGGCGCAGTGGATGCCTCAGTGGCTGGCGCTTTATCCGGTGGTGGCGCTGCCGGTGGCGTTTTGCCTGACCGCAGGCATCGGAATGGTGCTGGAGCGCACGGTGATACGCCATCTTTATGGCCGCCCGCTGGAAACCCTGCTCGCCACCTGGGGGATAAGCCTGATGCTTATCCAGCTGGTCCGCATGACCTTTGGCGCTCAGAACCTTGAGGTCGCTAACCCGGCATGGCTGTCCGGCGGGGTGCAGGTTTTCGCCAACCTGACGCTGCCCTGGAACCGTATTGTGGTGCTCGGCTTTGTACTGCTGGTGCTGTTCTTCACCTGGCTCATTCTGAACAAAACGCGTCTGGGTCTCAACGTGCGGGCGGTGACGCAAAACCGCAGCATGGCGGCCTGCTGCGGCGTTCCCACCGGACGGGTAGATATGCTGGCGTTTGGCCTCGGGTCCGGCATTGCCGGGTTGGGCGGCGTGGCGTTGTCCCAGCTGGGGAACGTGGGGCCGGAGCTGGGCCAGGGATACATCATCGATTCGTTCCTGGTGGTGGTGCTCGGCGGCGTCGGCCAGCTGGCCGGTAGCGTCGCGGCGGCCTTTGGTCTGGGGATCTTCAATAAAATTCTTGAACCGCAGATGGGCGCCGTGCTGGGCAAGATCCTGATTCTGGTGGCGATCATTCTGTTTATCCAGAAACGTCCGCAGGGGTTATTCGCACTTAAAGGGAGGGTGACAGACTGATGAGCCAGCCATTGACCTTAACACTGGCGCGCAGGGCACCGCGCACCGCGCAAATCTTCGGCAGTCTGCTGGTCGCGGCGCTGCTGGTGCTGCCTTTTCTCGCGCTGTTACCCGCCACCCATCCGCTGGCCGTTTCGACGTGGATGTTGACGCTTATCGGCAAAATCCTCTGCTACGCGGTTGTCGCCGTGGCCCTCGATCTGGTCTGGGGCTATGCCGGTATGCTCTCGCTGGGGCACGGCATATTCTTCGCCCTGGGCGGCTATGCGATGGGTATGTACCTGATGCGCCAGGCGGCCGGGGACGGGCTGCCCGCGTTTATGTCGTTTCTCTCGTGGAGCGAACTGCCCTGGTTCTGGTGGGGAACGCAGCATTTCGCCTGGGCTCTGGTGTTAATCGTGACGATCCCCGGCCTGCTGGCGCTGGTCTTCGGCTGGTTTGCTTTCCGCTCGAAGATAAAAGGGGTCTATTTTTCCATCATGACCCAGGCGCTGACCTATGCGGGCATGCTGCTGTTCTTTCGCAACGAAACCGGTTTTGGCGGCAATAACGGCTTTACCGGCTTTACCACGCTGCTCGGGTTTTCCGTTACGGCGACTACCACGCGGATCGCGCTGTTTCTCGCAACGGTCATGCTGCTGCTTCTGGCCCTGGGCACAGGCTACGCCCTGGCGAAGAGTAAATTTGGCCGCATTTTAACGGCGGTGCGCGATGCGGAAAACCGTCTGACGTTCTGCGGCTACGATCCGCGCGGCTTCAAGCTGCTGGTCTGGACGCTTTCCGCCGTACTGTGTGGTCTGGCGGGCGCGCTGTACGTTCCGCAGGTGGGTATTATCAACCCGGGTGAAATGTCGCCGACCAACTCGATTGAAGCGGCTATCTGGGTGGCGCTGGGCGGGCGCGGCACCCTGGTAGGCCCGGTGATTGGTGCGGCGCTGGTCAATGGTGCGAAGAGCTTTTTCACCGTGGCGATGCCGGAGTACTGGCAACTGTTTCTTGGGCTGATTTTCATCGTCGTGACGCTCTTTTTACCGCGCGGCGTGTTCGGTCTGTTTCGTAAGGGAGATAATTAATGCAGCCCTCTGAAGGACTCTTTACCCGCCAGCTACCGGGCGATCGTTACCGTGAGCAGACCGATCCGGTGTTGCAGCTTGAGGCCATTAACGTCAGTTTCGATGGTTTTCAGGCGTTGACCGATCTCTCACTTAATATCGGCATTGGAGAATTGCGCTGCATCATTGGCCCTAACGGCGCCGGTAAAACTACGCTGATGGACGTGATCACCGGCAAAACCCGGCCAAAAAGCGGGAAGGCTATTTACGATCAGTCCATCGATCTGACAGCCCTTGAACCGGCGGCCATTGCCCGTAAGGGCATTGGCCGTAAGTTCCAGAAGCCGACCGTGTTTGAAGCGCTGACCGTAGGGGAAAACCTCGAAATCGCCATGAAAGCCGACAGGTCCGTCTGGGCGAGCCTGCGGGCAACACTCAGCGGCGAGCAGCGCGACCGCATTGACGAGATGTTGGTTTTGCTGCGGCTTGGCAGCGAGCGCGATCGCCGCGCCGGGCTGCTTTCCCACGGGCAGAAGCAGTTTCTGGAGATCGGCATGCTGCTGGTGCAGGATCCGCATCTGTTGCTGCTGGACGAACCCGCCGCCGGTATGACCGACGCAGAGACGGAATACACAGCCGAGCTGTTCCGAACTCTGGCAGGCAAGCATTCGCTGATGGTGGTTGAGCACGATATGGGCTTCGTCGAGACCATCGCCGACCACGTCACGGTGCTGCATCAGGGGCGCGTACTGGCAGAAGGCTCGCTTCGCGAGGTACAGGCCAATGAGCAGGTGATCGACGTCTATCTGGGACGCTAAGGAGAGGTAATGTTACAGGTTAACGAGCTGAATCAGTACTACGGCGGAAGTCATATTCTGCGCGGGGTGAGCTTTGAGGCGGTGGTCGGGGAAGTTACCTGCCTGCTGGGGCGCAACGGGGTAGGGAAAACCACACTGCTGAGGTGCCTGATGGGGCTGATCCCGGTGAAAGCCGGGGAGGTGGTCTGGCAGGGAAAGACCATCACTCACAGTAAACCGCACCAGCGGGTGCAGTCCGGCGTGGCGTATGTTCCGCAGGGGCGGGAGATTTTTCCGCGTCTGACCGTAGAAGAAAACCTGCTGATGGGACTGTCGCGCTTCTCCGCGGGAAACGCAAGGAGCGTGCCGGAGGAGATTTGGCAGCTTTTCCCGGTGCTGAAGGAGATGAAACACCGTCGCGGAGGCGATCTTTCCGGTGGTCAGCAGCAGCAGCTGGCGATTGGTCGCGCGCTGGCGAGCCGTCCACGGTTACTGATCCTGGATGAACCCACGGAAGGTATACAGCCGTCGGTAATTAAAGAGATTGGGCAGGTGATCCGCAGCCTGGCGAACCGGGGGGATATGGCGATCCTGCTGGTGGAGCAGTTTTATGATTTTGCGGCGGAGCTGGCCGACAGCTATCTGGTGATGTCGCGCGGCAGCATTGTCCAGCAGGGGCGCGGTGAGAACATGGAGCAGGAGGGGGTTCGCGGACTGGTTGCGATCTGAAATGTTATACTATAACATCCTCATTCTTATAACACGGAATGAGGGTTTTGCTGTGGCTGCACAACTTGGAAAAATTGCGCTGACTCTGGGAACGCTGCTGGTAAGCGGCTCGCTTTTTGCCCATTCGCACGGTCATCAGATGACGGAGGCGGAACAGAAGGCGGCAAACGGCGTCTTTGAGGATAAAGACGTCAGGGACAGGACGCTGTCTGACTGGGACGGGACCTGGCAGTCTGTTTACCCGTTCCTGCTTGATGGTTCGCTGGATCCGGTTTTCGAAAAGAAAGCGCAGAAGGGGGAAAAATCCGCTGCCGAGGTGAAAGCCTACTACCGTAAGGGCTACGCGACGGACGTGGACGCCATCGGCATTGAAAACAACGTGATGGAATTCCACAGAGGCAAAACGGTGAGCAGCTGCCGCTACGACTACAGCGGTTATAAAATTCTGACCTATGCGTCGGGGAAAAAAGGCGTGCGCTACCTGTTTGAATGTAAGGATAAGGCAAGCCAGGCGCCTAAGTTTGTGCAGTTCAGCGATCATACCATCGGGCCGAAAGCCTCTTCACACTTCCATATCTTTATGGGCAACACCTCCCACGAGGCGCTGCTGAAAGAGATGGATAACTGGCCGACCTACTACCCGAACGAGATGTATAAAGAGCAGGTGGTGGAGGAGATGTTGCACCACTAGGCTGTTGGTTTTGCCGGGTGGGGGCTTAGCCTTACCCGGCGTGGGATTAGGGTTTTCCAGGTCGGGTAAGCGCAGCGCCACCCGACACGCTATCTTCACTTTTCACGCGCATCCCGCGCAAAACCATCAGCCACGCCGCAATAATGGCGGCCATCATAATAATAAATAACGACCAGTGCGGCAGATGGGTCAGGATGAGCCCGGTGATCATCGGGTTCGCCGCCGCGCCCAGCCAGCCCAGCGCCTGGGCGGAGAAGTAGCTCGCCTTCATGCCCGGCGGGGCGATATTGTCGATCAGCATGTATTCACCCGGGGCATAAATAATTTCACCCAGGGTGAAAATCGCCGCCGCAATCCCCCAGTAAAGCAGGTTCTCGCCGGAAAGCATAAACCCGCCCAGCCCTAGGATGAAAAAGAGCGTTGCGGCTGTCATTAGCGGGCGGATGTTGCTGGCGGAGATCTTGCGGCCAAGCGCGTATTGCAGGGTGACCACCACCACCGCGTTGACGGGCAACACAACGGCCACCACCTTTTCTGCGAAATCGCTGTCCGCATACGCGGCGAGGACGTACTGGGAAATGCAGCTGGCGAACGATCCGCCCACGTAGGACGCCAGCAGGCCGGAGAGCGTGTACCAGAACAGCGCCCGGTCCTTCAGCAGCACCGAGGGCTGCCACGGCGCTTTTTCCTCCACGCTGTCAGACGCTACGCTTTTCTGCACAAAGAAATGGATAAACCCGAGCGGCAGTGCGGCGCAGAAGGCCGCCAGCCAGAACGGCAGTTGCAGGCTGTACATCACCAGTAGAGTGCCAACCGGCGGCCCAATCGTCCAGCCGATGTTCAGGAAACTGTAGTTGAGTGAGAAAACGCGCGCCTTTTCGCTGGAGGTCAGCACGTCGGCAAACCACGCTTTCAGCACCGTTGAGAAGACGGAATAGGCGCAGTTAATCAGGGCAAAGAACAACACCACCAGCGTCACGTTATTCACCAGCGGAATGGCCACAAACCCGGCGATAAAGGCCACGATGGCGACCAGCATATAGCGTTTTTTGTCGAACTTGTCCGCCAGGATGCCAAACCCCAGGCTAAACACCACGCCAATGGTCAACGCCACGGTAAGGGCATAGCCAATATTCTCCACGCTCATATCGTACACGCGTGTGAGATATATGGTCATAAAGGGCAGCGTTGCCCCGCGGCCAATTGTTAATAACAATGACGATGCCAGCAGCGCTGCGGTTGAGCGCCTGATTGATGGTTTCATTTTCCTGCCCGACAAATGCTTATGCTTTTTTTGTTGTGTTATTACAGGATTATCATGGGATCGGCAGCTTGTATAGCACCCAATTTATCCGCAAGTGCTTCTCCTCAGTACCAGAATTAATGATCTTCTCGCGGGGGTATTTTTTCTGTTACCTTGAAGTGTTTACAAAAATTTAATAATTCAGGGGCGGAAAATGACGCGGAAAGACGGGCTGTTAGCGTTACTGGTTGTCGTGGTGTGGGGACTCAATTTTGTGGTCATCAAAATGGGGTTGCACAACATGCCTCCACTCATGCTGGCGGGTCTGCGCTTCCTGCTGGTGGCCTTCCCGGCGCTGCTTTTCGTTGCCCGCCCAAAGATTCCCCTGAAGCTTCTGCTGGGCTACGGCCTCACCATCAGCTTTGGTCAGTTTGCGTTTCTTTTTTGCGCTATCAAATTCGGTATGCCTGCGGGTCTGGCTTCGCTGGTGCTTCAGGTGCAGGCTTTCTTTACCATTATTCTCGGCGCGTTTGTCTTTGGCGAACGTTTGCAGGGCAAACAGCTGGCGGGCATTAGCCTTGCGGTCTTTGGCGTGCTGGTGCTGATAGAAGGCAGCCTCAACGGTCAGCATGTCGCGCTGCTGGGCTTTATGCTCACCCTGGCGGCGGGGCTGAGCTGGGCGTGCGGCAACATCTTTAACAAGCTGATAATGCAGCATGAGTCGCGTCCTGGGATCATGTCGCTGGTGGTCTGGAGCGCGTTGATCCCCATTGTGCCGTTTATGGCCGCGTCGTTTATTCTGGATGGACCGCAGGTGATGCTGAAAAGCCTGGTGGAGATCGACCTGACGACCATTTTGTCGCTGATCTACCTGGCATTAGTCGCCTCAATCATTGGCTACGGCATCTGGGGATCGCTGCTCGGACGCTATGAAACCTGGCGCGTGGCGCCGTTATCGCTGCTGGTACCGGTGGTCGGGCTTGCCAGCGCCGCCCTGTTGCTGGATGAAACGCTCAGCGCGCTGCAACTGTGTGGCGCAGGGCTGATTATGGCCGGGCTGTATATCAACGTCTTTGGCTTGCGGGTGCGTCGGGCGACGCGGGTGCGGAGTTAAGGCAGAAAAAAGCCCCGCATTAGCGGGGCAAAAACGAATTACAGGTCGTGATTATAATACGGCACGCCTAATTCGTCGGATTTGTCGCTGCCAGCGCCCATGTGATTGAAGTCCCAGGGCGACTGGTTTTGCGTGGACGGCATAATCATGGTGTCACGATTATTTTGCTGCCCCGCACTGGGAGTTTGCTCCGCGAAGCTCTGGCCGGAAACCAGCACCAGCAAGGTGAGGGCGGCGGAGACGATAAATTTCATGATTTCCTCGGTTACGTCTTAACAGGCGATGATTAACTGCAATGTTTTAGCGGATACAGATAACGGGATTCACCCGGCATACTGGTAATACGGTACTTATGAGGCGGCACGTCAAAGTAGTTCTTGAACGTACGCGTCAGGGTTTGTTGCGATTCAAATCCGTAGCGTTCCGCCAGATAGAGGATCGGCTCATTGCTTTCTTTCAGTTTTTGGGCAATCTCCGTCAGCTTACGGCTGCGAATATATTGTCCTAATGAATGGCCGGTCTCTTTTTTAAACATCCGTTGCAGGTGCCATTTTGAGTAACCTGAACGCTCAGACACTTTCTCAAGGGAAAGTGGAGATTCCAGGTTATCTTCGATCCAGTCCAAAATGCTATGAATGGTGATAGCGTCAGTATTGCGTCTGGACATCGTCATACCTCTTTTTCTGTTTACGGCAGGATTTTCTTGAGTAAAAGCTCAAGCGTTGCCACTTCATCTGCCGTTAAGTTTTTTGTCAGTTCCTGGTGCAGTGTTTGTCCTACTAATTGATGACATTGCTCACACATGGCCGCGCCATCGCTGGTCAGTTTCACCAGTACGCCACGTTTGTCATTCGGGTTAGGGCTTCGTTCTATCCATCCTTTGCAGACGAGACGATCCAGCATGCGGGTTAACGCACCCAGATCGACAGAGAGCACCTTTTTCAGCTCAACCGGCGTGATACACACTTCGCAGCGAATGGAACACAGCACTTTGAACTGTGTTGCGGTGATATCCAGCGGTGACAGGTAGTCATTGAGCAGGCGATCTTTTTTCTGGTTAACCATATGAATAAGACGACCCAGTGGGATTATGTCGTTAAAGAGATCACTGGTGCTTTTCACAATGGTTGCCCTGGCAAGTAGTTTAGTCACGGCAGATATTATTGCTCAGGCAAGTATAAGTCAACTGAATGGATCAGCCGATGCCACGAAATGCTAAAACGCTTCAGGAACTTTTTCTGTACGCTTTTAAATCATATAGATAATCTGGGGTTATTAGTTACGCGAGACAATTATGGTTACGTTGCGCGGATAGCTCAGGACGAGACTTTCCCCCTATAATTGCGGTAATGAATAAGGATAAGGACTGCGGTGCATTATGTTGGATTTGATTAAAGCAGTGGGGCTTGGGCTGGTGGTGTTGCTTCCGCTGGCGAACCCGTTAACGACCGTGGCGCTCTTTCTGGGGCTGGCGGGTAACATGAACAGCGCGGAGCGCAACCAGCAGTCGAGGATGGCCTCCGTCTACGTCTTCGCGATTATGATGGTGGCTTATTACGCCGGACAACTGGTGATGAATACTTTTGGTATTTCGATTCCCGGTTTGCGTATCGCCGGTGGGCTGATTGTGGCGTTTATTGGTTTCCGGATGCTGTTCCCGGCGCATAAAGCGCATGAATCGCCGGAAGCCAAAAGCAAATCGGAGGAGCTTGAAAGCGAACCGAGCGCCAATATCGCGTTTGTGCCGTTAGCCATGCCGAGCACGGCGGGGCCGGGAACGATTGCGATGATCATCAGTTCCGCCTCAACGGTGCGTGATGGTGTTACTTTTCCGCACTGGGTTATTACCGTTGCGCCGCCGATCATTTTTGCGCTTATCGCCATTATCGTCTGGGGGTCATTGCGCAGCTCCGGGGCGATTATGCGCTGGGTGGGCAAGGGGGGGATTGAAGCTATCTCCCGTCTGATGGGCTTCCTGCTGGTCTGTATGGGCGTGCAGTTTATTATTAACGGCGTGCTGGAGATCATTAAGACGTATCACTGAGGACATTGCCGGGTGGCGCTGCGCTTACCCGGCCTACAAGTCCGTAATAACCTGGGCCGGGTAGGCCGAAGCCGCCACCCGGCACGACTAACGTCAACCGTGGCTGGTCTGTTCTTCCATCGCGACCGGCCATTTACGGAAGATAAGCACCGACCAGATCAGCGCAATCAGCGCGGGAATCGCCCCGAGATAGCCAATGGCCGACATCGATACATGCAGGCTGATCTGATTTCCCACCAGCGCACCGGCCCCAATTCCCAGATTAAAAATTCCCGAGAACAGCGACATTGCCACGTCCGTGGCGTCCGGGGCCAGGGCCAGCACTTTAACCTGCATTCCCAGACCAATTATCATGATCGCCACGCCCCAGAACAGACTGAGGATCGCCAGATGACTCTCGCTGCCTGCCGCAGGCATCAGTAACAGCAGGCACGCCAGCAGCAGGCCAATCGCACTGCTTACAAGCGCAGACGCGTGCTTATTGCCCAGCTTCCCGAACAGGATGCTGCCGATAATCCCCGCGCCGCCCAGGATCAGCAGCAGAACGGTGGCGAAGTTAGCGCTAAAGCCCGCCACAACCTGAACAAACGGCTCAATATAGCTGTAGGCCGTGTAATGGGCGGTCACCACAATCACGGTCAGCAGATAGATGCTCATCAGTGCCGGTCGACGCATCAGCAGCGGCAGACTTTTCAGCGAGCCGGAGTGTTCGCTGGGCAGTTTTGGCAGCAGTTTGATCAGACACACCAGGGTGATCAGCGCCCCCATGCCGATGGCAAAGAAGGTGGTGCGCCAGCCGAAGTATTGACCCACAATGCGCCCGATCGGCAGGCCTAACACCATCGCCAGCGCCGTTCCGGTGGCAATCAGGCTCAACGCCTGGGCGCGTTTCCCCGCCGGGGCGAGACGAATGGCGAGCGATGCGGTGATCGACCAGAAAACGGCATGGGCAAACGCGATGCCGACGCGGCTGATCACCAGCACCGTAAAGTTCCATGCCATAAATGACAGCACATGGCTGGCTATGAACACCACAAACAGCCCAATCAGCAGCTTACGACGTTCCATCTGGCTGGTCAGCAGCATAAACGGCAGCGACATCAGCGCTACCACCCATGCATAGATGGTCAGCATAATGCCAACCTGTGCCGTTTCCATATGGAAGCTGGCTGCAATGTCGGACAGCAGCCCAACCGGAACAAATTCCGTGGTGTTGAAAATAAACGCTGCGATGGCGAGCGTGACCACGCGTAGCCACGCGACCCTGCGGGAAACCGTGTGTGTTGTCATAGGGATATCTGGGATTCGTTGCCTGAAAGATGAGGAGACGATCTTAAAGCCTTAAACGGCGAAAACTCAACCGTTATGTGATGTGAATCACAAAATTTACCTTCATGCAGCGGTAGCGAACGCGGTTGTTTTCATTGAAGATAAAGAACAACACAACAAAAACAGGCGGTAACACGATGCAGGAGATTGATTTTTATCTGGTAGATGCGTTCAGCGAGTCCTCCTTTGGCGGCAACCCGGCGGCGGTGTGCCCGCTCGACGCGTGGCTGCCGGATGAGACGTTACTGCGGATGGCACAACAGCATAACCAGTCGGAAACCGCGTTTTTTGTGTGCACCAAAGGGGGGATTGAGCTGCGCTGGTTCACCACGCTCACCGAGGTTAATCTGTGTGGTCACGCGACGCTTGCCGCGGCGTATGTTCTGTTTAACGAACTGGATTATCCGGACTCACGCCTTCATTTTGACACCGCTTCTGGCCGCCTGACCGTCAGCCGTGAAGGTGACTGGATGACGCTGGACTTCCCGGCCTGCCCGACGCAGGCACAGACGCCGCCACCGGAGATGCTCACCGCACTCGGTATCAGCCACTACGTCGAGGCGCGAAAAGGCCGCGCCTGGCTGCTGGTACTGGAGAGCCGCGAGCAGGTGGAAGCCATTAATCCGGATTTCTCCGCCATGACGCCGGGGGAACATAAAGTGGCCGTCACCGCCCGGGACGATGGGGAATACGACTTTGTCAGTCGTTTCTTCTCGCCGGGCGTGGCCGTGCCGGAAGATCCTGTCACCGGCTCCGCGCACACCATGCTGATCCCTTACTGGAGTGAACAGCTTGGCAAAACACAGATGTTTGCCCGTCAGGTTTCTGCCCGTGGTGGCGACGTACGCTGCGAACTGAAAGGCGACCGCGTGCGGATGGGCGGGCAGGCGGCGCTGTATCTGAAGGGCACAGTATTTCTGCGCTGTATAAATCTAAGAGGAACCAACGATGCAGGAAATTGATTTTTATCTGGTGGATGCCTTCAGCGACAGGGCGTTCGGCGGCAATGCGGCGGCGGTGTGTCCGCTGGAGGCGTGGCTGCCGGATGAGACGCTGCTGAAGATGGCGAAGCAGCATAATCAGTCAGAGACGGCGTTCTTTGTCCGAACGGATAACGGGTTTGAACTGCGCTGGTTTACCACGCAGGATGAAATTAACCTCTGCGGCCACGCAACCCTCGCGGCTTCTCACGTTATTTTCGAATACCTGGATTATCCGCATACGGAAATCACCTTCACCACGCGCTTTGTCGGCGAACTGACGGTACAACGCAGCGGCGACTGGCTGACGCTGAATTTCCCGGCGTGGTCAACCGAGGTTGTCGATACTCCACCGCCAGTGCTGTTCAGCTCGCTGGGCATTAACGCGGCAAAAGAGGTGCGTGCAGGGCGCGATTACATGGTGGTGCTCGACAGCCAGCGGCAGGTGGAGGCGCTGACGCCGGATATCACAGCCATGCTCCCGCTGGGGAAAATGGTCTGCGTTACGGCGCCGGGGGATGAGTATGATTTCGTCAGCCGCTTCTTCTGCCCGGGGGAAGGGGTACCGGAGGATCCGGTGACGGGATCAGCGCACAGCATGCTGATCCCGTACTGGAGCGAAAAGCTTGGAAAAACGCAGATGTCGGCCCGCCAGGTCTCCTTGCGCGGCGGGGATCTGCGCTGCGAGCTGAAAGGCGACCGCGTGCTGATTGGCGGGCAGGCCACGCTGTATATGAAGGGGAAAATTTTCCTTCGTCTCCAGGATTACGGTCATCATTAAAAACTATGACGCCGGTATACAGGGCGGGCGGTATGTTGAACGAAAACGACAAGGAGCCTGCCATGTATTCTATTACCGCTGAATCCGCCCATCATCCAGATATTCTCGCCCTGATTACGGCGCTGGACCGTTATCAAAGCGTTCTCTATCCCGCGGAAAGTAATCATCTGCTGGATTTAACCGAACTGCCGGACGACTCGCTGATCCTGATGATTATTCGTGACACTCAGCTTAACGCTGTCGGGTGTGGCGCTGTTGTTTTGAACGGGGACGGGACCGGGGAAATGAAACGGGTCTATATTGATCCAACCCATCGCGGGCAACGGCTGGGTGATAAATTACTGGCGGCGCTGGAAGATGAAGCCCTCAGCCGCTGCTGCCACACCGTCCGGCTGGAGACGGGGATCAAACAACATGCCGCCATTCGTCTGTATCAACAGTGTGGATACGAACGGCGCCCCGCGTTTGCCCCCTACAACGAGGATCCGCTGAGCCTGTTTATGGAGAAGACACTGGTGGCTGACGTTCGTTTAGCAGCCCTATAAACGCCTCAAGCTGGCGGGTCATCGCCCCGCGTCGCCACACCAGCCAGGTGGTGAGCCAGCGCCAGTTTTCCGCCAGCGGCCACGCCGCCACCTGATGATGCCCCGGCATACTCTCCAGCATGGAGCGGGGCATCAGCGCAATGCCTGCCCCGGCAATCACGCAGGCGAGCATCCCGTGGTAGGACTCCATCTCGTGGATCCTTCCCGGCGTTACGCGGTCAGCATGAAACCAGCTCTCCAGATGACGCCGGTAGGAACAGTTGGCGCGAAAGGCATAAACCTCGCTACCGCTCACCTGCGTGGCTTTTGACACTTCCGCGTGACCCGCAGGGGTGACCAGCATCATCTCTTCCCGGTAAACCGGCATTCCTTCCAGTTCGGGGTGTGAGAGCGGCCCGTCGACAAAGGCGGCGCTGAGCGTCCCCTCAAGCACGCCGTCAATCATCGTACCGGAAGGCCCGGTGGATAACGCAAACTGAATGCGCGGATAGCGCTGATTAAACCGCGCCAGACTTTCCGGAATGCGTACGGCGGCGGTACTTTCCAGCGCGCCGAGTGAGAATAATCCCTGCGGTTCATCCCCGGCGACGACCATTCGCGCTTCGTCGACCAGCGCCAGGATCTGCTTGCTGTAGCGCAAAAAATTGTGCCCGGCGGGGGAAAGCCGCAGGCGCTGATTCTCGCGAATAAACAGCTCCACACCGAGATCCGCTTCAAGCTGTCGGATGCGGGTGGTGAGGTTTGACGGCACCCGGTGTACCTTCTGCGCCGCCTGGGTAATGCTGCCGGTCAGTGCGACGGCGTTAAACATCTCAAGCTGTGTTAAGTCCATACCGTTCTCGATTCGTGAACAAGGTGGTGAGTATTATTCATTTTTAAGAAATAGCAGAGTGGGCCACAATCAATCAACTGTTATTACATGGAGAACTTCATGACGTATTCATCTGCTACCCATGCCCACTCTGTCAACCCGGCTACCGGCGAAACGCTGGCTGCTTACCCGTGGGCAACGTCCGGTGACGTTGAACGTGCCATTGCGCAGGCGGATACCGGTTTTCGTCAGTGGCGACGCGAAAGCGTAGCGCACCGGGCGCAAAAACTTCGCGATCTGGGTGCGGCGCTGCGTAGCCGTGCGGAAGAGATGGCGCAGACTATCTCCCGGGAGATGGGCAAGCCCATTGGGCAGGCGCGTGCGGAGGTGGCTAAGTCCGCCAGCCTTTGCGACTGGTACGCTGAATACGGCCCGGCAATGCTGCGCCCGGAATCTACCCAGGTCGACAATGCGGTGATTGAGTACCGTCCGCTGGGGCCTATTCTGGCGGTGATGCCGTGGAACTTCCCGCTCTGGCAGGTGCTGCGCGGTGCGGTGCCGATCCTGCTGGCAGGGAACAGCTATCTGCTTAAACATGCGCCAAATGTGCTCGGCTCGGCGGAGCTGATCGGGAAGGTGTTCGCGGATGCCGGTTTCCCGGAGGGGATCTTTGGCTGGGTGAACGCGACAAATGACGGCGTCAGCCAGGCGATTAACGATCGGCGTATCGCGGCGGTGACCGTAACCGGCAGCGTTCGGGCTGGTGCGGCAATTGGCGCGCAGGCGGGCGCGGCGCTGAAGAAATGCGTGCTGGAGCTGGGCGGCTCCGATCCGTTTATCGTTCTGAATGATGCCGATCTGGATCTGGCTGTCAACGCGGCCGTGGCCGGACGTTATCAGAATACCGGACAAGTTTGCGCGGCGGCGAAACGCTTTATTGTGGAAGCGGGCGTGGCGGACACCTTTACCCAACGCTTTGTTGACGCGGTCAAGGCGCTGAAAATGGGCGCACCGGATGAGGAAGATAACTATATTGGCCCGATGGCGCGATTTGATCTTCGCGATGAACTGCATCAGCAGGTACAGGCTACGCTGGCGGAAGGGGCGACCCTGCTGCTCGGCGGCGAGAAGCTTGCCGGGACCGGTAACTTTTATGCGCCAACCGTACTCGGCGACGTCACCCCACAGATGACGGCCTTCCGTCAGGAGCTGTTTGGCCCGGTGGCTGCGATTACCGTCGCCAATGATGCGTCGCACGCGTTGCAGCTGGCTAACGACAGCGACTTTGGCTTATCAGCGACGGTCTTTACCGCGAACGATGCGCTGGCTGAAACCTTCTCTCGCGAGCTGGAGTGCGGCGGAGTCTTTATCAATGGCTACAGCGCAAGCGATGCGCGCGTTGCGTTTGGCGGAGTGAAGAAGAGCGGCTTCGGGCGAGAGCTTTCACATTTCGGTCTGCATGAGTTCTGTAACGTTCAGACGGTCTGGAAGGATCGCGTGTAATGTTGATGCCGGGTAGGGCAAGGCCGCTACCCGGCAATTCACGTTTCCTGTCATTATTTTGCAATGGTTCTGTCATTTTCGTTTCGTAGACTCGCTCGCGTCTAACGTATTGTTACAGAAGAAAATTATGAACCTAACGCAAATTTTTCGTCGTCTTGCGCAGCGCTTTTTTCCTCGTCAGTTTGGCCTGCTGACCGGCATCTTTTGTATTATCGGCCTTTTCTCCGCCCTGCAACTTTCATCCTCCTTCCTGCTTACCGCCTCCCTGAATCAAGCCCAGCGTAACGAACAGCGCAATCAGCTGGCCTGGCAGCAACAGAGCAGGCTGGATCAGGCGCGTATTTCGCTGCTTGCGGCGAGCGATCTGCTCAACCGCTCCGGGGTGTACTTTATGCAGGATAAAGAGACCGGTTCGGAAGGGAGCTGGCATAGCCTGATGGACGAGGCGCAAAAATCCCTGGCGGCGTCTCAGCAGGCATGGCAAGCCTGGCTCGCGCTTAATCCTCCGCAGGACGAGGGGCTTGTTAATAGCTATCAGCAGTTCTTCGGTGCCATTAGCGAGCAGGCGGAAGGGCTGGTGAAAACCAACAGCATCGACCTCTTTTTCGCCGTACCCGCCCAGGCGTTTCAGACCGATTTTAATGACAACTTTGCACGTTATCAGCAACGGAGTGAGAAGCAGGCGATACATGGGCGTCAGTCGCTCATGGAACAACTCTCAGGCCTGCAACGGCTGTTCCTGTTTGCGCCGCTGGTGCTGCTGGCTATTGCCATTGCCGTCTGGTTTGCAATGGCGAAATGGGTGATATCCCCGCTACGCCGTCTGATTGTCCATATTAACCAGCTTGCGGCAGGGGATTTGTCGGGAATACCCCCTGACGTTGTGCGTTTTAACCGTGAAATCAGCCAGCTCAGCGGCAGTATTACCGCCATGCAGCGCGGGCTCCAGCAACTGGTGACTCAGGTCAGCGAGGCCACTACCTCTATGGTCGAAAATATCGGGTCACTTGCGCAGGGGAACCAGAAGCTTTATCAGCAGTCCACACGACAGGCCAAAGAGCTGGAGGAGGTGACCGCGCATATCGCCGATCTCGAAACCCACGTTGAGGGGAACACGGGTTATGCAAAACTCGCCCGCTCGCGCGCGGATGAAGCCCGACAGGCTGCCGTCGGCGGGGAGCAAATGATGACAGCGGTGAATGGCTCGATGCAGACGATCGTCGACCGATCCTCAGAGATGCGTGGGATCGTCGCCATGATCGACAGCGTGGCGTTTCAGACCAATATTCTGGCCCTCAACGCTGCCATTGAAGCCGCCCATGCGGGAGAACAGGGGCGCGGGTTCGCGGTGGTCGCCCGTGAAGTGGGGCTGCTGGCCAGAAAAAGCAGTCACTCTACGCAAACCATCCAGTCGCTAATTAACCACTCGCTACAGGGCATTGAAGAAGGTTCTCAGGTGGTAAACCGTCTGGAAGAAAATCTCCAGCAGGTCACCGGGCTGGTGGCCAATCTGAGTAGCCTGCTGAATGATATTTCGCTGGCCACTCTAAATCAGGGGGAAAGCATTCATCAGATGACGCGCCAACTTCAGGCGCTGAATCAGGTATCGCGTCAGACAGATGTGCTGGTTAGCGAAGCGTCGAATGCCTCTGAGCGCCTGCATCGGGAGTCAGATCTTTTGTTGCAGGCCGTCTCGCGTTTTCGTCTCCCTGCCTGACGTGACGTATAAGCCTCTGTTATACTCGCAGCCCGTTTTAGCCTGAGGGCAAGGAGCAAAGTGTGGCTGCGGTCATCCATAATGAGATGCTGGACGAGATTCTGGCGCAGGTTCGTCCGTTACTGGGGCAGGGTAAGGTTGCCGATTACATTCCCGCGCTGGCCTCGATCAGCGGTAATAAGCTCGGCATCGCCATTTGTACTGTCGACGGGCAGCGTTTTCAGGCGGGAGATGCACTGGAGCGCTTTTCAATTCAGTCGATCTCAAAAGTGCTTAGCCTCGTTGCCGCCATGCGCCAGTATGACGAGCAGGAGATCTGGCAGCGGGTGGGCAAAGATCCCTCCGGTCAGCCCTTCAACTCCCTTCTCCAGCTTGAAATCGAACAGGGTAAGCCGCGCAACCCGTTTATCAACGCCGGGGCGCTGGTGGTGTGCGATATGCTGCAAAGCCGTCTGAGCGCGCCGCGCCAGCGTATGCTCCAGATTGTGCGGCAGCTTTCCGGCGTGCAGGACATCGCCTACGATCCGGTGGTAGCGCGCTCTGAGTTTGAACACTCTGCACGTAACGCCGCCATCGCCTGGCTGATGAAGTCCTTCGGCAACTTTCATAATGATGTCGCCACGGTTCTGCAAAACTATTTTCATTACTGCGCCCTGAAGATGAACTGCGTTGAACTGGCGCAGACTTTTCTGTTTCTGGCGCATCAGGGCCATGCCCCGCATCTGGACGAGGACGTTGTCTCCCCGATGCAGGCCCGGCAGATCAACGCCTTAATGGCAACCAGCGGAATGTATCAGAACGCCGGGGAGTTTGCCTGGCGCGTGGGGCTGCCGGCTAAATCCGGCGTTGGCGGTGGCGTCGTGGCCATTGTTCCGCACGAGATGGCGATTGCCGTCTGGAGCCCGGAACTGGACGAGACCGGCAACTCACTGGCGGGCGTCGCGGCGCTGGAACAGCTGACCAAACGCCTTGGACGGTCCGTATACTGATGTCCACGTTAGATCCTCTGTTCACGCGCCTGGCTCGCTCCACGTTTCGTTCACGATTTCATTTAGGGATGAAAGAGCGGCAATACTGCTGGGATAAGGGCGCGGACACTATCGATAAGCATGCCGCTGATTTTGTCGCCGCGCGGCTGGCGCCTGCACACCCGGTGAATGACGGTAAGCAGACGCCGATGCGCGGCCATCCGGTTTTTATCGCCCAGCATGCCACGGCAACCTGCTGCCGGGGCTGTCTGGCTAAGTGGCATGCTATCCCGCAGGGCGTGCCGCTGAGTGCGCAGCAGCAACAGTATATCGTCAACGTGATCCATCATTGGCTGGTCATTGAGGTAAATCGTGCCTCCTGAACTGACAATGTCTCTGTTTAAGCTACGCTTTTACTAATGCTCAGCGTCAGGAGACGTCATGAAAGCACCTCTAATTCCCGTGAATGAAACGGAGCGCATGAATGCGCTGCGCGAGTCCGGTCTGCTTGAGATCGACAATTATCCCGCGTTTGATCGTCTCACGCGGCTGGCAACACGCTTTTTCAGGGTGCCGCTGGCGATGATTACGCTGGTGGATGACCACGCTGCGATCGTGAAATCTGCCGACGGCCGGGCACTCGCCAGCCAGCCTCGCGATCTCTCGTTTTGTGGTCATACGATCCTGGGTGACGCGCCGCTGGTGGTGGCTGACACGCTGCTGGACGAACGCTTTGCGGATAATCCGCAGGTGGCGGGAGATCCGGGCGTGCGCTTTTATGCCGGTTTCCCGCTGCGTTTACGTGACGGGGCGTGCGTAGGATCGTTGTGTCTCATTGATTACGCACCGCGTGAGTTTACCGCGGCGGATTCCGCCGTACTGGCCGATCTCAGCGCGCTGGCAGAAGATGAATTTGCAGCCGTTAGCGCCGCCACGACCGATGAACTCACGGGCCTGTTTAACCGACGCGGGTTTAACCAGTTTGCGCAGTTTGCACTGTCGGTTTCGCAGCGTAGGGCAGAACCGTTAACGCTTGGCTGGCTGGATCTGGACCATTTCAAAACCATTAACGATCGCTTCGGGCATCAGGAGGGCGACAAGGCCCTGAAAGCGATGGCCGCCCTGATGCGCTCCTCATTCCGCGAGGCCGATATGCTGGTGCGTTTCGGGGGAGATGAGTTCGCGGTGCTGTTTGCGGATACCGATGAGCCTGGCGCCTGGATCGCCATGCAGTATCTTGTCGAACAAACGGAGAAGTATAACGCGCGTCAGCTGCATCCCTGGTCGTTACAGTTCTCCTGGGGGCTGAGCGAGTTCGATCATCACCGCAACGATATGCAGGCATGGTTAAAACACGCGGATGCGCAAATGTACGCCATGAAGCGGCAACATCACGGCGAAAAATGACATAACGAAATCCTATGTCATCGCTTATTGCGTAACAAAAATGTTAATAGCAAAGTGGAGAGATTCAACCTAAGGACGCGCAATGAACTCTCCCATGCTGATTAAACCTCTCTCCCGACAGGACATCCTCACCCACATTGATGCCCTGAGCGATATCCTCGTCAACTGTGTAAACGGCGGCGCCTCCGTCAGCTTTATGCTGCCTTTTTCTCCCGAGAAAGCCCAAACCTTCTGGCTCGGCGTCGCAGACAGCGTCGGGCGCGACGAGCGTACCGTCCTGGGCTGTTTTGACGCGGAGCAGGGGCTGGTTGGCACGGTCCAGCTGATCACCGACCAGCCGGAAAACCAGCCGCACCGCGCAGATGTCGCGAAACTTCTGGTACATGGGAAGGCGCGCCGTAAAGGTGCGGCAATGGCGCTGATGGAAGCCCTGGAGGCGGTTGCGCGTGAAAAAGCGCTTACGGTGCTGGTGCTTGATACCTCGACCGGCAGCGGCGCGGAGACGTTTTATCAGAGAGCGGGCTGGCAAAAGGCGGGGGAGATCCCACGCTACGCCCTGATGCCGAACGGGGACATGACGGCGACCTCGGTGTTCTATAAATTTCTTTGATATTTTTCACCATCGCGTCCTGAGTTGATCCAGACAGGGGTTCTGGTCCTGAAGTTTTGATAAGTTATCACACCAATCTTATCAGGCTGTATGACTAATCATAAAGGACCTCCATTGTGAACACACTCAACCGTCGTGATTTCCCCGGTGCGCGCTACCCTGAACGTATCATCCAGTTTGGCGAAGGTAACTTCCTCCGCGCGTTCGTTGACTGGCAAATCGACCTCTTAAACGAGCATACCGATCTCAATGCAGGTGTGGTGATTGTGCGGCCGATCCAGAGTGATTTTCCGCCGTCGCTGAGCACCCAGGATGGTCTGTATACCACGATTATTCGTGGTCTGAATGAGGAGGGGGATGCGGTAAGCGATGCGCGTCTTATTCGTTCCGTGAATCGTGAAATCAGCGTCTACAGCCAGTACGATGAATTCCTGAAACTCGCCCATAACCCGGAGATGCGGTTTGTCTTCTCCAATACCACGGAGGCGGGGATCGGCTATCACGCGGGCGATAAGTTTGACGATGCGCCAGCTGTCAGCTATCCGGCCAAACTGACGCGTCTGCTGTTCGAACGCTTTACCCACTTTAACGGGGCTGCGGATAAAGGCTGGATTATCATTCCTTGCGAACTCATCGACTACAACGGCGATGCCCTTCGTGAACTGGTGCTGCGCTATGCACAGGAGTGGGCGCTGCCGGCGGCATTCATTGCGTGGCTGAATGATGCTAACACCTTCTGTTCGACGCTGGTTGACCGCATTGTTACCGGCTATCCGCGTGATGAGGTGGCAGAGCTGGAAGTCGGTCTGGGCTATCACGACAGCTTCCTCGACACGGCGGAACATTTCTATCTGTTTGTTATTCAGGGCCCGAAATCACTTGCAGCTGAACTGCGCCTGAATAAATACCCGCTCAACGTCCTGATTGTTGACGATATCAAGCCGTATAAAGAGCGTAAGGTGGCGATCCTCAACGGCGCGCACACGGCGCTGGTTCCGGTCGCTTTTCAGGCCGGGCTGGATACGGTAGGGGAAGCCATGAACGACGCGGAAATTTGCGCGTTCGTAGAGAAGGCTATTTATGAGGAAATTATTCCCGTCCTGGATCTGCCGCGCGACGAGCTGCACTCCTTCGCCAGTGCCGTAACGGGGCGTTTCCGTAATCCGTACATTAAGCATCAGCTGCTGTCGATTGCACTGAACGGGATGACCAAGTACCGCACCCGCATTCTGCCGCAACTGCTGGCAGGGCAGAAGGCGACCGGCAAACTGCCAGCACGTCTGACCTTTGCTCTGGCGGCGCTGATTGCATTTTACCGTGCCGAGCGCAACGGTGAGCGCTATCCGGTGCAGGACGATGCGCACTGGCTTGAACGTTACCAGCAGTTGTGGACGCAACATCACGACAAACAGGTCACTACCCGTGAACTGGTATCGTCGGTGTTAAGCGTGAGCGAACACTGGGAACAGGATCTCACTCTGGTTAATGGACTGGTAGAACAGGTTGCGCTGGATCTGGATGCGATTTTAAGCAAAGGCATGCGTGATGCGGTGAAACCGCTCTGCTAATCATAATGCCCGGCGTTTGCCGGGTTTTTTAAAGACCCATTTAGTTACAACATACTATACGTTCTTTTTTTAGAAAGCACTTGCGGCACCGTGCGGTTCAGGCTTAACAGGTCAGAAAATGCAATGAACTATTAACATGCTTGCAACCGTGAGGGGGATCACGTTTAATAGGCCGCGCTCTTTACTTTTCTGAAGCTGATTATGATTGTTCGTCCTCAACAGCACTGGCTGCAACTGATTTTTGTCTGGCATGGTTCGGTACTTCCCAAAATTTATACCCGACTGCTGCTTAACTTCCTGCTTTCCATCGCCGTGATTGTCATGCTGCCGTGGTACACCTCGCTGGGTATCCGGTTTACCGTCGCGCCGTTCAGCATTCTGGGTGTGGCTATCGCCATCTTCCTGGGGTTTCGCAATAACGCCTGTTATTCGCGCTACGTTGAGGCGCGTCTGCTTTGGGGGCAGTTGATGATAGCGGCGCGCTCGCTGTTTCGCGAGGTAAAAAACACCTTGCCGGATGATAAACATCTTGGTGAGTTTGTCCGCCTGCAAATCGCGTTTGCTAACTGTCTGCGAATGACCCTGCGCAGAGAAACCAATGCCGATCAGCTGTCCCGCTATCTGGCTCCAGACGATTTACGCAAAGTGATGGACGCCAACTCGCCGGCGAACCGTATCCTGCTGATCATGGGGGAGTGGCTGGCCGTGCGGCGGCGTAGCGGGCACCTTTCAGACATTCTGTTTCACAGCCTCAACAACCGCCTGAATGATATGTCCATCGTGCTGGCTGGCTGTGAGCGTATCGCCAATACGCCAGTCCCGTTTGCCTATACGCTGATCCTGCACCGGACGGTGTATCTGTTCTGCATCATGCTGCCGTTTGCGCTGGTCGTTGATCTGCATTACATGACGCCCTTTGTCTCTGCGCTGATTTCCTACACCTTTATCTCGCTGGACACGCTGGCGGAAGAGCTGGAAGATCCGTTTGGGACGGAAGATAACGATCTGCCGCTGGACGCCATCTGCAACATGATGGAGCGCGATCTGTTGCAGATGAACGATGAAGAGAACATCCCTGAAAGGCTAATGCCGGATAAGCATTATCAGCTGACCTGACGGGCATTCCACTCGTCGCGGGTGATTTCCCACAGCTCCGAATCCAGCAGGCCGCTGACATAGGCTTTCTTCTCTGTCCTGATGAGTCGCATGCCGCTGCTGTCTGAAATACGTCGGGAGCGGCTGTTGGCCGCCGCTTTCGGCGCGCGTAACACCGCTTTGTTAAGCGTATTGAACCAGTAATCCGTTGCCGCGATACTCGCCTCACGCATATATCCCTGGCCCTGAAATTCCGGCGCGAGCCAGAACCCCCTGTTGTTGTCCTCCACGTCATACAGGCAAATCAACCCCATCAGTTCGTCAGGCGCTTCGCGACGGCGAATCGTCCAGAACCACGCAATCCCTTTGGCCATGTCGGGCAGTGCAACGTTGTTGACATAATTTTCTGCACCGTTTTCCGGGTAGGGCCAGGGGACTGAAGCCACCATATAGCGGACAATTTCCCAGCGCGGATAGCGTTGCTGGATCTGGACGGCATCGGCGGCAACAAGGGGTTTAAGTAATAAGCGTTCTGTCGTAAACGTGGGTATCGTCATCCGGTGATCTCCATATTTGAGCGTTATCATTTGTTTGGGTTCTGATATTTCATCAATATCACATTCCAGTTGGTCGTGCTTTTGTTATTCAGATTTATCCATAAAGGAGTATGTAATGCCAAGAAAAGCCAGGCCCGAAGAAGCCGAAACACTCTGGCACGTCCGTAACGAAGCGATGCGCCATGGCTGTAAAATCTGTTACGACGCAGAAGTGATTGCGCGCTGGACGTCAGAAAAGATGCCTGAACATTACCGTACCTCCAGGTCGATTTCGTGTTATAGGCCTGCCCATGCAGGAGCTGAACTGCTCCCAAATGGAGCTACGGTTTACGAAGTTCAATAGCTTATTTACATTTGCTTACATAAATACACTTTCTTTACATTAAGTAATGTAAGATATTTTTTTAGCACAAAATGCAAAACTAAATTAAATGGAGATGATTTATGTCGAATATAAGAGCAATAAGCCTTAATGAGATAGCATTAGTAAGTGGCGGCAATGGAAGCGGTAATTATGAAGGTGCCGGTAGTCGTAACACCAGCTCTAAATCTGGTAATTCAAAAGGAAACAATGGCTCTATTTACAAGGGCGTTGACTCATGCGGCGCAGGAATCATCGGTGGTCTAATCGCCGGCTCTCCTGGGGGGCCAGTGGGTATGACCGCTGGGGTAATTGGTGGAGCTATAGCTGGCCAGTGCACAAAAGATAGTTTTTCAGATCGTGGTAGTAAAGATAAAAGTAATAATTACAACGGCCCCGGACAATGCCGTTGGTAAGTAATTTGAGTTGTGTGTGATAATAATTTAAAAGCTCATTATAACTGAATGTTATTCTAGGTGTTTCGATATTTAATGATTATTCGAAGTAGTCATGATTAGCTATTATTTTTGATAAAGTTAATGTAATCACAAGTATCGGGTTAAGCATGAAACAATTTTTAAATTTCCTAATTTACTTATTTTTTTTCATTATCGCATTTACCCTTTTGAAATACGCTGAAGTTCTTGAGTTTGACGAAGTATCACGGCCAGGGATTATATCAAGGTTTCTTATTGCGTTGATTGTATTAATAGCAGTAACTCGATGGGGCGTTAACTTGATGAATAGGTTTAAAAGTAAATAAAGTACACTCCGATAAAAATTGTTGTGTTGCAGAATGGAATCATTACAAATGTTCACTGAAGTTAAAGTGCATGATATCAAAAAATGATTACGATATCATAACCATATTTGTTGATTCTTATATAAAATATGAATTAATAATAGGTTGAACATGATAATCTTTAGGCATGTCTATCCATTCATTTATAGTAAGAAAAACGTAATTGTTCTTTTTATTGCGTCTGTTATCTCAATAATAATTACGTTATCGCCATCCATAACCCTCCGCTATCTTACTCTCGATGTGTCATTTTTCTTATTGTTTATTGCGGAATTTTCAATTGCATTTTTCTTGTATATTTTTTACTTAAGGAAGTTGGATGGTTTTAAATTACGCCCAAGTAGAGATTTAACTTCAATAAAATTTTCTATTGTTGTGTTGTTTGTCATTTTGCTGGTTCAGTATAATGTTTATCTTTACAGGGATAATTTATATCATTATGGACCTTCCCATATTAGTTTTATAGCATTTATAATAGCCACCTTCGTAGTCCCATATTATGAGGAGATTATATACAGGGGCTGTATCTTCGGTGTTTTCCACTCAATTTTTAATAAAAAGTATATTATCCCATGTATATTGACTTCATTGTCTTTTTGTCTGATGCATGGACAGTATTATAACATTTTAGATCAATCCATTCTTTTTTTGGTGTCAATATTGCTATTAATAGTTAGAATAAGAAGCAAAGGGCTTTTTTATCCTATTATAATTCATTCGTGCATGAATGCTTTTGTTTTGTCGTTAAATTTTTGAAGGGTATTTGGGATATGAATATCTTCAGGGAAGAGGCTTTAAATCATCAAACAGATTCTGATTATGGTGAGATTGTCTTACCTGCGTCATTCGGTTTATCAGTAAGCGCACTCACAACGTTATTCATATTTCTGTGCCTGATACTCTTTATTCTTTATGGTAGCTATACACGTAAGGCTCACCTTTCCGGAATCGTTATGCCCTCATCCGGGCTGGTAAAAATCACTCCTCAATATGCTGGCTACGTAACCAAATTGACCGCCTCAGAAGGTCAACACATTATTGCCGGTGAGACTCTTTATCATATCAGCGGTGAACATTTCAACGAACAGGGGGCAGGTACACTCGCTGCTATAAGACTTTCCCTACAAACTCAGTTTACAATGCTGACTTCTCAACAGACCCTGGAATTGCGTGACAACAGTCAGCAGCAGCATGCCATACAACAGCGAATAGTTTCCCTGAAACCTCAGGTTAAAAGTGCAGAAAAGCGTCTGTCACTTGCCGTGCATCAGGCTGCGCTGGCCGTGTCTGTTATGGAGCGCTATAAGAAACTTGCTGATACGCATTACGTATCAGATATCGAATACCAGCAGAAGCAGATTGACGTTTCAACGTCACAGCAAAACGTTGAGGATCAGCGTCAGGGGCTTCTGCAACTGCACACCGCGATGGAGGCTGCTAAAGACGACCTTGACCATCTCATCGTTCAGGGTGAAAGCCGGAAGGCTGAAATGGACAGGCAGTTGCAGGTGATCAGGCAACAGCAGGACGAACTGGCAGGTAAGGAAAATTTCACGCTGACTTCACCGGTATCCGGAACCGTTGCTGCCGTGCTGGTCAGACAGGGACAGTCTGTCAGGGCATCTGAACCTGTCATGACCCTCATTCCCGACAATGCCCGTTTGCAGATAGAACTCTATGCTACCAGTCAGAATGCTGGCTTTATTCAGGCGGGGCAGCGTGTTGCCCTGCGGTTCTCTGCCTTCCCCTATCAGAAGTTTGGTGTGCAGTACGGGACTATCCGTGAAATAAGCCATACAACGCTGACATCTTCTGATTTACTCTCCGTATCTCCTGTGACCTGGAAGGAGAATGAAGGTCATTACCGCGTCATCGTTGAACCTGAAAATACTTTTATTCTGGCTTATGGGAAACAGGAAGCCCTGCGCCCCGGCATGGTTCTTGAGGGGGATGTCAGCCTGGATACCCGCAATTTGTGGGAGTGGCTGACTGAGCCGCTCTGGAGCCTGAAAGGAAAGCTGTGATGGATACACTCAAATGGACCGGGAGAAAACAGCTTCCTCTCACCCGACAGACAGAGTCAGCGGAATGTGGTCTGGCATGCCTGGTCATGATGGCCTGCTGGCATGGTCTGCAAACAGACTTACCCACACTGCGCGAACGTTTCAGTATCAGCTCACAAGGGATGACCCTGCAGAGACTGACTGAATGTGCGGCCGGTATCGGATTATCCAGCCGGGCAGTTCGGCTGGAGCTTGAGGACCTAAGATCCCTTTATCTCCCGTGTATTCTCCACTGGAACATGAATCATTTTGTTGTGCTACATAAAGTTCGCGGAAGCAGGCTGGTTATTCATGATCCGGAAAAGGGAAAAGTAACGCTCTCCCTACAGGATGCTGGAAAACATTTCACCGGCGTCGCGCTGGAGCTGATGCCAGCCAGTGATTTTACCGCTCGGGATGAAAGGAAAAAAATCCATCTGCGCCAACTGACAGGTAAAACACCGGGTCTGTTGTCGGCAATGTCGCGAATTATCGTTTTTGCCGTGGCACTCGAAATCCTGACACTGGGAAGCCCGCTTCTCAACCAGCTGGTGATTGATGAAGTCCTGGTGGCTGCCGACCAGAGTTTGTTGACCGTCATTATTATTGCGCTTCTGCTGATGTCACTGACCCAGATGCTGCTGTCACTGGCCCGCCAGTGGGCGAGTATTACACTGTCCGTCAATTTTAACATGCAGTGGACAGCACGGGTTTTCCATCATCTGGTCCATCTTCCTCTGGCCTGGTTTGATGCACGCAGTAAGGGGAGTATTAATGCTCGTTTTGAGGCGGTAGATACCATCCAGCAGGCGCTGACTACGCAAGTGCTGGAAGGTATTCTGGATGTGTTGCTCGTGGTGACTGCGCTTTGCATGATGCTGCTGTACAGTCCTGAAATGACATTGATCGCCGTACTTGCAGCCATTTTCTATGGTGTGTTGAGGGCACTGTGGTATCCGTCCCTTCGACAGTCGGCAGAAGATGCCTGGGATGCAGGTGCCAAGGAGTCCGGGCATTTTCTTGAAACACTCAACGGGATCCTCAGCCTGAGAATTAACGGTGTGACGGCACATCGTGAGGCCGCCTGGCTGAATCTCAACGTTGCCCGCAGAAATACGCAGTTGCGTCAGAGCCGTCTGCTGATGTGCTATGACATTGCTCACACTCTTACCGGCAGCGTGGTATCAGCAATCATTTTGTGGAAAGGCGCCGGGGAGGTATTGAATGGTACCTTCACCGTCGGCATGCTGGTTGCTTATTTATCCTTTCAGACGCGTTTTTCTTCCAGTATCAGTAGCCTGACTGATAAGTTTTTTTCCTGGCGTATGCTCGATGTTTACAACGAACGACTGGCTGATATTGTACTGACCCCGACAGAAGGCCTTCAGCAACAGCCTTTTCGTGAGCATAACAACGCTTCGCACATTCCTTCTGTATCCCGCAGGGAGATGGATGAATATGCTCATGCTCCTCTAGTACTTGAGCACATCATCTTCAGCCACAAGGGAGGGGAAAATCCGATAATCGGCGGGGTGTCGCTGACACTCAATCCCGGAGAAGTCGTTGCCATTACAGGTAAATCCGGATGCGGGAAAACGACACTGGTGAAGCTTATCCTTGGGATCCACATCCCTGATGAGGGCAGGATCAGGGCATTTGGCATATTGCATACGCATCCGGATTATTTTCAGGTTCGTCAGCGTATCGGTACCGTACTGCAGGATGACCATCTTTTCAAAGGTTCTGTAGCAGATAACATTATTTTTTTCAGTGATGACCGAAATTATGAACGAATGATCCAGTGCGCAAGACTGGCACTTATCGACAGCGATGTTATGGCAATGCCGATGGGGTATCAGACGCTGATTGGTGAAACCGGCGGAGGGCTTTCCGGAGGACAAAAACAACGCATTCTGCTGGCAAGGGCGTTGTACAAGAAACCGGGATTCCTGTTACTGGATGAAGCGACCAGCCACCTTGATGTTGAGAGTGAAATCCGGATAAGCCAGACCTTACGTCAACTGGGGCTTCCTGTTCTGCTGATAGCCCATCGCCCGGAAACCATAGCCTCTGCAGACCGGGTTTTGTATCTGGCAGACGGCTACTTAACGGAGCTGAATCTCCAGCATACAGTCAATAATGGCGAGTCTGTTTGTGAATATACTAATGACGTGATGGCAAAAAATTAACCTTAACGTACATAATTTTCGATATCCAAACTTACCCCTATCTGGAAGATCTATTTGTTGACGCTGCCGAACGTGGCGCAGGGGCGGGTAAAGCGCTTATCGACGCCCTGATCGATGAGGGTAAGCGGGAAGGGTGGTCAAAACTCTACTGGGTAACCCGCATGCACAATCCGGCGCGTAAGCTGTATGACCACTATGGTGAAGCCGACGATTACGTCCGGTACCGAATCACCCCTTAACCGGGTTTGTATCACACTGTATCTGCGTCTGTGATACATACACAGGTATGCAATAAAACCGCATCCGCACACATCCTTTATACAAACGCATGGTGTTATATCTCCGTCAACTGAACTTACCCGGAGATAACATCATGTTTAATAAACTCGCATACTCAGCCGTCGCCCTGACCGTATCACTTGGCACTGTGATGTCCTGCCAGGCAGAAGCGACGGGTAAGGATTACGCGTCGGCCTTTAACCAGGTTAAACAGATTAACGCTGGCGATTTGAACGTCGGTTACGTCGATATCGGGCCGAAAGACGGGCAACCGGTGATCCTGCTGCATGGCTGGCCGTACGACATTCACAGTTATGCAGAAGTGGCCCCCGCGCTGGCCGCGAAGGGGTATCGTGTCATTGTGCCATCCCTGCGCGGGTACGGCACCACGCGCTTTATTTCTGATAAAACGCCGCGAAACGGCCAGCCTTCGGCAATGGCGAAAGACATCGTCAACCTGATGGACGCCCTGAATATCAAACAGGCGGTGTTTGCCGGTTATGACTGGGGGGCGCGTACGGCGGATATCGTTGCGGCGCTCTGGCCGGATCGAGTGAAATCGCTGGTCTCGGTAAGTGGCTACCTGATCAGCAGCCAGGCGATTGGCAAACAGCCTTTACCGCCGAAGGCAGAGGTTCAGTGGTGGTATCAGTTCTATTTCGCCACGCCGCGCGGTGCGGAAGGCTATGCTAAAAATACGCACGATTTTGCCCGGCTGATCTGGTCCCAGGCTTCGCCGGACTGGAAATTCAGCGATGCCACCTTCAATGCCAGCGCCAAATCCCTCGATAACCCGGACCACGTTGCCGTCACGCTCAGTAATTACCGCTGGCGTCTGGGTCTGGAAAAAGGGGAGCCTAAATATGACGCCTATGAACAAAAACTGGCGACGCTGCCGAACATTACGGTGCCGACCATCACCATCGAAGGCGGTAATAACGGGGCGCCACACCCTGCACCTGCGGCCTATGCCGGGAAATTTACCGGAAAATATGAGCACCGTACTTTCGGCGCAACGGTGGGCCACAACCCGCCGCAAGAAGATCCGCAGGACTTTGTTAAAGCAGTTGTCGACGCGGATAAGCTCTGATATGTGCTATTTTCAATCCGTTACCTCTTAATCAGGAGCCTGCGGTGGAGCATATTGATCACATCCTTGTCGTCGATGACGACAGGGATATTCGTGAACTGATTGTCGATTACCTCGTGAAATCCGGCTATCACGCCTCTGGTGCGGCGAACGGAAAAGAGATGCGCATGGTGCTCGACAAACAGCATATCGACCTGGTGGTGCTGGACGTGATGATGCCCGGTGATGATGGCCTGACGGTGTGTCGACAGCTGCGCAGCAGCAGGCATAAGGATCTGCCGATCCTGATGCTCACCGCGCGCAACGAGGACATGGACCGGATCCTGGGGCTGGAGATGGGCGCCGACGATTATGTGGTAAAACCGTTTGTGGCCCGCGAACTGCTGGCGCGTATCAAAACTATCCTGCGCCGTTTTCGTACTATGCCGCCTAATCTTCAGGTGACCGAGGCAGGGCGCCTGGTGGTGTTCGGTGAATGGCAGCTGGATACCGTGGCGCGTCATCTGATTGATAACGAGGGGATGGTTGTGGCGCTCAGCGGGGCGGAATATCGCCTTCTGCGTGTATTTCTCGATCATCCTCAACGGGTGCTGACCCGCGATCAACTGCTGAACCTGACGCAGGGACGTGATGCCGAGCTGTTTGAGCGTTCGATTGATCTCCTGGTGAGCCGCGTGCGACAGCGCCTGAATGAAGATGCCCGCTCGCCAGCCTACATTAAAACCGTTCGCAGCGAAGGCTACGTTTTTACTATGCCGGTGACCATCGTCGAGGCCAATGAATGACGCTGTGGCCCCGCACCTTACTGGCCCGGCTGCTGATCATTGTGCTGCTTGGACTCTTGCTGGCTAACGCGCTCAGCCTGACGCTGGTCATGGTTGAGCGAATGCACAGCGCGCGCACGGTTATGCTGGGCAATCTTGAGAATGACGTGGCGACCAGCGTGGCCATTCTCGACCGGCTTCCGGCCAAAGAGCGGCCAGAGTGGCTGGAACGGCTCGGTCGCGGTAATTATCGTTATATCCTTGGTCCCGGCGAGGCAGGCGCTGCGCCAACGGACAAGCGCTCGCGGGATGCGATTCGCACCCTGAAAGAGACGCTTTCAGTTCAATATCCGCTCCAGTTTACGGCAGTGCCGGGGCCTGTTTCCCACATTCAGGCCCATCTGACGCTCCGCGACGGCGCACCGCTCACTATCGATCTGATCCCGCGCATGCCGCCAGTCGCCAGCTGGTTACCCGTGGTGCTGGTTCTTCAGTTGTTACTTGTCGCGCTCTGCTCCTGGATTGCCGTGCGCCAGGTTGTCCGGCCTTTCCTGCAATTCACGCGCGCGGTTGATTCCCTCGATCCTGCGGCCCATTCTCCTATGACTGAAAAAGGTCCGGTTGAGGTGCGACAGGCGGCGCAGGCTTTTAATGAGATGCAGTCGCGGATACAAACTTATCTGCGTGAACGCGCGCAGATTCTGGCGTCCATTTCTCACGATCTTCAGACGCCCATCACGCGTATGAAGCTGCGGGTCGAAATGGCGGATCAGCCCGAGCTCCACGATAAGTTGTTGAGCGACCTGGATAATATGTCGCGCCTGGTACGGGAGGGGATTGCCTATGCCCGGTCATCAGAATCACTGGAAGAGACCACGCTGAAGCTGGAGCTGAACGCGTGGGTTAACAGCATCGCCAGTGATTATCAGGACATTGGTAAAAACGTGCAGTTTCATGCACGCAATGCGCGTCTGCCGATCGTTACTCGTCCACAGGCATTACGCAGGGTAATGACCAACCTGCTGGATAATGCGCTGAAGTTTGGCGATAGCGCGGTAATAGAGATTGATGAAGATGAAAGGCAGGTCGCGATCCACATTATGGATAACGGCCCCGGCATCCCGGAGGCAGAACTGGAGGCGGTGTTACAGCCGTTCTACCGGGTTGAAACGTCGCGCAACCGCGAAACGGGCGGCACCGGGTTAGGCCTCGCCATTGCCGCGCAGCTCACCGCCCAGCTTGACGGGAAATTGCATCTTGCAAACCGGGCAGAGGGCGGGCTGGCCGTAAGCGTGACTCTTCCGCGCGGTTAATTGTACGCCTGTGTATCTGCACCCCGTGCCGATACGCAGGCAGACAAAATTCAGCTTTTCGCACACGGCCTGAACACATTCGTACGTTGAAATGACCTCACTGCACCTTCGCAGCAACCGTATCGTGAGGTCGTTATGTTTCTGATAATCGCTTTTTTAGGCGGCATGATTAGCCTGGTCAGTCCGTGCACGCTTCCCGTCATTCCTCTGCTGTTCGCTGGCTTTCAGGGGCAGCGCAAACACATTCTGGCGCTTCTGGCGGGAATGATTGTGATGTTCACGTTGGTGGCGATGGTAGTAACGGTTGCCAGCGAGTGGATCGCTGACGCCACCGTTATCGGTCGCTGGATTGCGCTGCTGATACTGAGCATTGCCGCCCTGGCCCTGATCTTCCCGCAGTTCGCTCAGCGCATTGCCCGCCCGGCGGTCAGCGCGGGAAATGTTCTCAACACCCACAGCATGCAGCGACACGGCCTGGTTTCGGCTTTTCTGGCAGGGCTGGCCGTTGGGCTGCTGTGGTCCCCCTGTGCCGGACCGATTCTCGGGGCGATCTTCAGCATTAATATTGCGGGCCACTCGGCTATCGCAACCGGAGCGCTGTTAGCCGCTTACGGCAGTGGGTGCGCGTTGATGCTGGGGCTGCTTGTCGCGGGGGGCCGTAAGCTGATAACCCCTCTGAGAGCCAAATCCGCATTGATGGCGCGTTTGCGTCAGGGAGCGGGAGTGATGATGTTAGCTGCCGTTGCGTTCAACGCCAGCGGGATGACCTCAGCCCTGAAAGGTGCCAACGGTATTGCCGACCAGCTGGAAAACGCTCTGTTGAGCTTTGCGCAACCATCCTCCACGCAGGTGAAACTGCGACCGATCGCTGACGCAATGCCGAGCAGCCAGCTACCGACATTAAGCGGCGGTACGGGCTGGGTAAACGGTGACCCTGTCACGTCTAAGGCGTTGCGGGGGAAAGTTGTGCTTATCGATTTCTGGACCTGGGACTGTATCAACTGCCAGCATACCCTTCCGCATGTTCGAGACTGGGCGAAGAAATATGAGTCACAAGGTCTGGTGGTGATTGGCGTCCACACCCCTGAATACCCCTGGGAAAAGCCGTTATCATCGGTGAAAAACGCGGTCAACGAATGGCAGTTGCCGTACCGCGTAGTGACGGATAATAACTACAAAATCTGGAGCGCGTTCGGTAATCAGTACTGGCCAGCACATTACTATTTCGATGCGAAAGGGCAACTGCGTTACACCTCGTTTGGCGAAGGCAACTACGACAAGCAGGAGGCTGTAATTCAGCATTTGCTCAAGGAAGCGCGTTCCTGATTCGGCTTACGGAACCCGCTGAGCAACCATAAACAGGCGCGGAAAAGCCAGCAGTATCTGCCCGTTCTCCTGGAGCGGATACTGCTCTTCCAGCAGCTCGAGGTAGCGTTTCAGAAAGTTTTGCTGCTCGCTCTCGTTGAGATCCTGTAGCCACGGCCGTAACCCCGTCGCGCTGACCCAGTCAATAATCGCCTGATGAGAGCTCATCTGATGAAAGTAGGTGGTGCGCCAGATATCCACGTCGCATCCCGCGTCCGTCAGAATATCATAGTAGGCATGAATACCCGGCAGTTGCTCGCGGCCACGATCGGGGTAGCCCTGTTCCCAGGCAACTTCACGCATCAGGGCATGCGTCGGTTCAAGCCAGTTGTCAGGCATTTGTATCGCCAGCACGCCGTTTAACTGGAGCAGTGAAACCAGATGCGGCAGAAGGTGGTAATGGTCCGGGATCCATTGCAGGGAAGCATTGGCGTAGATCAGGCTGAGAGGCTGGTCAGGTTTGTAGCAACGGATATCCGCCTCAACAAAGTGGCAGTCTGGCAGGGCCTGTCGGGCTTCCTCCAGCATCGCCGGGGAGTTATCCACACCGGCTATCTGCGCTGAAGGCCAGCGTTGTTTCAGCAGCGCGGTGCTGTTGCCTGGCCCGCAGCCCAAATCCACGCCAGAGGTTATGTCAGCAAGCGGCACCCGGGCCAGTAACTCAGCGGCGGGACGTGTGCGTTCTGCGCTGTATTGTAGATATAGAGAAGGATCCCAGTCGGCCATTTTCGCATCTCCATGTTGAGGTGTTCAGCAAGAATAGCACAGGCAAATACCTGCGCAGGGGCAGGTATCCGGATAAACGTGAGATTATAAAATGCCTTTCAGGGCCACGTGATAAAGCAGCATGATGGTTTTACCGTCGACGATCTGGCCATTCTCGATGCCACGAAGCGCGTCGTCCAGCGTCATTTCCAGCACGTCGATATCTTCCCCCTCTGCTTTAACGCCGCCGCCCGCGCTGGTCCGATCCTGCGGGTGATATTCCGCCAGATAGAAGTAGAGTTTTTCGGTAACGGAGCCCGGGCTCATATAGGCCTCAAAAATTTTCTCTATGCGCGTCACCTTATACCCGGTTTCCTCTTCCGCTTCGGCCTTAATCCGGCTTTCCGGGTCAAGGTTATCGAGCAACCCGGCAGCCGCCTCAATGAGATCCTCTTCGTGACCATTGATAAACACAGGGAAACGAAACTGACGTGTAAGAATGACTGTTTTGCTGTCGCGATTATAGAGCAGGATCGTCGCGCCATTCCCGCGGTCATACACTTCACGCTCTTGCCGCTGCCAGTCACCATCGCTGCGCTGGAGGTCAAAAGTGTATTTTTTCAGGTTATACCAGTTGTCGGACAACGTTTCGCTGTTGATGATGCGTATATCTGCACGTTTTGATTGCACGTTTGGCTCTCCTCTCGTAGAGTATGCATCATAAACAGCATTTTCGTGTAATTACAATAATTATCGTGCAACATCAGGAATAATTCATGCTCACAAGTCAGCGTAAACAGTTGATTCTGGAAAAGCTGGAAGCGGAAGGCCAGGTCCAGTCAACTGCGCTCAGCCTCTTTTTCTCGGTGTCTGAGGACACTATCCGCCGGGATCTACGTGAACTGGCGGCAGAAGGGCGTTTGCAGCGTGTCCACGGCGGCGCGCTTCCGGCATCTTCAGCGATTGCGCCTTTTGCCGAGCGTCAGTCCGTTAAAATGGATGCAAAAAAACGCGTGGCACGTCGGGGCGCGCAGCTCATTTCACCGGGGCAGGTGGTGATCATTGATGGCGGGACGACCACCTCAGAACTTATTACCTTCTTGCCGCCAGATTTGCGGGTAACCGTGGTGACGCACAGCCCGGGTATTGCATTGGGGCTGGTCAACCATCCGTGCATAGAGGTGATCCTGATTGGCGGTCGTTTGTATAAACACTCCATCGTCACGGTCGGCGCGGCCGCTATTGAAGGCATCAACAATATTCATGCGGATCTGTTTTTCATGGGTGTCACCGGCGTGCATCCTGAGGCCGGGCTGACCACCGGAGATTATGAAGAAGCATGCATCAAACGTGCATTTTCCGGCAGAGCGGCGGAAACGGTGGTATTGGCCTCACCGGAAAAGATCAACACGGCCTCGGCGTTTGTGATTGGCGATTTGTCGCTGGTGAATACGCTCGTTGTTGAAAACACAACGGATGAACGCTGGGTCAACGCTATGAAAGAAAAGGGCGTTGCGGTGATCGCCAGCCAGTAAATATCCGCTTTTTTGCCAGCCTGACTGCGTGGCTGTCAAACAGACAAAGGTTATCCATCACGCGGATTCCTAGACTAAGGCTTTCATCTGTTTAAGGAAAAGCCATGAAAGCGATCTCCATTCTGGCGTATGGCGCGGACCCAACCGCGCAACGCCTGGTAACATCCGCCATTCAGCAGGCCATAAATAGTGCTCAACAGAACGATGTCATCGTTATTCCGCAAGGCCGTTTTCTGACCGGAGCGTTGTTTCTGAAAAGCGGTGTTTCACTTCGCCTGGACGCTGGCGCACAGCTCGTTGGAAGCCAGGATCTGGCTGATTATCCCCTGATAAATACCCGGGTGGCCGGCATTGATATGCGATGGCCGGCAGGCATTATTAATATCATCGATTGTGAAAACGTCAGCATTACCGGTACAGGCACGATAGACGGGCAGGGTGCAATTTGGTGGCAACGCTACTGGGGCGATGACGAGCGCAGCGGCATGGTCGGCGATTACAGCGCAAGAGGATTGCGCTGGGTTGTTGATTATGACTCAGCGCCCGCGCAATATTCTGGTCTTTGAAAGCCAGAGTATTCTGCTGCGTGATTTTACCAGTCGGGAGTCCGGATTCTGGAACATGCACCTCTGTTATTCGCGCCATATCGCGGTTGAGGGCGTGCAAATCAGCAATTCTGCGGGGCCGAGCACCGACGGGATTGACGTCGACTCCTGCGAACAGGTGCGGATTGAACGCTGCATTGTGTCCTGCAATGACGACAATATCTGCATCAAATCAGGACGAGGACGCGAAGCGGCGCAAAAAGCTCGTGCCGCGCGGGATATAGTGATTCGAGGATGTACGCTGAATAAGGGATCCGGGATCACACTGGGGAGTGAAACTTCAGGTGGCATTGAACGCGTCCTGATAGAAGATAACGCGTTTAACGGAACGGGCGTCGGGTTTCGCATTAAATCTGCTCGCAACCGGGGTGGATTTATCCGTGATATCACCGTACAAAATCTACGGCTTACGGACGTGCGTTTTCCGGTGCTGATCCAACTGAACTGGTTTCCGCAGTATAGCTATGGCGACCAGAGCAATTTATCTGATAAACCAGAACACTGGCGCAAACTGGCTGAAGGTGTTGAGGGCGAAGCCGGTCTTACTGCGGTCAGCGGACTGACGATTAAAAAAATGACGGCGCGTCGATCAGACAGCAAATGCTTTTCGCGGGCATTTTTCATCGAGGGATATCCGGAGCGTCCTGTGGTTGGGTTAACGCTGGAGGGGATTTTGATTGACGCGTCAGAGTTCGGGAAAATTTCTGGTGTGGATGGGCTGCGCTTTAAGGATGTACAGGTGACTGCCGTGGAGATCACGCAAGACCGTAACGACAGTTATGAACGTTGATGGCACAGAACAGAGGTACATGATGCGCGGAATGAGCAGAACAAGGATGGGTCTGAACTGGCTGGATTTACTCGTATTCAATCTATGTCAAAGCTCACTGGAATTGTCTAATCACTGGCTCGTTAGAAATGTCTATATGTTGAAAAGTCTGCTTAGTGCCCCGATTAATGCAGGAGAGTTATGAAAGCGAAGGTTTGTTGCGTTTAGTAGTAAGGTTACGGCAATAATCCCTTTGAAGGGTAAGGGCTTAAAAGGGAAGGATGACCGCACACGCAGTTTTATGAGAAAAGTTGAAAAAGCCCTGATAAACAGGGCAGTGTTTCAATGAGGAAAAACAAACAAAGGGTAATAATCAGGGCATCCATGCTTAGCGCATGGTCAGGCCACCATCAATCGAAATTGACTGACCTGTTACGTAGGACGACGCATCACTGGACAACCAGAGGACCGCATCGGCGATTTCTTCCGGATTACCATGACGCTGCAACGGAACGGCTTTCACCATGGCTTCCAGGGCTTCCTTCTGACCCGATGCGACCATCGCATCGACCATTGGCGTCCAGATAAGACCCGGGCAAACTGCATTCACACGGATGTTCCGGCTGGCATATTCAAGTGCTGCACTCTTGGTCAGGCCCAGCACACCGTGCTTCGCGGCGTGGTAGTTCGCACGTTCTGCGCCGCCCACAATTCCGCCGATAGAAGAACAGTTAACGATAACACCACTCTCCTGCTTGCGCATCTGCTGAAGCTCATACTTCATACATCCCCACACGCCCCGGAGGTTCACGGCATTAACGCGATCAAAGTCCTCCACGGTGGCGTCCGCGATTTCAACAAGTTTATTCTGGACACCGGCATTATTAAAAGCGATATCCAGACGGCCGTAAGTGGAAACAGTGAACTGAACCATCGCTTCGACTTCATCAAGGTTTGCCGCATTGCAGGTAAACGATTTAGCTTCAAAACCACGGGAAATCAAATCATTTGCGGCTTTATTTACCAGCTCAGAATTAATATCCGCTAACACAACGGCAGCGCCCGCCTCGGCATAAGCACGTGCAGTTGCAAAGCCAATACCGGATGCGGCACCGGTAACCAGCGCAACTTTATTTTTCAGTGAAAGATTCATAATTTTTTCCTCTTAATATTAAGTCAGCAGAATGACCATCCGCCTAATTCAGGCCTTTATTCTGCTTGTTCACATATACCTGCGTGAGGTTATGATTAAAGGTTTTTGCTAAAGAACTCTGCCAGTTTATTTAAGGCAGGGTTAACAAATTGTGGCTTGTCATATAAATCAAAATGTGAAGCACCAGGAATAATAACCAGCTCCTTCGGCTCTTTCGCTCTGTCATAGGCCTGCTGGCTGAATTTTCTTGTTTCAGCTTTTTCTCCGGCAATTAACAGCACCGGACGGGGGGAAATCAAATCCATATGCTCCAGTGGATAGTAGGCCATATGGAGTCCGGGGCTCGTGACGACATAACGGTTATGGGCATTCGGATGCGCGCCTCTCGGTGTCAGGTAATAATCGGTCGCCTCCCGGACAAAGTTAGGCGTACTGGCATTTAACGTATCCCGGGAAGGCAGCAACTGCTGAACCAGCACCGGCGCACCGCTGGCCTCTTTGTTCAGTTGTTCATCCACGCTTTGCATTAACTTCGTTCTGTCGCTTGCCGTAACCGGCAGGCCTTCAATACCATTGCGGGTCGCATCGCCAATGTCGTAGGTGACGACACCGGCAACAGCCCTGACGCGTAAATCATTCTGCGCTTCGTGCAGCGTATAGCCTCCACCGGCACAGATCCCCAGAGTACCAATGCGGCTGGCATCAACCTGCGGCAGACTGGCAAGATAGCCTATGGCGCTGCGGATATCCTGTACGCGATCGGACGGATTTTCCAGGTCACGCGGCAACCCACCGCTTTCTCCATAATGCGACGCATCGTAAGCCAGCGTAATAAATCCACGCTTTGCCAGCTGCTGTGCGTAAAGCCCGGACGTCTGTTCCTTCACGCCGCCCCAGGGATGAGAGACTACAATCGCCGGATATTTTCTGGCGCTGTCATAATCAGACGGGAAATATAAATTGCCCGCCATGATGATGTCGCCATTTTTAAATGTCACTTTTTGCGACCCCAAAACTTTGACACCCTCTGCAACAGTTGAAGGAATTTTTTGAGCAGCTATAACAGAGCCTGCCGCCAGCAGTGAAGCACACAAAAGAGACACCTTAATTAAGGACATAGCATTACCTCATTGATGATGATTGACAGTAGCTACTGTATAAATTGAAAACGCAACCTGAACCACATGGAATATATTCAAACACACTCGACTTTATTTTTTCAGGCGTCCATAGCCAGCCGGAGAATATCAATGGTGATATAATCTCGTGGCAGACAGATAAAAACTTTATTGAAGAGTAGCCAGTGGTTAATAATGTACATGACACGGGCTCAGTTAACCACCCAGCCTCGTTTCTTGCATTCATAAATGAAATTCATTAATGACCGTGATATCTTATCCACATAATCTGGAGACACTGTCGTCGTCCGGAGGGACACACAGCCGGTGAGAGAGGAAGATGGCAAGAGAAGGGTTCAGTGAATTAATCGCACTCATTGCAGTTGCCCAGACGGGCAGTTTTACTCGTGCAGCAGCTCAGCTGGGAGTCACACAACCTGCTCTCAGCGCAAGCATACGCGGGCTTGAAGAACGGCTGGGAGTGCGTCTTGTACTGCGCAGTACACGAAGTGTTGCGCTCACGATGGCGGGTCAGCATCTCGTCGATCGTCTGGTACCGGAGTTTGAGCAGATCACGAATGAGCTGGAATCGCTCAATGACTTACGCGACAAACCTACCGGTACGCTGCGCATTACCGCCATTGACTACGTGATACGCTCGGTTCTGTGGCCCCGGTTAACCCCTTTTCTGAAACAGTATCCGGACATTACCGTTGAGCTTATCAGCGAGTATGAAAGCGTTGATATTGCGGCCCGGGGATATGATGCCGGTGTCCGGTTTGGGGCCGATCTGGCCCAGGATATGATTTCCGTTCGTATCAGTGCAGATGTTAAGAATGCGGTTGTTGGTTCAGCAGAGTATTTTACGCGCCACCCGATCCCGCAACATCCGACCGAACTGAGCCAGCACAGCGGGGTTCGTTTACGTATGTCCACATACGGTGGGTTGTATGACTGGGAGTTTATTGAAGGCAATCGTGAGTTCAGCGTCAAAATCAACGGGCCGGTAATATGTAATAACGTTTACGACATACTGGAGGCAGTCAGACGGGGTTTCGGTCTGGCTTATCTCCCGCTGGATATGGTACAGCCATTGCTTGACAGCGGAGAACTGGTTTCTGTGCTCCAGGAGTGGTGCCCTCTCTGGCCAGGGCTGCACCTTTACTACCCAAACCGGCGACAGCATTCCAGAGCCATGAGCCTGATGGTGGAGGCTCTCCGCTTTCATGCGAATGACTGAACCGGACGTCACTGTCAGCCCTTAAAACCAGAGCAGTGGATAACCACTTCATGTTATTAAACAGATTTTCTCCAGAGAACAGGTGACGAACCATGTCAGGCGAAATATTCCGGGATCTTATCGCATTTATTACCATCGCCCGGCACAGAAGTTTTACCAGAGCGGCCGCTGAGCTTGGCGTTTCGCAATCAGCATTAAGCCATACCATTCGCAATCTGGAAGAGCGGATCGGGCTGCGTCTGTTGATAAGAACCACACGCAGCGTTTCGCCGACGGAGGCCGGTAAAAGGTTGCTGGAACGCGTGTCGCCCAGGCTGGATACGATTGCCAGTGAGCTGACCTCCATCAGGGATTTGAGCCGCACCATTGCGGGCACGGTGAGAATGACGGTCTCAGATTTTGCCTATAAGACTTTTGTATGGCCACGCCTCAGCGAAACGCTGCGCCATTATCCGGACGTCAGGCTTGAACTCTCTCTTGATGCAGCACTGACCGATATTATTACGGAGAGATTTGATGCCGGTATCAGGGACGGTGATTCGCTGGGCAAAAATATGGCATCTGTGCGTATCAGCCCGGATTTACGTTATTCAGCAGTTGCCTCTCCTGGTTATGTTCAGGATAAAGGACTGCCGCCTTCACCCGGTGATTTGGCTCAGTATTCCTGTATTAATACCCGCTTTACGCCTGGGGGAAGCACAACGCCATGGATACTGAAGGAAAATGAAACCGGGCAGATTTTCCGGCCTGCGGGCCATCTGGTCTTTAATTCATATTATGCTGCAATGGATGCGGCGCTGGCGGGTTACGGAATTGCCTTTTTACCGGAGATACTCAGCCAGCCATGGCTGGATTCCGGAAAACTTCTGCCGATCCTGCCTGAATGGTGGGCAGAACGACCGGGTTTTTATATTTATTATCCGGGGGAACGTCAGATGTTGCCTGCGCTCTCCATGATTGTTGAAACGCTGCGGTATGAGCCGCCAGTATAATTCCATTTCTGCTCAGAATCGCCTGACCCGGGAAGCAGTGAACGGCCAAGCTTATCCACCTGGCCGTTACAAAGAGCCTTCGTCCCCGGAGCACATGCCCGAAATACGCCTGATAGCCGGATGTGCAGGTGTGCGGCAGTTCCGATCAAGTCTTTCCCGACGCCACAGCACACGCTGAAGGATTATTCTGCATTCTATGGCCCGTGCAGATGTCTGCCATAGTATTCAGCTCATTTTTTTGTCCCAAAAATCTCCTCAGAACGTGATTGCAGTATCTTCAATGCTTCAAGCATATCGTCACCGTTAAGCGAACGCTGGGATTTATTCTCCGTTGGTTTTCTCCGTCTCCGCGAGGGGCCATCTCCGGCAGGGAGTGCCTGCGAACGGTTATTATCGCGTTTATCCTGAACAAGCTTGATAAATTCAAGTGTCCGCCCGAGGCGTTTGTTGTCCACGATAGCGCCCTGGTCGATTTCCTGGAGTCGATCATAGGTGGAGTAGGGAAGAACAGCGCCGTTAAGGCGGAGTTCTTTATGTCCAGCCACCGGTAGCGTTTTTATTGTTGATTCTGAAGACGCTGGCTTTATCGCTGTACAGCGCCAGGGGTTTGCCATGCTTCTCCAGATAGCCCCGCGTGGCTTCAAAATAGGTGAAAGTCGATTCCGATTTCACGAAACGGAGTTGCATCAGGCGGCTCGTCGCATCATCAACGTAGACCAGGGCAGTACAGGCAGGCGCACGGTTCTCGAACCAGTGATGGTCGCAACCTTCAATCTGGATCAGTTCGCCGCAGCAAGCCCGGCGATAGCGTGGCTGCTGAATTTTTGGCGCACGTTTCTTGCGGGGAACCCAGAGCCCGGTTTTTATCATAAGCCGTCTGAGCGTTTCCTTACCAAGAACAATACCGTGATTTTCAGCGAGCTTTTCCCGCGCCAGTGTGGGGCCAAAATCGGCATAGCGTTCACGGATGATATTCAGGGCCTGATCAGTCAATGATGCGGGAAGCAGGCGATTTCCGGTGCGGCCACGACTCTGGTTATTCATGCCCAGTGGCCCGGACTGACGATAACGTTTCAGCAGACGGCTGCAATGGCGCGGCGTGATACCGAGCATTTCGGCTGCCTGACCAGGACGCAGGTTGCGGTCGATGACATCCTGAAGGATTTTGAGGCGGTTGATTTCTTTCACGGTGAACATCCCGGTGTCATGTATAACCACAGAAAACTCCTCATCAGGAAAAGTGAGTTGTTGACTAGGCATACAGGTCTGAGAACTATAGCCTGGACATTCCTAAATGAGCCACAAATAGACATTATCATTGAGCCCCTGCACCGTAGTGCGCATAATGTATATTATGTTAAATTAGGTAGGTTTATTCTTTAGTTCATGAGTTCCTCTCTTTCAGGAGCTTACCGATGAATCAGTCGGTTGCCTAAATTTAGTTGTGGACTTACGATGACTTCATAACGCAAAAATTACGGGGCATCCGCAAAGTTCATGGCATATTCCATCTAACATTTATCGAGGAACAACCAGAGAACTCATCTCATAGTTGATGATGTGACTACCCTACCGGTTATGTTCGCCACAATTTATGGAATGAATGAACTGAGCAAGAAACATCTGGGGATTCAAGAAAACATTCTGTGTTCGCTGCGTTTCTAATAGCGGACGGCGCTATGTCCATAGCGGAATTTATGGGGTTCAGTCGCGATGTTGGCCTGGGGATCTTTAATGCAACCACGCTTGCAGCCAGCGTTTATGGGGTGTTTGGTATGACTGGTAAAGCTGAGGCCTGGCGTCTTTTCCGTTATCTTCCCGGAGACTATTACCGCAAGGTGGAAACCATGTCTCTGGGCAACTGACGATGAAGGTTATGGGATGGGGGGTGAGCGCGAAGGTGGTACTGGAACTCCTTACCCGTGATGACCGGAGTCGCTGAACTGTGTTCTCATCAGCTTCCATGATTTATAGCCAAGTCTGACCGGCATCACCAGAAGCAGAACAATTAGCAAAAAGACGACGGCAACCACACAGGAGATAACATGGCTGGCGCTGCCAAAGATCGCGGTGAACAAGGTGATGATGGCCATCCCGCCGGTGATCCAGGCTACCGACAGGAAATAACCGGCCAGATCCTTCAGAACCTTTTCCTGCGATTCCCCCGTCGCCTGATGACGTTTGATTCGCTCGATATCCTTACTGGTGAATCCTGCCGCTATGAGTTCCTGGTTTTTCACTATCATTCACGTCTCCTTTAACCTGAAAAAATAATACACTATTTATAAGATCGGTTCCTTGCTGCTTTTGTTTTAAACTTCCCGGATTGTTGTAATGGGGGGCAGTTTGGATATAGAAAATAAACACTGAGTATTTAAATGTTTAAAGTTTTAACCCGTCGCCTGCAATATTGTAATGAGGTGTCCGCCAGCATAAAAAATGCCGCCCCGAAACAGTTGCAGCAGCTGAAGACGCAGCTGGCTGATGATATGGTTAAGCCCGTGGGGCTTCATTCCATGGGTATTCCGGCAGCGGTTAGTACGCTCGGGGTGATTGTCAGTTTCGCCATTCCGCAACTGTGGCTGGGGTATGGCGTACTCACCGCGCTCGGCCAGCCAGCAGAGCGCGTTTTCGTGTGGGTTGTGCTGATCGCCCTGCTCTTTGCCGGCATCAACGGAGTGACGATGTTTATGATTGGCAAAGGTAGCATGCGCGCCGTGCGGTTACATCTTACGCTGGCGGTGCTAAGCCTGGTATTAACGGCAGCCTATCTGCTGGCTGCGCTGAGCGGTACTTCTTCTCCGGGCGTCAGCCTGACCGCGGCACTGGTAAGTATTGTCATGCTTGGGCTTAGCGGCAGCTGTATCCTCTCTACCGCTTTCTATAAGATGCTGCTATTTACTTTGCATAACAGAGTCTGGCGCAAGCTTATCAGCCAGACGGGCTGAACATTCATTCCATAAAATCCCGCCGCTACTGAGGAAGCCTGAGAAACAGTGTCCGTTCCTGAGTCTGCGATGCTTTAAAACCATGGTGGATATAAAACGCTTTGGCGTCCTCAGTGAGTGCATGAACCATGATCGCCCGCACCCCAATATTCTCTGCTACCCGATAACAGCGTAAAACCGCATCCTGGAGTAAATCGGCTCCCAACCCATTTCCGCGTATTGAGACATCGACAGCCAGACGGGCAAGAATAATCACGGGAATGGGATCCGGCATGTTACGCCGCAAATTACCTGTCGCTTCCGTATGGTTAACGCTGCCGGTAGCCAGAGAGTAAAATCCCGCGACCTGCTTTGTGCCCGTTTTACAAACGACAAACGTTCGGGCTGCGCCAAGCGCCTGGTTTTTCAGACCTCTTTGTTTTAACCATTCGTCAAGTACGGCCTCTCCACTGACGAACTCCGCCAGTTGATGGACGCTGGATAAGGGCTCTGGGGCGGTTACACGTCCCACTGAGGTTTCCTTGCCAGCAGTTTTTCTATGGCAGGATCGTCGGCGACCGGGGCATCAAGCATATCAATGAACTCTGCATACTGTTCATCGTTAAAATTGAATACACGCCGATCGAGGATCACATTTTCGGCTGCCTGACAGGCCATCTCCAGAATGAAGTCAGTACGTGATTTATGTAGGATCTCTGCGGCGGCATCGATAAGCGCCCGCTGGGATTCTTTGGCTCTAAGATTGAGTTGAACATCTGATTTCATGGGTATACCTCTTGTATAGCAATTGCTTTACAAGCATAGCATAAGCGGCGCGTATAGCAATCGCTATACAAGTCCCTTAATCATGTCTGACCTCTTCACTCTGCATATCGCAAGAATTTGCTCTCTCAGCCAGCGGTGCGCGGGATCGCGTTCCATTCTTGGGTGCCACATCTGTGATACCGTAATTTGACGGCTTTTGAACGGCAGCTCGAAAACGTGTACCTGGTCCGTTACCTGCTGATTGAGTAAATAGAGCGCGGGTATCATGGCGATAAGATCCGATGCCACCGCCACGGACAGCGCCGTCGGAAATCCCGGTACGACGCTCGCGATTTTACGTTTTGTTCCGAGTTCGGCCAGCGCATCGTCAACGGATCCGTGCAGTGCACCCTCGGGTGACGCTACCACATGGCCCCAGGCGACATAATCCTTCACCCCTATTTCTGCCTGCTTAGCCAGCGGATGCCCCTTACGCACGATGCCCACAAACCGATCCTCAAACAGTCGTTGCAGCCGTATTTCAGGCCCCATATTACTCTGGACGCCAATCTCCAGATCAACCAGCCCTTCCCGAAGATAGCGCGACGTTTTTTCCGGCTTAGGCGCAAAGCGTATACAGACGTCCGGCGCGGCGTCGGCCACAGCCGCTATAAGCGCAGGCCCAAACGCCACCACAAAACCATCGTTTGCCCTGATGGTAAAAAGTCGCGCCAGGCTTCGCGCGCTGAACGTTTCAGTTGAGGGCTGTAATACCGCCCTGGCCTCGTGCACTGCACGCCTGGCATGATCCCGGGTCGCTTCGGCCCACGGGGTCAGTACCATGTTACGTCCGGCGCGCACCAGAATCGGGTCGCCAGTGACGTCGCGTAACCTGCTTAATGTCCGGCTCATTGCCGAGGTGCTGAGGTTCAGACGACGTGCCGCGCCTGCCACGCTCGCTTCGCTCAGCAATATGTCGAGTGCTATCAACAAATTAAAATCGGGTTCGGACATCTCCTTCCTCCCTGCATATTCAGATAAGGCGTTTCATGCAACGATAAAGTGTAAATGGTGCGCCTTCCGCCCTGCAAAAGCCATCTTTATAGTTTTGTCATCCACACACTCTTCTCTAAGGACAACAAGATGAAGCTTTTTTCCAGCCAACCCGGCGACGATGGACTGCCTGGCCCGACGCGCGAACGGGTGATGGCCGCGATAATGACCACCACGTTAATGGGCGTGTTTGATGGCACCATGATCAACATTGCCCTGCCCTCCATGGCTCAGGGGATGCAGGTGCCAGCCAGTTATGCCGTCTGGTTCGCCAACGGGTATCTGCTGGCGGCTGCAATGACGCTGGCGATATTCGCGGCGCTTGCGGCCCGCCTGGGTTATCGCCCCGTATTTCTGGCGGGCCTGACGACCTTTACCCTGACATCGCTGGGTTGCGCGCTGGCGAAAACGCCCGAAGTGCTTATCGGTATGCGCGTGCTTCAGGGGATCGGCGGCGCAGCGACGCTGAGTATTGCTCCCGCGATACTGCGGTCCGTATTTCCCGGACGGTTTGCGGGATGGGATTTGGCTGCTTTCAGAGTCCCAATAACCGGGAAATGCTCTCAAACGTTAGTCGTGACTATGCGAGCTATGCATCCGGTGTGTTATCCATTATGCGCACGTTCGGGCAGTGTCTGGGGGCCGCCGCTGTGGGCGTACTGCTGGCGACAAATGAGAGAGCAATTCATGCTGCACTGTGGATCGCTGCGGCGGCTTCTGCGGTAGCGGTCATCGTCAGCGCGAGCCGACTGCGTAAAATCACTCATCCTGCGGAAACAGGTTGAGCGAGCAAAAGCTCCCGGGTCGCATCTTCAAAATTAGGGCGCGGCCCGTACACCACTTTTACATGCTGTAATTCATTAATAATTTCATTACTAATGTCGTGACCATAATCCACTGTAGAGGCGCTATCTTTATTGAAAACGACCGAATAGTGATGATCTATTCTGTATTTTTCAACGGTATCAGATATGACTCGCTGGCTTATATGCCGCAGGCGACCCTGCTCTGCCCGCAGTTGCGTGTTTTTACTCATATCATCGATCGCTTTCATTTCACGGCGCAAGGGTTCTGGCAGAGCATAATATTTTTTCTCAACTTTAAGCGCGGATTTTTTAGCTAATGCGAGAAGTATTTCGTTCTGCTTTTTTTCCTGTGCCAGTAACGGTGATTCACGCAGGATCCGCTTATAAGAAATACATGCAACCCCTTTTTGTCCGGCGTGAGGCTTAAGGTGACCGTTAAAAGAATATAATCCTACAAGACACACAAAAATTAACAGAATGACTGAAAAGCGTGGCTCAGACCGTTTAGTAATCATTGTCAGTTCCACCGAATAAATAGGGTCGCAGAGGAAATGTACACGACAGAAACACATAACGGTAGTGCAGAGGTGTACAAAAATAAACCGCAGCGCTACCCCCTGTCATGATCAAAGGTATCAATTATATTTAAGGGTGATTGTCCCGGTGGCATTTGCTTGCCCTGGCGTGACAACGTCACTGGTTTTGTAATACCACGCTTTGAAACGTAAGGTTTCAGACTCTCCGGCCCCGCCTGCATTTGCCGGATCGCTATAGGTTGTTGCGGAGCCGATATCAGCAAGCGCGGTACCATCGGCAGCAAGACCACTGCCTTGTGATGCGGCTTTTACACGACTGGAATTAAAAGCTTGCACCTCCTGACCAATGGCCCAGTAGGTAAAACTGCGTAGCGCCGGTTGATAGGCTGATATCACGACCCCCACACCGGTCGCCGTCTTACCCGATTCAGACTGGTCTAAGGCAATCACTGAGCCATTATCATTGTCGCCCTCGGCAAGCGGCCCGTTGATGGTCATGGTCACGTTGGTGCCTGGCTGACAGCTCAGACCAACATCCTGTTCGGGTCCTTCCACCATCTTAAGATTATCAAACGCAGAGGTATCCACATCGCCCATATTAAACAGCAGGGAAGAAACGGATGCTGAGCATCCCATCGCATAGACTTCTATCTGCGTATTTGATAAATAGACTTCTGACGCATTATCACCGTTATCCGAACTGCTTTGCCCTTCACGAAATTCCACCGTCGCCAGTTTGCCGCTCTCGAGGGCCAGATTACCGCCCGGGATAGTACCCCCCGTCGCAATCAACTGCACACGATAGGCCGAGCCCGCCAGCGTATGGCTGCTCTCGCCATCGCCGGACTGCCATGAGTTATCAACCGCACGTTCATAATCATACGGACCGGCCTGGTTAAGCGTGTAGGTCTTAATGCCGATACCCGGTATCGTGGTCGGGTAGATATTATCTCCCACCGGCGACGCCGACGCTAAATGAGTCGGGTTATAATGAAATCCTACGTAATAATCCCTGCTACAGTTTTTAATCGTGACATCCCCATCCGTCCCGCTGATATATCCAGAATCGTATAACACTTCGCCAAAGGTATAATTTTTCGCACTGACCAACAGTTTCGAGGGTAATGGGATCGTCGTAACGGTAACATCATCGCCGTTATCCCGGTTACAGGCTGCATGACTTAATAGTGGGACTGGCCCCAGCAATAACACCAGATAATATAAATATTTTGACATGAAATTAGTCTGCTCACTTAAGCTCAGTTATAAACAACATTCAATGTAATCGCACTGCTGAATGCACCCGGTGTTGGGGTCCCATGTGGGGTATACATTCGGGCAGTAAAAGTCATCGCGCCGGTTTGGTTTTCGAGCGCAACCGGGTAGCTCACGCCGTTGGCCAGCGCGACACCGCTGATGGGATGTTCGTGATCACGGATAAACAACTGAAGGCCGACATCGGTCGCGCCGCCTGCATCTGCCGCTACCTGATTGGCGTAAATGACAGAAGCATAAGCCGGATCTTCAGCGTAAGGTGCGCCTGTAAAGGTAACCGTTGCCTGGCTTAACCCTGCGGTGCAGCTGTCAAACGCGATGGTCACTGGCACATTTCCTGTGTTCCCCCCCGCTACGGCAAAGTCTTTCCAGTAATATTTCCCGAGGTCGACTGCCTCCGGTTTGGTGACGTTACATGAGCCATCAATAATGTTTCCGGTGACATGGAACTCAATATCATTGCGATCGGTGTACGCCATTGCCGGGGACACGCTCAGCATGAATACCATTCCCGGGCCGATGAGCGATTTAAGGCCGGAACGGAGAAAAATGAAGCGTGACATTAATTTGCTCCCGATACGGGATGGCAAACCCCGTTGATGAATAAAATATCGGCCTCTGTTTTTGCGCCGGCAAGTGTGTAATCAACGGCGCACTGCTTGTTCGCCGCCTCCCCCCACTTAACAATTAACCGCCCTTTCTCGGCGAGCCCGACGAGATACACTTCCCCGCCGTCGCCAACAATACTGCTGCGCGTGTCATCCGACTCGCCGCTGGTTTGTGTTACTACTGCGCCAAACGGCACCGGTTTACCGTTGTAGGTCAGCGTCATCATCGCCTTTTGTCCAATCCAGGTGTTGTACTTCACGCGTACTACCGCCCCTTTGGTCGGCACCACGGTTTTGGCGATGTTATCAATGGCCGCAGAAGTATCGCTGGCATCCACTGTGTTGAGTGAGATCGAGTTGCTGTGATACGGACGAACGTACGGCACAATGGCGTTACCGAAATAATCGGTATGAACGTTCGTCTGCCCGTTGATCGGCATACCGGAAACACCCGGTGTTTCAACCAGCGCTACGCTATCGTTCAGCTGACGCGCCAGGGTGATACCGTCGCGATGCAGCACCATGCCCCCGCGCAGGCTGTAATTCACTCGTCGGCTGTAATCGTCGTAGCTATAGCCTGCGGACATATCGGCATAAGTACTTTGATAACCCACAGTGACATTGCCGTTAGTAGCTTCAGAATCGGCGTTATAGCCTTCTGAAACCTGCCAGTTCAGCTGGTTTTCCTGCATCGCGGTACCGGAAATTCCGATGTTGTGCGTGGTATCGCCGTTTTTACTACTGTTCATCGAATAGTTAGCCGAAACAGACCGGGCCGCTTCACTGTGGCTGAAGGCGCTGAACGGTACGCTCAGGTTAAGCGAGAAGACGTTATCGTCGTCGTAGTTATCGGAATCGTTATTGTAACCGCCATTGACGTTTTTAGAGTGGGCATAGTTCAGCGAGTACGACACCGGTCCAAGCGTGCTGCTGAAGCCCAGGTTCATGGAGTCCGCATGTTCACTGTTCCAGTAAGAGGCGTCGTACATGCTCAGTGACAGGGTGCCGAAAGGCAACGTCTGTGAGATTGTCACATCAAAACGGTTTCGCTCCCGGCCATTATCAATAGTGCTATTGCCCGGATCCCAGTCATTGAGGAAGTCCTGAAACGAAAGATAACCCCGGGTTGAAAATTTATAACCGGCGACGGCAATATCGGTGTTGGTCTGCTGAAGCGTCTTACTGTAGCGCACGCGATACGACTGGCCGCTATGGTGTTCCTGTTGTCGCATGTTGTCCGGCTGCGGGATATCCGCCCACGACTGGGAAATATCAAATGAGAGCGCTCCGGCGCTGCCCATATTAAAACCGGTTCCGGCAATCAGGTTGGAATAATTGTCTTCCGCCTGAATATAGCCGCCGTAAAGCGTGATCCCTTTTCCGACGCCCCAGGCCGCTGATCCCTGAATAAAGTTAAAATCCTCTGCACGTGAACCCGACCCGTCCTGACGGGTTTTGCCCGCCACCAGGCCATACTGCACCTGACCTTCACGTTGCAATACCGGCAGCGTGGCGTAAGGCACAATAAAGCTACTTTGCGTACCGTCGGACTCTTTGATCACCACCTGCAGATCGCCGGAGCTGCCGGTCGGATACATATCGCTGAATTCAAACGGTCCCGGCGGCACGGTAGCCTTATAAATGCTGTGACCGTTCTGGTATACCGTCACTTCGGCATTGCTGCGGGCTATACCGCGTATTACAGGGGCGAAGCCTTGCATGCTGTCCGGCTTCATATCGTTATCCGAGTACATCTGCACCCCGGTGAAACCGACGCTATCAAAAATGCCGCCGCGCGTGGTTCCTTGTCCCAGCACCAGCTGGCTTTTAAGAGATTTAATATCCCGTGAGGCGTAGGTATACACGGAATCCCAGTCATTTTCGGATTCGGAATGGGTATAGGTGGAATAGTTGCGAAAGCGCCAGGCGCCTACGTTCAGCCCCGGTTGCAGGCTAAGAAACTGATTACTGCTGTCGGTGCCGTTGCGTTGATGCAGATCCTGTTGACCTGAGACGCTGTAATTAAGTAAACCCGCCGTGATCCCTTCATCCCAGCGCTCCGGTGAAACATAACCCCTTGCGGTGTTAAACAAAGCAACCTGCGGCAGGATCAGGTCGAAACGCTGCTGCGCCAGATCGATTTTTTCGTCCGCGCCGGGGATGGTAAACAGATCCACACATTCGCTGGCTTTTTCCTGTTCGCCAAAATAGTTATCGACACGAACGTTCCAGGCTTTCAGCTGAGTGACGTTTAAGCATGCCCCTGTGCGGTCTGACGTAGGGGCACTTTTCAACCGTCGAAAAGAGAGGGTTTTACTGTCTACCAGATTGCCGTTGATAAAAATGTCGACGTTATAGTCCCCGGGCGGCACCTCATCTTTGGCAAACAGACTGAGATCCATTGCTGGCACTTCTGCGCTGTCTGTTTCCAAAAGATGAGGGTTGAAATGTTCCTGCGCACGTGCGCTGAAAGAACTAAAGACAACACTGAGCCCGAGCCCTAAAGAAAGGACGTAGGTTTGTTTCACTTTTTCCATTGTAACCCTGTATCCGTGCGGGAGACTTACGGTGTCGATTAATATGAGGTGACTTTGTCCGGGCCTTTCACGCCATAATCATTAATAAGCGACCAGGTTACTTTGCCGTGAGGTGACATAACACCTTCAGAAATACTCAACGTGGAGAATGGCGCGACAAAATACTGTCCGCTTAACGCCTGGTGATTAATTTCAATTCGTGAGAAGTTCATATAAAAAGGTGTCGGATTATTGACCTGTAAACCCTTCGCGGTCAGGTTCCACTTAAGCTTTTCCGCACTGGATTCTGGCGTCTGCCCCTGTAATGCTGCCGGACGGTAGATCAGCTTAATCTTTGAGTTGATGGCAATTTGCATCGTATTTTTACCTTCACTACCGTCGGTAGCGGGGATCCCTTTCACGTTCAGCCATAACAGCGATTCACGATCTTCCGGAACAGGTAAACCTGAACGCACAATACGAATTGACGCTTTTTTCCCGGCTTCCAGACGGAATAGCGGTGGCGTAATAATCATATTTTCTTTTTTTAACGGGCTGCCTTTAGCCGGGCTAATCCACGACTGTACCAGGTTAGTAACCTTGTCAGAGTTTTCAACGGACAAAGAGGCGGCCTGGCGGGAGCCGTCAAAAATAACCCGCGTACTCCCGGTAACAATACTGGCGGACGCGTTCAGGCTGGCGGCGCTGGCCACGCAAAAAATAACAGCGGCGATGGGTTTCATAATGCACTCACAAACTAAAAAGGAGGGTTTCCCCTCCTGCGGAATCAGTTATAACGGACGTTGTAGGTAATAACAGCGTTAACATCGCCGGCAACGGCCTGCCCGGTGGCAATCATCTGCGCGGTATAGGTTTGACTCGCTGTGCCATCGGTGAAAGTAATAGGATCGTTATCTGCATTATTTTTGACGATGGTACCATTTGAGCCGCCCTGCTTGAGCTGAACGGCCACGTTGGTTGCCGCACCCAGCGTAGCAGTGTTTGCAAAATAGGATGGATCGGCTGCAACAGCATCAACAGGGCCTGAGAAGACAATATTTGCAGTCGTGCTGGTTGGGCAGTTATTCAGGTCGAACACAAACTGTTTTGGCGCGCCAAGGTCGCCTTTTGTAGCGAGGTCGGTTGCCGCCGTTGAGCCCAGATCAACGGTCGCATTTGCCGTGCCGCCATCAACGGCAATATCACAACCCTGATCGAGCACCGTTCCATTAAATGTGATAGTGTTAGAAGCCGTCGCCGCGCTCGCGCCACAGAAAGTCAGAATAAGCGTCGCACCAATTTTAGTCAGTTTCATTCGTTGATATCCCAATAGAAATAATAAATATCTTCATTTTTATTCCTGCCAGGACGAGACAATAACAAAGTAGCTCCACTGAGCTCACAATGAATAATGCACCGTTTGTGACAAGGCAAATATAAACCCTCAGGCAGGAATTAGATTCGCAACATCAATAAACGACATCAGCAAACCCGAAGTAAGGTTACAAGAAAGTTACGGAGTTTCGTAAAATAAAGTAATTTAATTTTAGACAACCTTTTGTTATGGCCTGGATTGGCATTTTGTTAGCATTCGCGCTGTTTTTTCTGAGCAATAACGCCACCGGCAGTGTTGCTAGCAGCATATCCAGACTGACATATTTGAGCGAATGAGAACAATAGGCATGATCAACAAAAAAAACATGATCGCGTTAACCCTTTGTGGCCTGATGATGGCAAGTGGCAGTGCGCTGGCGGGCCTTCCTTCTGGTGACAGCGACAATAATATTAATACCAACCCAGAGAACGATGCGGGGACTCAGGGCACGGGCGGCGTAGTCCATTTTACCGGTAAGATTACCGATGCATCCTGTAATATCTCCACCGACTCAGCAGGGCAAACCGTTGAATTAGGCACCTGGGCTGCAAGCTACTTTGCCACCCAAAAAGAGACCACGCGCACGCCTTTCCAGATCTCAGTTGAAGGTTGCCCGGATTCCGTTAAAACCGTTGCCGTGTTGTTTGATGGTAACAAAGATGCGAATGATAATACCCTGCTGGGTTTAAATTCCTCTGTGGACAGCGATGGCAATACGGCGACTGGCGTTGCCGTTAAACTCTATGAAAGCGACCGTAACACGCAGATTAAAATTGGTGATATTTCTCAGAGTATCGACCTTGCCGAAGGGGAAGATTCAAAAACACTCAATTTCTACGCCAATTATAATGCCACCACCGATGTCGTCAGCACCGGAGAAGCCGACGCAGATGCCAATTTCCTGATGGTTTATAACTGATCGACTGATGATAAGCAGAGCTTTCTCTGCTTATCTTTTTCCTCTACGGGGATCTGAAAATGAAGAAACTCACCGCGGCCCTGTTCTTTTATTCGCTCGGCATGAGTCTGTCAGCACACGCGGGGGTTGTGATGGGCGGTACGCGTGTTGTTTACCTTGAGGGGCAAAGAGAAGTGGCATTTTCCATTACCAATATGGAAAAAGAAACCCCTTATCTTATTCAGTCGTGGATTGAAAATATTGACAGTAAGAATAAAACCGCTCCGCCCTTTATCGTGACGCCTACGTTATTTCGTTTAGATGCGGAACAGAAAAACTCGCTGCGCATCAATTATCTTGGAACGCCATTACCCACTGACCGGGAATCTGTTTTTTGGCTTAACATCAAAAATATTGCCCCGAGCAAAAAAGCAAACAGCAACAAATTGCAGATTAACGTGAAGTCAAAATTCAAGTTATTTTTCCGTCCCGCAGGGTTGAAAGGCAATGCCGAACTTGCCTACAAAAAATTAAAATTTACCTGTCGTAATAATACGCTTAGCGCACACAACCCCTCGCCCTGGTTTGTATCGTTTTACAAGGTCAGCGTTGGGAACACCGACGTTGAAATGCCGGGAATGATTGACCCCTTCTCCGATCGTCAATGGCACATTCCCTGCTCGGGGACCATTCGCTGGCAGGCGATCAACGATTACGGCGGGCTGACGAGAGTCGCCACGCAATCCTGACGCTGTGACAACACGCCTTTGGCGAATGTAGCCAACGACCGCACATGCATTCTCTCGGCCCACGCAATTTACCCCGCATTTATACGCTCGCGATGCTTGCCGGTGCGGTCACGTCTGGCATTCATGTGCGCCGGGCACAGGCCGATGAGTACTTCGATCCTCAGGCGCTGGAGATCACCGCAGATCAGCAGCAGGCTAGCGACTTAAGCTATTTTTCCCGACAAGGCGGTCAGCAGCCGGGACGTTATCGTGTCGCGGTTGTTGTTAACCAGACGCAGCGGGATGAGCGCGAAATTGCATTCGTTGATACCGGGGGAACGCTCTCACCAGTCCTCAACCTGGCGTACCTCAAGAGACTTGGGGTAAACATCGCGGCCTTCTCTTCGTTCGATGCGCTGCATGACGAGGAGACATTTACGGACATCGGCAAATATATTCCCGATGCGTCGACGCATTTTGACTTCACCCATCATCAACTGGTTTTAAGCATTCCGCAGGCAGCCATGTTGCAAAAAAGTGCCGATTATATTCCTCCCGAACAGTGGGACGACGGCATCCCCGCTGCTTTTGTCGATTACAATCTTACGGGCTCGACAACCAACATCGACAATATTCATGACAACAGCAGCTATCTGAGCCTGCGATCCGGTATCAACCTGGGTGCGTGGCGTTTACGCAATTACGCCACGTTTGAATATGGTAATACCCATCACTGGCAGTCTCAGGGAACATCCCTCCAGCGGGCCATTACGCCGCTGAAGAGCGCGTTAACAATAGGGAATGCCTACACGTCTGGCGAGGTTTTTGACAGTTTTCAGTTTACGGGGCTTCAGCTTGCCTCGGATGAGAATATGCTGCCGGACAGCCAGCGCGGTTTCGCGCCCACGATCCGCGGGGTCGCTCACAGCAATGCCCGCGTCAGCGTTCGCCAGCACGGTTACACCATCTATGAAACCTATGTTGCGCCTGGCGCATTTGTTATTAGCGATCTCTTCCCCACTTCGCAAAGCGGCGATCTTGAGATCACGGTCCATGAAAGTGATGGCAGCGAACGCACGTTCACCCAACCCTACTCCTCGGTGGCCTTTATGCTACGGGAGAAACGACTGAAATTCAGCGCCAGCACCGGACGGTATAACAGCCCTGACGCCGAGGGCGACACCCCGCCGTTTGTTCAGGCCTCCGCCTTTTACGGATTGTCTTCAAGCCTGACGCTGTACGGCGGAGCGGAGCTTTCCGGCCACTATCAGGCTCTCGCGCTGGGATTAGGTAAAGATTTTGGCCGGTTTGGGGCACTGGGTGTGGACACCGTTGCGGCGAAAGCACACCTCAGTGATGACAGGCTGGCCCTCGGGCAGCAAATACGCGCTCAGTACCAAAAAAATCTCGCTGAGACGAACACGTCGCTCACCCTTTCGACCAGCCATTACACGACGCATGACTTTTACAGTTTCAGTGAAGCAAATGATGACAGCGACCCAGACCAGCACGTACATAACCGGCGTAACCGCACACAGTTCAGTTTGACGCAGGATCTCGGTGCGCTGGGCAATATCAGCGCATCCTTTTACCGTCAGGATTACTGGAACGCCTCGGCGGTCGATCAAACCGTCCATCTTGGCTATTACGCAAACTACAAAGGGGTGTCGTTGAGTGTTGGGTATTATCTCACCCGCTCAAGCGCTGATGATAGCGACAACGAACGGGCGATAAACCTTAGCATCAGCGTCCCACTCAGCCGCTGGTTACCCGGCGCAACAACCAGCTACAGCCTCAACAATAACCTTGATGGCCATACTACCCGGCAGGTTTCGCTGTATGGTACGGCCCTGGCCCACGATCGCCTGAACTATAACCTCCAGCAGGGCTTCGACAACCAGGCCAATACCGCGAACAGCAACCTTGCGCTGGCTTATCACGGCGGTTATGGCAGCGCCAGTCTCGGGTACAGCCACGATCGCTATAGCAACCGCGTGAACTACGGCGCGGCAGGCGGCATTGTGGCAACACAGTATGGGGTGACGTTGAGCCAAAGCCTTGGGGATACCCTGGCGCTGCTCCGCGCTGACGAGGCGTCGGACGTTCAGGTTGAAGGAGCGACCAATGTTCACACCGACTCCCGAGGTTATGCCGTGATGCCAACCTTATCGGCGTATCACAAAAACACCATTTCGCTGGATACCGAAACGCTGGCAGAAAATGTCGATCTGGACCAGAACAGCAGAACGATTGTGCCGACCAGCGGCGCGGTCGTCCTGGCGAATTACCATACCCACGTGGGCATCAGAACGCTCATCACCCTTACGGCACACGGGCGCCCGCTTCCATTTGGCGCCAGCGCGTATGTCTCGAACGGGACGTCTGCGAAATCAAGCGTCGGCATCGTTGGCGAAGCAGGACAGGTCTATCTCAGCGGCGTGCCGCTACGCGGGACCTTGCATGCCAGCTGGCGGCAGAAAGGCCAGGATATGCGCTGTAGCGCCCCATTACGCCTTCCGGATACCGCTGGCCGCACTCCGGTCACGCTTCTGAAGCTTCAGTGCCAATAACTTACTGAGATATCTGTGAACAATATCAACCGTTTAATCAATCTCCTGATGCTCGCTTTTTTGCTGATTCACGCTACGGCAAGGGCGTCTCAGACCTGCCCGCCGACCATGGGCGATGCGGTCATTAACTTTCAAAACTACTCGATCACTGATAACCCCTCGATCCCTCCGGGGTCGATGCTTTCAGGCGCTATCCTGGGCCAGGAAAACCGCTCGTTTTATAACTGTCCTGAGGGAACCGGCCCGGTAACGATGCGCTTTGTGGCCAATAACGCCTTAACCGTAGCGCCCGTCAGCGGCGTGGCGCCGAACGGTACGGGCGCCCCGGCCTCCGTTTATGACGTGCCAGATATTCCCGGCGTCGGGTTTGCGGTGGGCATTCGCGAAACCACGCACTGTGCAGCTGAACCCGTGCATTACATCGCCTCGGGGGATGACAGCGTTGCGATTTGCAGCACAAACGATCCCTCGCAAATGGCGACCCAGTTCTTCGTCGTGTTTTATAAAACCGCGCAGGAGATTGTCTATGAACAGCCGAACAGCGGGCAAATTCGCGCAGGAACGCTGATTCTGGAGGATGCTAACGGCGCGGTGATATCTGAAGCTGGCGTGACGGTGGAAGTCGCTGCCGCCGACCTGAAAGTGCATAAATCGAGCTGTTATATCTCGGATAACAACATCACCGTCAATATGGGACAAAGTAGCGTAAGCGATCTCAACAAAGGAATGGATGGGGATAAACACCGCTTCATCATCCCTCTGGTCTGTGACGCATCCCAAACGGCAGCGGTGAAGATCGGGTTCTTTGGTCCGACTGAAAAAGACGCGCGGAATCACGATGTGCTGGCGCTAAGTCAACAGGAGAGCGCCGCTACCGGCGTGGGGATCCGCATTCTGTATGGCGATAACTACGGTGCCGCCAGAGGGACAACCGTTCCTCTCAACAGCACCGGTGTCGAACCTTTTGCCAACGCTGCCCGGCAGACCGCGTTTTCCCTGGATTACGACGCACAATATGTGCGCACCGAAACCCAGGCCACCGCGGGGCTGGCAGACAGCCTGGCAACATTTAGTCTGATATACAACTAAGCGCTACTCCAGTGCCAGCAGCGCAAAACTCGCCAGCCAGTGCCCGCCGCTGTAGTGACTGCCGACAACATGCTCCACGCTTGCCGAGAGATGGCGCGCAACGGCATCGCGTAATGGCTTCCGGGCGTGATGATTTTCCGGCAGGGCGCGGGCAATGTGCTTCATACACCAGGCACGGCTGAGGTTGAGACCGTCCAGATGCGCGATTTTCGGGTCGGTGCGATCGCTCACCTCAGCCGGGTTCATGAGCGCAGAAACGGCGCCCACTTCAGGCAGAAACGCATCGAACCAGGCCGGGAAATCCTCCACCACCTTACTCATCAGCATGGCCTCGGTCAGCGCTCCGGAGATATACTCGTCGCCACCCGGCTCATAATGCGCAGGATAATGCGTGTCCGCGAGGTAAAACCGCGTTGCCGCGTCCAGGATGGCGCGCTCAAGCGTGTCATCGTTCACCGCCCGGGCATAATCCAGCCCCAGCGCGAGCGCAAACGCCGTGTTGTAGTGCGTCCCAACGCGGATCGGATAGGTAAGCTTGCTGAGGTAATCCACCAGCCGCTGGCGAATATCCCGCGTTAACGGTTGCAGCGTCTGGTACCAGCGCTCCGCCTGCGGCAGTGACGATTGTTTCAGCTCCTGGGCCAGCGCCAGCAGCCAGCCGTAGCCATAAGGTCGCTCAAACGACGCGCGGAACGGCGCGGTAAAATAGGCCAACTCCTTCGCCACCTTCTCGTCGGTCAGGTGTTCTTCGAAGAGAGTGATGATCTCTTCCCGACACGGCAGTTTGGGCCAGAGACGCAGGCAGCGCAGCAGCAGCCAGTAGCCGTGCACCGCAGAGTGCCAGTCAAAACAGCCGTAAAAGATCGGGTGCAGCTCGCGAGGCGGCAGAACGTCGCCGTCATCGTTGAGCAGATGCATAATGTGGTTCGGATATTCCTGACGTAAATAGGTCAACGGCATTCTGGCGAAGGCGTCAGCCTGATGTTGCGTTAATTCCATTGCAGCTCCTTAGCGAAACACGAGGAAATACATTAAGAACACGTTCACCACCAGCAAGGTTAACGCGGTCGGGATCTGGATCTTGATAACCTGATATTTGTCTTTTAGCTCCAGCAGCGCGGCGGGCACGATGTTGAAGTTGGCGGCCATCGGGGTCATCAGCGTGCCGCAATAGCCTGCGTACATGCCGATAGCCAGCAATGGTGCCGGGTTACCGTGATGGACGTTAATCAGGAATGGCAGAGCGATACCGGCGCTTAACACCGGGAAGGCAGCGAAGGCGTTGCCCATAATCATGGTAAACAGCGCCATCCCCACGCAATAAATGACCACCAGCATGAAGCGGCTGTCCGGGTTCACAAACAGGCTGACCACCTTTTGTACCGATTCGCCGGTATTCGCCACCACAAACACCCCGCCGAGCATGGCGAGCATCTGCGGCAGGATCACCGCCCAGCCAATGGTATCGACCAGCCGACGCGACTGACGAACCGCATGCAGCGGCGTACCTTTTGTCAGCCACCAGCCGGTGAGGATAGCTGCCACACAGGCCACGCACAGCGCCGCCAGCGTAAGCTGCTTCTGGTCGAGCAGATAGACACCGCCAATCGACACGCCTTTCAGAAACAGCGTCCCGATGACCGTCACCACCGGGATCATCAGCGCGGGCAAGAATAGCCAGTTTTTCAGCCGGTGTGATGAGGCAACCCGCTCCTCCTCGGTGGACATTTTATAATGCCCCTTCCCGACCAGCCCGAAACCGGCCAGTAGCGCAATCACGATAACGGCGCCGCCAATAATGCGATACGCCAGCGACTTACCCAGCTCCTGCACCATCAGATCGCCAAACAGGAAGATCCCGCCAAACAGAAACCAGAACAGCGCGGTGGTATAGCGTTTCGGGTTAGCGCGATCGCGAAGGGTCATCACAACCAGCAGCATCACGACAAAGCCGATCAGGTAGTACACGCGGTTAATGGTGATAAAGGTCATCATGGTGCGATCTCCTGCGTACCCTGCTCTGCTCTCCAGGCCATCACGTCGCGACGAATGCTGGCGTCGAGGCGCAGCAGACGCGTCATATGGATGATCAGTGCCGCAATAGCGGTCGGAATGGCCCACAGGCCGATATGCAGCGGTTCGATCCCCTCGATCCCGTTCTCTTTCAGGAACGCATCAATCAGCAGTACCGCGCCAAAGGCGATAAAGATATCTTCCCCAAAGAAAACCGCGATATTGTCACACGCGGCGGCATGGGCTTTGATTTTGTCGCGGATAGTCTGCGGCAGTTCGCCGTATTCATTCAGGGCCGCCCCTTCGGCCATCGGCGCCAGCAGAGGACGCACCGTTTGTGCGTGGCCGCCAAGCGACATCAGGCCCAGCGCAGCCGTCCCTTCGCGGGCAACAAAGTAGAGCATCAGGATACGCGCCGAGGTGGCGCTGGCGATCTTCGCGACCCAGGCCTGGGCGCGCTCTTTCAGCCCGTAATACTCCAGCAGGCCAATCACCGGCAGGATCAGAATGAAAGTGGCGAGCGATCGGCTATTCACGAACTTTTCGCCAAAGGTTTCCAGCAGCATACCGAAATCCATGCCAACCAGCAGGCCCGTTGCCAGCCCCGCCACCACGACAACCAGCAGCGGGTTGAAACGCAGTGCAAAACCAATAACCACCACCGGAATCCCGATAAGTGGCAACAGTGTAGAACTGTCCATAAACGTTACCCTATCCAAAGTGAGCGTTGCGCGCCGACGGCTATTTTTTATACTTCGCAGCAGAGCGAAGCCGGTGCATTACGGCGCGCGATGTTGTGTGTTGCGTGAGGCTCCACAGAACCTGCACTAAAAAGCTATATCTGAACGTCAAAAACATGTAAACAATTTATCAATAAAATGTTCTTATTTTATCGACGGGTTTACATTCTGGAGAAAGGATCGGTATGACGACAAAGAAAACGAAAACAGCGTTAAACCACGACGACATTGCGGACGGGCGTATCGTCTCCTCCCGCCATCTCGTCTCAGAGCGGTGTGCCGAACTGTCGGAGCTGGAATACGCGTTGATCATGACCAGCAATGCGTTTAACAAATGGATGGTGCGCTGCATGACCGCAGCAGGTGAACCGGATATGGGCGCTTTCGACGTCTCGCTTCTGCACCACGTAAACCACCGCAACCGCAAGAAAAAGCTGGCCGACATCTGCTTTGTGCTGAACGTGGAAGATACCCACGTGGTGACGTATGCGCTGAAAAAGCTGGTAAAGGCGGGTTACGTCACCAGTGAAAAAGCGGGGAAAGAACTCTTTTTCTCGACGACGGAGGAAGGCAAAGCGCTGTGCATGAAGTACCGGGAGGTACGGGAAGCCTGCCTGATCAACATTCATGCGGAAAGCGGCATTCCGGGCGCGTCGATTGGCGAGACCGCGCAATTACTCCGCGCGATCTCCTCCCTGTATGATACCGCCGCACGCGCGGCGGCCTCGCTTTAAGGACGGCGGAAAAGCGTTATGCTCCGCCCGGCCAGTTCATAATCGACGGATTCCGTGATGATTTCCCCTGTGGGGGCATCATCCGCCGTCGAAAGCTCCAGCACCCAGCCCCCTTCGCCAAACTGCGGGATCTGGAATGGCACCGTGCCTTCAAACGGGTTAAACAGCATCAGCACGTCGTGCCAGATGCCCTCTTCCTGCTCAAGATCAGGACGGCTGATGGCAAGACCAAGAGTGGAACCCTCGTCCCACTGTTCCGACTGCTGCGGTCCGCCACCGGCGTTAAACCAGCGGATCTCAAGCCCGTCGCGCCAGTTTTCACGGCGCAGCAGCGGCTGCTCAGCGCGCAGAGCAATCAACCGACGGGTAAAGTCGCGCAGCTTCTCGTCGTTATCAGAGAGTCCTTCCCAGTTTATCCAGGAGATCTCGCTGTCCTGGCAATAGCCGTTATTATTGCCCTTTTGCGTCCGGCCAAACTCATCACCTGCCAGCAGCATCGGCGTGCCGTGGGAGAAGAAGAGCGTGGTGAGGAAGTTGCGCTTTTGCCGCTCGCGGGTGGCGATGATATCGGGGTTCTCCGTCGGCCCTTCTTCACCGTAGTTATACGACCGGTTATCGTTATGTCCGTCGTTATTATCTTCCCCGTTATCGGCGTTATGCTTCTCGTTGTAAGATACCAGGTCGTTCAGCGTAAAGCCGTCATGCGCGGTGATAAAATTGACGCTGGCCCACGGACGACGTCCGCGCAGATCGTACAAATCACCGGACCCTAACAGACGGGCGGCAAAATCGTTAGAAACGTTATCTCCCTTCCAGTATTCACGTACCGTGTCGCGGTATTTATCGTTCCACTCGCCCCAGCCTGGCGGGAAGCCCCCCACCTGATATCCCCCTGGGCCGATATCCCACGGTTCACCGATAAGCTTCAGCTTCGACAGCACCGGATCCTGGGTCACGGCATCAAAGAAGCCGCCGCGCGGGTCAAATCCCTCCGGCTCGCGTCCGAGAATGGTTCCGAGGTCAAAGCGGAAACCGTCAATCTGCATCGATTCCGCCCAGTAACGCAGGGAGTCCATGACCATCTGCAACACGCGCGGGTGCGAGGTGTTTACGGTGTTCCCGGTGCCAGTGTCATTAATGTAATACCGGTGCTGATCCGGCATGGTGCGGTAATAGCAGAAGTTATCAATCCCCTTAAACGACAGGGTTGGCCCCAGCTCGTTGCCCTCCGCCGTGTGGTTATAGACCACGTCGAGGATCACCTCGATGCCCGCGTCATGATAAGCACGCACCATGTCGCGGAAACCCTGGATCCCCGCCGGGCCGTAATAGCGGGACGCTGGCGCAAAGAAACCGAGCGAGTTATAGCCCCAGAAGTTTTTCAGGCCGCGATCGAGCAGGTGCTGATCGTCCGGGAACCAGTGAACCGGTAGCAGCTCGACCGAGGTAATGCCGAGGCTTTTGATGTACTCCACCGAGGCTTTATGCCCCATCCCCTCAAACGTACCGCGCAGTTCAGGCGGAATAGCCGGGTTAAGCTGGGTAAAGCCTTTTACGTGGCTTTCATAGACCACGGTATGCGGCCACGGGATATCGGGCCGGCGTGAGTCCTGCCAGTCAACGGCATTGGGGTCGATGACCTTACATTTGGGCGTAAACGGCGCGCTGTCTCGCGTGTCAAAACTGAGATCCAGCTCGTCGTGTCCCAGCTCATAGCCGAAGTGGGCATCGTTCCACTCAATTTCACCTACCAGTTCACGGGCATAGGGGTCAATAAGCAGCTTATTGGGGTTGAAGCGGTGACCGTTCTCCGGATCGTAGGGGCCGTAAACGCGGTAGCCATACAGCGCCCCCGGTTTCAGGTCCGGCACATAGCCGTGCCAGACCTCATGGGTATATTCCGGCAGTTCCAGACGGGCGATTTCTGTTTTTCCCGAAGGATCAAACAGACACAACTCCACCCGCTCAGCGTGGGCGGAAAACAGGGCGAAGTTCACCCCTTTCCCGTCATAATTTGCGCCCAACTGCTGGCCATGACCGGCCCGAATTTCAAACGTTGTATCCTTTGGCATTTTTGTTCTCCTCGATTATTCGCAGGTAAGCAGAACCAACAAACATCCCTTTTCAGACGTTAAATCCAGCGTCTCTGGCAGAAGGCGACGCTCACCGGTAAACAGATCCCGGTAGTGCTTCCCGGCCAGCGCCTGGGGTATGGCCACGGTAGTATTGGCCCACAGCATCGCATTATCGGTGACGTCAAACACCAGGCGCGGCACGGCGACGATCAGCGCCTCGTCATCTTTAATGCGGGCATAAACGATCAGATTCTCCTCCCGCTCGCCGGTTACCTTCAGCGGCAGCCAGTCGCCGTAGCGGAAAAGCGCGGGGTAATGTGGCCGAAGCCGTAACAGCGTGGCGGTGACGTACTGCTTCACGCTGCCGTCTCGCCAGCGTTGCGCATCGTTAAAAACGGTGCCATCCGCTACGCTGAGGTTTTCCGCCAGTGCGGCGAAATCCGGTTCGCGGCGGTTATCCGGGTCGACGAGGCTGAAGTTAAGCCCCTCGCTGCCCTGGTAGATGTCCGGTACGCCAGGCGCAGTCAGTTTGATCACCGTCTGGCTCAGGCTGTTCATTAACCCAGCCCGAATAAACGGCTGGAGTGCGGCACTGAAATCACGCAGGAACAGGGTGTTATCCGGGGAAAGCAGATGGCGCACGTAGTCCAGGACCACGCTCTCGTAACCTTCGTTGCTGTCGATCCAGTCGGTACGCTGCTTGGCCTCGCGCAGGGCTTTCTCGATAAAGCCGAGGAAACGCTCTTCCAGTGACTTAAGGCCATCACGATCCTCAGGCGACAGGGTTGCTGGCCAGACGCCCGCCAGCGCCTGGAAGATCATCCAGGTGTCGGCGGCGTTCGGCGCGGTGCCATCGTTGAGGAATCGGACTTGTGTCTGGTTCATCTGCCGCCAGCGCGCCAGATTTTCTCCCCACAGATCTGGCGCTTCCGTCAGCGTATACAGACGAGCTCGTGCATCCTCGCCGCGTTTGGTGTCGTGGGTGGAGGTTCCCAGCAGCGCATCGGGCTGGCGGGCAAGTCGAATGCGCATCTCCTGATGAAAACGGGAAAGTGAAAACGCGCGCGGCGTCGGGTCGGCGCCGACTTCGTTCAGGGCCAGCTCCAGGTTATGGCGGAAGAACAGCGTATCCTCTACCGATTTCGCCATCAGCGGCCCGGTCAGCTGCTGAAAACGGGTGCGGAAAAGCGAGGCCAGTGCGTGGTCATGCGCCGGCAGATCGCCGGTAAGAATACGCACAATCAGACTCAGAGCGGGTTCAGAGGTGTTGACGCTGGCGACCACGCGGCTGAGCAGCGCCACATCCGGTGACGTCAGCCCCTCAGCGGTGCCGTAGGTGCGATACACCGGAAACGCGATAAGCAGCTCGCGCAGGGCATGGCGGATATCCTCATGCTCCACTTCGGCACCGTTATGCCCGGCCAGCTCACTGGCTATTTTGAGCAGCGTGGTAAATTCACCTTCAAAATTACGATCGGTCATCAGCCCTTTGGCGTTGCGAAGTTCCGCCTGCCTGTCAACGGTCGTACCCAGCGTCTCGTCGTAGAGCGTCTCCAGCCGCGAGAGGTTGGTATCATCCACCAGCACTTCCGCCAGGGAGGCGATAAACTCATAGCCCGTAGTACCTGAGATGGGCCACTCCGGAGGAAGCTGTTCCCCTTTGGCGAGGATTTTTTCCACCGTGATGTAGCAATCCGGTCCGGTCGCCGCACGCAGTCGCTGCAAATAGCCCAGCGGATCGGCAAGCCCGTCCACATGGTCAATGCGCAGGCCGTCGACAACCCCGGCGTGGACAAGCTCAAGGATCAGGCGGTGCGTGTCTGCGAATACCGCATCATCCTCTACCCGCACGCCGACCAACCCGGTGATTTCAAAAAAGCGCCGCCATGAAAGCTGTTTCGGCGCTTCCCGCCAGGACATCAGCCGCCAGCTTTGCGCCTCGTGGATCTCAGCGATGCTCTTGCCTTCGGCATACGTGCCGGGATTAAGCGGATAGGCGGTATCATAGTAAACCAACGCCGCGTTGTCGGTGACACTGTCACGTTTTAGGGTGATAGCCCCCCGCTCCAGCTCGGCTTCAAAGGTGTCGCCAAGAAACGGCAACGTCAGGGGTCGGGACCAGTCGATATCAAAATATGCCGCATAGCGGCTCTGCCGACCGTGCTCGATAACATCGCGCCACCAGCGGTTTTCCAGCGAGGTCGCCATATGGTTAGGAACGATATCCAGAATCAGCCCCATCCCCGCCTGTTTCAGCGCTGCCGCCATGCGGTCAAACCCTTCCCGCCCGCCAATCGCCGGGTCGATTTCGTTGGGGTCGGTCACGTCATAGCCGTGGGTGGAATCCGTGGTTGCGGTGAAAACAGGCGACGCGTAAAGATGGCTAATTCCGAGGTCTTTCATATACGGAATCAGGTCCACCACGCGATCGAAGGTCATGCCGTTGCGAAACTGAATTCGGTAAGTAGAGGAAGGGATCATAGCGCTGCTTCTCCATCAGCAAAGCGAACAACAATGCTGTTCGGCGGCAGGTTTTCGACTGCCTCCGGCCAGCTAAAGATCGTTTTTCCGGGCAGGTCCGCTAAGGCGAGGGGCTTTTTGCCGATATTCAGCGCCAGCGACAGCGTACCGGACGGAAAACGCCAGCTCACGGCAACCATGCCGAGCGCCGTTTGCAGGACGTTACCCTCCACGGCGCCCCGCTGTTTCAGTAACGGGACGATAAAGCGTTGACGCAGCGCAATCAGTTCGCGCGTAACGTGCAGCCACGCCCTGCCTTCCTCCGTGTCTGCCTTGTTCCAGTCAAGCTTCGACCGCATAAAGGTATTTACGTCATTGGGATCCGGTACGGTTTCATCGTGCCCGGCATGGCCGGTAAACTCTTTCGCGCGCCCCTCCCGCACGGCTTTCGCCAGGTCGCCGTGGAAGTCGGTGAAAAAGAGGAACGGATGCGTTTCGCCATACTCCTCACCCATAAACAGCAGCGGGATATGTGGCGACAGGAGCAGCGCCACGAATAGCACGCGCGTTTTCTCCGCCCCAGCCAGAGAGATAAGCCTCTCCCCCTGGGCACGGTTGCCGACCTGGTCGTGATTCTGAATAAAATCGACAAAAAACTGCGGTGGTTGCTCGCGACACTCTACCCCGCGCGATTTCCCGGTCTGAAGCGAGATTTCCCCTTGGTAGACAAAGCCCTCTGCCAGCGCCCGCGCCAGCTTTTTCTCCGGCTCAAAGGCAAAATCCTGATAATAGGCGTGTGATTCCCCGGTCGCGAAGACATGCGCGGCGTTGTGAAAATCATCATTCCATTCGGCGGTGAAAAGCGGCGTCTGACCATGCTCATCGCGCGGATGCAGGAAAATCACGTTGCGACTGTCTTCGGTTGTCAGATGGATATGCCGATCCGGAAAGGCGTCGCGGATCCGTTGCGCTATCTCGGGAAGAATATGGGTCTCAGCGTTGTCATGGATCTGGTCGATGGCGTCGAAGCGCAGACCGTCAAGATGATACTCCGAGAGCCAGAATAACGGCGCCTCAGCGATGTATTGCCGGACGGCTTCAACCTCATAGGCTATACCGTTGCCCCACGGGGTCATACGATCCTGATGGAAAAACGCCGGCGAGAGCAACGGCAGGTAGTTCCCTTCCGGGCCAAAGTGGTTGAGTACAATATCCAGCACCACGGAAAGCCCGAGCGCGTGGGCGGCATCGATGAAGGCATGAAAATCATCCGGTGTGCCATAAGCTGAGTGCGGGGCATACAGCAGTACGCCATCATACCCCCATCCGCGCGCGCCCCCGAACTGGGACACGGGCATCACTTCCAGTTGCGTAATACCCAGTTCGGCCAGATAAGGCAATTTATCGATGGCCGCCCTGAAGGTTCCTTCCCCGGTGAAGGTGCCGATATGCATCTCGTAGATCACCGTCTCTTCCCATGGCCGCCCTTGCCATTCCCGCTGTGCGGGCAGGTTGTGACGCGGGTCGATTACCACCGACGGGCCGTTGACGTCAGCCTGTTGCGCGCGGGAGGCCGGATCCGGCACCGCCATTCCATCCTGTAAAACAAACTGATACGGCGTACCGTGTCTGACGCCGGGCACGTCAACCTGAAACCAGCCGTCGCCCACCGCCGCCATCGGAATGTCGGTGTCGGTTAAACGCAACGTGAGATCTTTCTGCCCTTCTGCCCAGACGCGAAAACGTACAACGTCATCGGAAATAAACTCAGCACCCCAGTGCCTGCGACATGTTCTGAATTCCATTCATTGTCCTCGAATGACCACATTTTACGCGGAACGAAATACAAGCTTAGACCAGGATGAACAGAGTGTTATGCCAGCAGGGTATGCCGCTTCGTCTATTATCTATTTATAACTCCCACTTAAGGAATACTATGCATATTCGAAAAGGATTAAGCACCGACCTCGCCCGTCTTGAATGTTGTGATTTTTCTTTTACGGTCGATGAGATTGCCAGAGAACCTTTTCTCAATGGTGATTTGCATATCGAGGCGCTAACCGATCCTTATCATAAAACCTATGAACTGGATCTCCAGACGCTGGAAAATCATTGCGTTAATCCCGATTCAATATTTCTTATCGCCGAAACGGATGACGGTGAAATCGCCGGTTTTATTACCGCGTCCTGCAACTGGAATAAATTTATTTCGGTGGATTACATTGCCGTGGAGCGTTCAAAACGCCGAACGGGCGCGGCGCACAAGCTGATGTCTGCCACCCACGTCTGGGCGCGAAGCCTCAATGCGCCCGGCTTACGGCTGGAGACGCAGAACGTTAATGTTTCTGCCTGCCTTTTCTATCGTCACTATGGGTTTATTCTGGGCGGTTACGATCGTTACCTTTACAACGCCCTGCCGGAAAAAGATGAGGTCGCCCTTTTCTGGTATTACATGCTGGCTTGAGAAAATATTTTATATCCGCCACTGGAATATAGATTTGTCTGAATTTGTCAATTTTGCCCGCTTACGTTTAATTAACGACTAATCTTGGAATTCACTATTAAGGAGGCCGGTATGTCTACAGGAAATAATCACACGCTGCATTACCCTCGTCCACCGTTTGCAGAACAACCGCAAAGGGCTCCCGGGCTGGCATCGGAAATGAAGCCAATACCGGATCATGGTGAAACAAGTTATATCGGGTCAGGAAAACTGGCAGGAAAAAAAGCGCTGATTACCGGCGGTGATTCCGGCATTGGTCGCGCGGTAGCCATCGCCTATGCCCGTGAAGGTGCAGATGTCGCTATTGGCTATCTGCCGGAAGAGGAGTCCGATGCGGCATCGGTCATTGCGCTGATTCAGGCCGAAGGCCGTAAAGCGGTCGCCATTCCCGGCGACATTCGCGTGGAGTCCTTCTGCGACACGCTGGTGGAAAAAGCCGTTGCCGAACTGGGCGGCCTGGATATCCTGGTGAATAACGCCGGACGCCAGCAGTACTGTGAATCTATCGACGATCTCACCACGGCAGATTTTGACGCGACGTTTAAGACCAACGTCTATGCCCCCTTCTGGATCACCAAAGCTGCGCTGCGCCATTTGCAGGAAGGTGCCGTGATCATCAACACCACTTCCGTTCAGGCGTTTAAACCGAGCGCGATCCTGGTGGACTATGCGCAGACCAAAGCCTGTAACGTGGCCTTTACCAAGTCTCTGGCCCAGCAGCTGGGACCGCGTGGTATTCGGGTAAATGCCGTCGCGCCAGGTCCATACTGGACGCCTCTTCAGTCCAGCGGCGGTCAGCCGCAGTCCAAAGTTCAGAAGTTCGGGGAAGATACGCCCCTGGGGAGACCGGGTCAGCCGGTTGAAATCGCACCGCTGTATGTGCTGTTTGCCTCCGATTCCTGCTCATACGCTTCCGGGCAAGTGTGGTGTTCTGACGGCGGTACCGGCGTGCTGTAAAGCATCCTCTCAGACCTATCCATTTCATGGATAGGTCACATTCACTCCCCTGCTGTTCTCAAAAATCGCAGTTGAACTATGATGAACTTACTATTAAGGAGCCCATCATGTTTACTGTGAAAAAACTTGCGATATCAACCCTGTTGACCGGTTCAGTTTTATTCTTTCCAGCGATCCACGCGGTGGCCAGCGTTCCGCAGCATGTGGTGAAACAGCAGGCTGGCGGCTACAGCGTTCAGGTTGGCGACACGATTATCACCGCCTTTACGGACGGCAGCGTGCCGCAGGATCTGCACGCCTTACTGCGCCGGACGACGGCGGAAAATACCGATGCGTTACTGGCCAAAAACTTCCAGGCCAATCCGGTGGAAGCATCGATTAACGCGTTTTATATCGCCTTGCCCGGTCACAAAATCCTGGTGGATACCGGTTCCGGTCAGCTCTTTGGCCCCGGCAAAGGCGGGCGGCTAATTGAAAGCCTGGCGACCCAGGGCATCAAACCCGAAGATATTACCGATGTTCTAATCACCCATGCGCACTCCGATCACGCCGGTGGTCTGGTCAAAGACGGTCAGCGCGTGTTTACCCACGCGCAGGTCTATGTCGGCAAACCGGATATCGATTTCTTCTTTAACGTCGAGAACCAGAAAAAATCGGGCTATGACCAGAACTACTTCGATGTCGCGCACAAGACATTAAAGCCTTATCTGGATGCCGGAAAAGTGAAGACTTTCTCAGGCACCGAACAGCTTCTGCCGGGCATCAGCGGTACGGTTCACCCGGGCCACACCCCAGGTTCCGCGTTTTACACGCTGGAGAGCAAAGGTGAAAAAATTACCTTTGTCGGCGACATCATCCACGTCGCCGCAGTTCAGTTCCCGCAGCCCAACGTGACGATTGCTTACGATGAGGATCAGGACGGCGCCGCCCGGGTGCGCAACGCAGCTTTCGCTGAGTTTGTGAAAAACAAAGATCTGATTGCGGCGCCACATCTGCCTTTCCCCGGGATCGTCTATGTGACGAAAGGTGAGCGGGAAGGCTACGCGTGGGTCCCGGTGACCTATACCAACCGTGACGCAAAATAAGATGTCCCCCTCCGATATGGATATGGACCTGATCCTGACGCTGGATGCGTTACTCAGGGACCAGAATATCACCCATGCGGCCGCGCGGCTGGGCATCAGCCAGCCAGCAATGTCTGCCCGCCTGGCACGCCTGCGCGTGTTGTTTGGTGAGCCGCTGTTTGTCCCTTCGCCACACGGACGTGGGGTGTTACCGACGCCGCGCGCCGAAGCGTTAAGGCCGCAGGTCGCGACGGTTTTGCAGGGCATAGCGGCGATGCTTGAACCCACCACGTTCAACGCGCAGAACAGCAACCGCACCTTTGTTATTGCCCTGCACGAAAACCCGGCGCTAATGCTGGGGGCAGAGTTGCAGAATCAGATTAGCAGTGCGGCACCAGGTATCCGCCTGCGTTTTGCGCTCCCGGAAACCCAGCTGCTGTCAGCGCAGATGGAAAATGGCGATGTGGATATTTATATCGGCGTTAACGCGGGGGCGCACGATGCATGGGTCAGACGCAAACTGTTTGACGATGAATATGCCACAGCCCAGCGGAAAGGCCATCCGCGCGGTACGGGGCCGGTGGATCTGGAAAGCTATTGTAGTCTTTCACACCTGGTGGTTTCATCCGAGGGCGACCCGTTCGCGGGCTTTGTCGATCAGCATCTGGCGGGGCTTGGCCACCAGCGTAACGTGGTGATGTCGACGCAAAGCTATGCGATGGCGCCTGCGATTGTTGCCGGTACCGATTTGCTCTGCACCCTACCCAGACGCATGTTGCTACGCTTTACGCAAACGCTTGATATTTTTCCGCCACCGCTGGATCTCCCGCCGATCGTCATCGGTATGTACTGGCACCCGAAAAACAGTCAGGATCCGGCTAATCGCTGGCTGCGAGAACAGCTTCTTCAGGCCGCCGGACGTCAGGTATGATCGAGGATACTCAGCAATTTTTTCAGGACCTCAGAGCGAATAATCCGGTGGCAAACCAGCGTCAGCTCGCTCTCCCGGAGTCGGTCAAGAATATCCACAAAGACGACGTTTTCTACGCATATCGCCTTCGCTGAAGCTGGCAGCATGGCGATGCCAAACCCTGCCGAGACAAGGCTTATCACCGTGGGGACATCGGTGGCATTTTGCACAACGTCAGGCTGTATGCCCGCGCTGTGGCAGGCATCATAGAAATATTGCTCCAGCCCCATCCCCTCCGGGTCGCGCAGGGCGATCCACTTCTCCTCTTTCACCGACGCAAGCGTCAGCGCGGCGGAGCCCGCCAGACTGTGTTGACGAGGTAAGGCCAGCACGGCTTTTTCCGTTGTGAAAGGACGACTTTGAAGATCGTCAGGCAGCAGCGGTAACGGGGCACGAATAATGGCCACATCCAGCTGGTTGCTTTGCACGCCGGTATAAAGGGTTTGCACGTTTCCCGTCATCATGGAAAGGCTGATGGCTGGCCATTTCTCATGTAAAAGCCGCAGCGCGTCGGGCAGCTTACTGTCGAATATCGCGCTTGAAACGCATCCGAGATTCAGCACGCCCTGTTCCCCTCTGGCCGTCTGTCTGGCATCCAGAATCGCCTGATCGGTCATAAAAATCGCCACTCTGGCTTTACTGAGAAACGCCTCACCGGCTGGCGTCAGCGTCAGGCGACGATTCGCCCGGCTAAAGAGCACTACCCCCAGACGATCTTCAAGCGTTTTGATTTGCTGGCTTAGTGCCGGTTGCGCCATGTTAAGGCGCTCCGCCGCACGATGCATGTGAAGCTCTTCCGCCACCACGATAAAATTGCGCATCAGTCGAAACTGCATACTGTGCCTTCATTATTGATAATAAAATTCATATTAAAATAGCATAAATGATGCAATTGATAGCCTTCTTCGTCCGGTTAAGAATGGATGCAATCATCCGAGGGGGAAAATATGGAAAACCACATCAACGATCTCAGAAGTGCTATCGAACTGCTCAAACGCCATGAAGGTCAATACCTTGAAACCAACCATCCGGTCGATCCTGACGCGGAGCTGGCGGGTGTGTACCGGCATATTGGTGCTGGCGGCACGGTAAAACGTCCGACGCGCATCGGCCCGGCCATGATGTTTAACGCTATTAAGGGGTATCCCGACTCCCGTATTCTGGTCGGTATGCACGCCAGCCGCGAGCGGGCGGCGCTCCTGTTGGGCTGCGAGCCCTCTGAACTGGCAAAACATGTCGGCCAGGCGGTGAAAAACCCGATTGCTCCCGTTGTGGTCCCGGCGGCCCAGGCGCCGTGTCAGGAGCAGGTGTTTTATGCCGACGATCCGGACTTCGATCTGCGTAAATTGCTTCCGGCACCGACCAACACGCCGATAGATGCCGGTCCGTTCTTCTGTCTGGGGCTGGTGCTGGCAAGCGATCCGGAAGACGCCTCGCTGACCGATGTCACTATTCACCGTCTTTGCGTTCAGGAGCGCGATGAGCTCTCCATGTTCCTTGCCGCGGGCCGCCATATTGAAGTGTTCCGTAAGAAAGCCGAAGAGGCGGGCAAACCCTTGCCGGTCACGATCAATATGGGTCTCGATCCCGCTATCTATATTGGCGCCTGTTTCGAAGCCCCTACCACGCCCTTCGGCTACAACGAGCTGGGTGTCGCCGGCGCGTTACGTCAGGCCCCCGTCGAGCTGGTGCAGGGTGTGGCCGTACAGGAAAAAGCGATTGCGCGTGCGGAAATAATCATCGAAGGCGAACTGCTGCCGGGCGTGCGCGTAGAAGAAGATCAGCATACCCACACCGGGCACGCGATGCCGGAATTTCCCGGCTACTGCGGGGAGGCTAACCCCTCCTTACCGGTAATCAAAGTGAAGGCCGTCACGATGCGTCATCAGGCGATCCTGCAAACCCTGGTAGGACCGGGCGAAGAGCACACCACGCTGGCCGGTTTGCCAACGGAGGCCAGCATCCGGAATGCGGTGGAAGAAGCCATCCCCGGTTTCCTGCAAAACGTCTATGCGCATACCGCTGGCGGGGGCAAATTCCTTGGGGTATTGCAGGTTAAAAAACGCCAGCCTTCTGACGAAGGGCGTCAGGGTCAGGCGGCCCTCATCGCGTTAGCCACCTATTCCGAGCTTAAAAATATTATTCTCGTCGACGAAGACGTGGATATTTTCGACAGCGACGACATTTTGTGGGCGATGACGACCCGTATGCAGGGCGATGTCAGTATCACCCATCTGCCGGGGATCCGCGGTCACCAGCTCGATCCGTCTCAGGCGCCGGACTACAGTCCCTCCATTCGTGGCAACGGGATCACCTGCAAAACGATTTTCGACTGTACGGTGCCCTGGGCGCTGAAGTCCCGCTTTGAGCGTGCACCCTTTATGGAGGTAGACCCGACGCCGTGGGCACCTGAACTGTTTAAAAAATAGTATTAACCGGAAATCCTCTTCACCCTTTACGGGTGAAGAACCTCACGCTGAAATTGCCGCGTCCCCTGCTTTCTTGTAACCTTTGAGCGTTTATCACATCCCCATAAAAAATGAGACTACCGGACGCCTATGACAGCACATATTTCCAACGATCCTTTGCATGGCGTAACGCTTGAAATGCAGGTTAACGCGCTGATTGCGCGATATGGCTGGAATGAACTGGGCAACCGAATCAAAATCAACTGTTTTCGCAAGGACCCGAGTGTTAAATCGAGTCTGAAGTTCCTGCGCCGGACCCCATGGGCGCGGGCGGAAGTTGAAGCCCTCTACCTCGACTCCCTTCACGATGACGGTAACGAGGAACAGGACGAACCGGCGTTTAATCCCTGGACGGATGGCCGGACACCCAGGAGCTAACACGCAAATGATGCGACACGTAAAACGGACTGGCGCGCTGCTTGGCTGCGCGCTTTTACTGGTAAGTTGCACTTCCAAACCACCCAAATCACTCGTTACCCCGCTGCCGCAGGCGAAACCTGTACAGCAGACTAACGAACCCATGCGCGGGATCTGGCTGGCGACCGTCTCCCGTCTCGACTGGCCCCCCGTGTCATCAGTGAATGGCCGCAGCGCGGACCAGCGTATCGCCCAGCAACAGAAGGCGCTGACGGACAAGCTCGATAAGCTGAAAAAGCTTGGGATCAACACCGTCTTCTTTCAGGTAAAACCGGACAGTACGGCGCTGTGGGCCTCTGAAATACTGCCATGGTCAGATACCCTGACCGGGACTATCGGGGAAGACCCCGGTTACGATCCGCTCCAGTTTATGCTGGATGAAGCGCACAAGCGCGGGATGAAGGTTCACGCCTGGTTCAACCCTTACCGCGTCTCCACCAACACGAAGCCCTCGACCATCGCCGCGCTTAACCGTACCTCGTCGCTTCATCCCTCCAGCGTCTATGTCCAGCATCCGGAGTGGATCCGCACCTCGGGGGATCGTTTTGTTCTCGACCCGGGCATTCCCGAGGTGCGGGACTGGATAACCCAGGTGGTGATGGAAGTGGTGAATCGCTACCCTGTCGACGGCGTTCAGTTCGATGACTATTTTTACACCGAGACGCCGGGCTCAACCCTGAACGATGCCTGGACCTTCAGGCGCTACGGCGAGGGATTTGCGTCGAAAGCTGACTGGCGTCGGCACAATACGCAGCAGCTGATTGTGCAGGTATCAAGGGCGATCAAGCAGGCAAAGCCTGAGGTTGAATTTGGCGTCAGCCCGGCGGGTGTATGGCGCAACCGCTCCTTCGACCCGGCAGGATCGGACACACGCGGTGCCGCAGCCTACGATGAATCCTACGCTGACACGCGAAAATGGGTACAGCAGGGTTTACTGGATTACATTGCGCCGCAGATCTACTGGCCCTTCGCCCGCGACGCGGCACGATACGATGTGCTGACAAAATGGTGGGCTGACGTGGTGAAACCGACCCATACCCGCCTGTATATCGGGATCGCGTTCTACAAAGTGGGCGCGCCTTCCAGAAACGAACCGGACTGGACGGTGAACGGCGGCGTACCGGAGCTGAAAAAACAGCTCGACCTCAACGATTCACTGCCAGACGTAAAAGGCACCATCCTGTTCCGTGAAGACTATCTTAACCAGCCGCAGACGCAGGAGGCCGTAAATTACCTCCGGGGGCGCTGGGGTAGTTGACTGACAAAAGGCAGAAACGTCCTGTTTCTGCCTTTTTTTTACGGCTTCGGCCCGAACATCGCCTCAAGCTGTTTTGCGTCTGGCATGCCCACGACCTGCTGCAGTTCGTTTTGCTCATTCAGGTAATAAATAGCCGGTGTGGCATTTGCGCCGAGACTGTCCATAAGCGTCTGGTGATTTTGCAGGATCTCAACGGTTTCCCGCGAAGCCACCCCTTCAGGTTTAGGCAGCTTTTTACCGCCGGACAGCTCGTACTCTTTCCAGGCCGACACCGGATCTTTGGCATTCAGGATCGCGGAGGCGTTACGCCCGCTGTTCGGGTTAAGAAACGCAACCAGCAGCGTGTTGAGCTGGACCTTGCCGGCCTTCACCCACGGCTGCGCTTCAGCCCAGAACTGCTTGCAGTACGGGCAGAACGGGTCGGCAAAAACAAAGACTTTGCGCGGGGCGCTCTCCGCGCCCTCTTTCAGCGGATGCGCCGCATTGAGCTTTTTCCACATCTCGCGGCCCATCGGGGCGTAGATCTCTTTCTGGAAAAAGGCCTCGCTGAGGTTGGTTCCCTTCTCATCATACAGATAGCCAGACACCACGTGCTTTCCGTCAGGGGTCAGAAAGAGCGTCACGCCCATGTCCTGATACTGCCCCAGCCACGCTGGCGCGCCGCCGGGGGCATCAATTTTCTTAATGATTTTGATATCCTGCTGCTCACTGAAGTGCTTTACCACATCCGGAAGCGACTCCTCTGCCCTGACCAGCCCTGAAAACAGCAGAGCAGAGAGTAACAGCATCTTTTTCTTTGCTAACAGTTGAAGCATAACGACCCCTCTAAGATATTGTTTTTCAGAGTGGTCGAACTTTATTGCCCTGTCAACGCTTCATAAATATCCTTGAGGCGACTACGCAAAAATCGCACAGCTTTGTGTTTGCGGGATAATAACGCCTGCACGCTGTCGCCCGTTTCCTCCGCCAGCACCTTCATGGTGTATCCCTCAAATTCCGTTTTTTCAAACACCTCGCGCTGTGGTGGCGGCAGTTCCGACAGGGCTTGCCCCAACTCTTCCCACAGCAGCATGTTGAGATACTCCTCCTCCGGCGTTTGCGGTACGCCGAATAACGTTTCTGCAATCTCCTGCTCCGGAAAGTCCTCATCATCTGCCGTCAGGTACCCCGGTAGTGAAACCTCATGCTTTTTTCGCGCCCGGTCGATCATCTCATTCCGCGCGGCGCGAAACAGCCAGGCGGCGACGTTCTCCACCGGTTGTTCCACTTTCATCAACTGCCAGGTCACTTCCTGAAGAATATCATCGACATCATCACGAACCGCAGTCCGTCCGCGAATGAAGGCTTTTAGCCGTGCGCGGCAGGCATTGAGTGCCGAGATCAGTAATGATTCCCCCGCCTCACCGGCTTTCATATCGCTCACTCGGCTTCCGGCGCTTTCGCAGCGTTATCATCTCGCTTCTCATCCCGGTCATCGTGCCACCGGCAATGACCATGACGCCCAAATCCCGCCCGACGCTGCTGAATGAAGGCCTCACGTTGTTCGGGGGTCATATTCATCCATTGTGCGTGCATACGGCGGTGTGCACCGAACATGCCTGGACGAAAACCCAGCCCACCGAAAAGAATGCGGCTCAGCAGCAGGATCCCCAGCGCCTGCCAGAAGCCAATGGCTTTAACCCCCAGGATGGCCGGGAGCAACGCGTTCCACAGGGACATGACCAGCAGGCCAAGCACCACGAACAGGACTGCGCCTATCACGATGCCCTTGTACATACGATGGCGGCCCAAACCACGTCCGTGACCTTTTCCGTGCATATCAAAATTTCTCATGTGAACCTCGTTTATGTTGAATGATTATGGTCTCTGATGAGGTAGACGGATGAGGAACAGAAATATTGCCGGGGAAAGATAAAATTTATGTGATAGCGGCTTTGTACGGATAACAGTAATGGCTGAAGGAGATTGTGCAGCGGCTGAATGCAGACATTAAAAAGGCTCCAACAGGAGCCTTCCTCATTTAATCACGCAATTGCCGGCAGACGAAAACTCGAAATACTCTGCGACAGCTGCTGCGCCTGCTCCTCCAGCGAGGCCGCGGCTGCGGCGGATTGCTGCACCAGCGCCGCGTTCTGCTGGGTCACACCGTCCATCTCCGTTACGGCCTGCCCAACCTGACCAATTCCACGGCTCTGCTCTTCTGAGGCAACCGAAATCTGTTCCATCAGCGTATGCACTTTATTCACAGAGCTGATAATAGAATCAATCACCTCTCCCGAACGATTCACCAGTTCCGCACCGTTTTTCACGCTGGAAACAGACTGGGCGATAAGGCTTTCGATATCCTTCGCCGCCACCGCGCTTTTCTGGGCCAGGGTGCGCACTTCACTTGCCACCACGGCAAATCCTCGCCCCTGCGTACCGGCACGCGCCGCTTCAACGGCCGCGTTCAGCGCCAGAATATTAGTCTGGAAAGCAATACTGTTGATGACGCTGGTGATGTCCTCAATACGCTTCGAGTTGGACGCGATAGTATTCATCGTTTCGATGACTTCACGGGTTACCGCTTCACCGGTATGGGCATTTTTCACGGCATCCTGCACCAGCTTACCGGCCTGGAACACGTTATCGGTGTTATTCGCCACCGTCGCGCTCAGCTCTTCCATGCTGGCGGCCGTCTGGGTAAGGGCAGAAGCCTGTTGCTCGGTACGGGAGGCCAGGTCGATATTGCCGGAGGCAATTTCCTGCGCCGCATGCGTTACGGTGTGGCTGGCATCGCGCACCTGAGAAATGGTGGAGAGCAGCGCCTGGCGCATCTGCTCCATCGAGGACATCAGGTGATCGATTTCATTCCCGGAATCACGCTTGATCGGTACCGGTACGTCCAGCTTCCCGGCCGCAATCTGTCGACAGTGCTCGCGCGCCAGGTTCACTGGCGCAAAGACCACGCGTTTCATCAGCAGGCTGACGACGAAGATCACCACCACGAACAGCACCGCAATGCAGGCGATAATAACCAGACCCGACACAAAATTATGGCTCGCATCCTCGTTAAGTGTTTTGGCGTACTTCTGGTGAACGGAGAGAACCTGATCGAGCACAATTTCATATTGGCGATCGAGTTGAGACACCACGGGAATAAGAGCGTTGAACCGCGACACATCGTGAGCGGCGGCAGCGGCAATCAGCGGTGCCAGTCCCTGGTTACGGTAATTTTGCCACGCTTGCTGGTAGGCAGTGACCAGCGGGGCTTCGTCCTGCAAACGCGGCGAGGCCATAAACGCCGAAAATGCACTATCGGCTTTGGTCAGCGCCTCTTTAACCGAGGCCAGTTTCGCAGGCGAGTCGGTGGCGTCCCCCGCTTCCACCATTTTTACATACTCCATAACCCTGACGCGCAGGGTTCGGCTATGGTTAATGGGATCAATAATGGACAGGACCACCTGAATTTCTTTGTTCACATTATCCAGCGAAGTATTACTTTTAATGATGAGCCCAACGCTGGTGATGGTGCTGGCCACAAAGAAGAAAAGCAGGGAAAACAGGATAATCAGGGATGATTTTTTCAACGACATAACACACCTCAGGGATATAATTTCCCTTTGGTTATCGGCTGAATCCGATCTTTAATTAATTAAAGTTATTGATATATCCGTCAGACGTTACCCTGTCACTCCACGGCCTTGTATCGCCGTTGCAGTGTGGCATCCAGTTTACGCTGGATTGGCTCCGGCGTTTCCCCTTCAATCAGTTTGCCAATCAGATCAAAGCAGTGCCAGGCGAGCTGGCGGTTATCCTGACGAACGGTATCGACAGGAATGGTCAGAGAATCATAGAGATAATGATCGTCAAAGCTGGCCAGACGCATATCGCTTTGCAGCAGATTATGTTGCCCCATATAGCGTAACACCCCTTCCAGCAGACCGCAGGCGGCGGTAAAAAGGGCTTTTGGCGGGCGGCCCAGGCGCGCGCAAAGTTCGGCAAACATTTCGTAGCCGGAGCTGGGATGGTAATTACCATGAATAATCCACTCCGGACGTAGCTCGACGCCAGCGTCACGCAGCCCCTGCTTAAACCCTTCCAGACGGTCACGCGTCGGGGAAAGCCGCGGCTGGCCGCCGAGGAAGTAGAACTCATCCGGATGCTGGCGCGCAATGTCGGCCACCAGCGTGGCGGTCGGGGTAATTGAATCGGTGAGGACCAGCGGCAGAGAACTGTCGTTCATATGACGGTCAAAGAGCACAACGGGCAACTGCTCGCTCAGCTTTTGATAATCCGCGTCGTTGAGCATGCTGGAGGCGACAATCAGCCCGTCCACCTGGCGGGCCACCATGTTATTGACCACCACCGTCTCCTGGCCCGGATTTTCATCGCTACAGGAGATCAGCAGCTGAACACCCGCCTCGCGGCAGAGGGTCTCCAGCTCATGAGAAAAAACGGCAAACCCGTAGTTGGTGATTTCCGGCACCACCAGACCAATGGTGTGGCTGCGGTTGTCCCGCAGCGAACGGGCGTGAATACTGGGCTGATAATGATGTTCTTTGGCAATCGCCAGCACACGCTCGCGTGTCTCCTCCGCCACCCGAAGCTCTTTGCTGCGGCCGTTCAGAACCAGACTGGCTGTGGCTTTTGATACCCCCGCCAGCTCCGCGATATCTTTAATGGTGACGCGTTTTGTTTTTCTCACAACGACTTAGATCCGGCTGCCAAAACCCCTATTCTATCATGCAGCTGCGCAGCGACCAGTAGCGTAATGTGATGTCGGACGCACCTTCGAAGCGAACCTGGGCCGGATGGTCAGGAAAATAGCGGCTGCTCATGATGCCTTCACCGTGATTGATGAAAATTTCGACGCTGGAACGGTCACACAGCACGCGTAAATGATGAACAGAGCCCTGCCAGTAGCGGGTCAACGTCTCTCCGGTTTCCAGGCTGGCGCGTTCCAGACGGATCCCCGCATCATCCACAATCAGCCGCAACGCGCCGGCAAAATCCACGTTTACGCACGATGCGCTCAGTTCGAACTCAAGACGGGTTCCCTTCAGCACCGGGGCATCGCTGGCGCGTCCCTGCCAGTGATGTTCATCCTCGCGCAGCGTTTCCAGCTCACGGACCGGCGTTTGCCAGAGCTTACCGTCGCGGTAGCGCAGCTCGCGCGGACAGGTCATCTGGTGGATCCAGCCGTGCCCTCGTGTAGGCTGGAGCATCTCTTCGCCGTCCGGCACGCCCATCCAGCCGATGAGGATGCGGCGGCCGTCTTCTGCCACCGTGGTTTGCGGCGCGTAAAATTCGAAACCGGCATCAAGCTCATGCAATTCGTCGTGCGCAAATGCAGGCGTTTGATAATCAAATGCCCCACTCATCCAGACGGACGGATAGGTGTTGAGATAGCGATGCGGTTCGCGCGCCAGCCCCTGTGGGCAGCAGATCAAGACGTGTGTGCCATCAAGCGCAAACAGATCCGGGCACTCCCACATATAGCCCGCGTCCGTGAGTCCATTGACGCCGTGACCGGCGATTTCGCCGCAGGACGCCCAGGTGTGCAAATCGGCTGACGTAAACAGCAGCACCTTGCCGCGCTTATGCTGATCCTGCGCCCCGAGCACCATGTACCACTGCCCGTCATGGCGCCACACTTTCGGGTCGCGGACGTGCCCGGTATACCCGTCCGGCAGGGGCAACACCGGTCCCAGTTTGGCAAACGTGCCGTCGTCATTTTGCACCGCCAGACACTGCCAGGCGGTGCGGCCGCCATCGTCAAACTTAACGTTGCCGGTATAGCACAGGGTCAGCACGCCGTTGTTATCCACGGCGCTGCCGGAGTAACAGCCATTGCGGTCATACTCTTCGTCAGGCATCAGCGCCATTGGCTCGTGCTGCCAGTGCACCAGATCTGCTGAGCTCCAGTGTCCCCAGCACTTGTAGCGATGATCGCAGCCCAGCGGGTTCCACTGATAAAACAGATGGTAACGTCCGGCAAACCAGATAAAGCCGTTCGGATCGTTCATCAGCCCCGTCACCGGCGCAGGATGCCACTGCGGATAGTGGCTGTCCGCTTGCGCACGCGGCTGGCCTTGCATAACGGCCTGCAACACGGCAGGCCAGCGGGAAGGTAAGGTCATTATTCAGAGTCCGTCTTATATTTCAGCAGCAGAGAGACGGTGAACGCCACGCCAAAGGCAATCACCATGCCGATAATATAGTTGAGCAGCGAGCTGGCCTGAACGATCGCCATACCGGGAAGCGCCGTCAGACCAACGGCGGTCATGTAGACATGCACCGACACTACCCAGGCCCCGCCCGCTGCGCCACCGATCAGGGCCGCGATAAACGGCTTCACGAAACGCAGGTTGATGCCAAAAATTGCCGCTTCGGTGATGCCCAGCATCGCGGAAAACGCCGACGGTAAGGTAATGGCTTTGATTTTGGCATCGCGGGTTTTGAACCACACCGCCAGACACGCCCCGCCCTGCGCCACGTTCGCCATCGCCCAGATCGGCAGCAGGAAGTTCACGCCAATCGACGGGTTACCCAACAGTCCGGCCTCAATAGCGTGGAAGCTGTGGTGAATGCCGGTAATGACAATCACCGAATAGAGCCCACCAAACAACAGCCCGGCCAGCCAGCCCGCGTGGGCAATCAGGGTGCTAAGAATAAAGGAGATCCCGTCGCCCAGCGCGCGTCCCGCCGGGCCAATAATCAACAGCGCGATAAAGCCGGAGATAATGACGGTCAGGAACGGCGTCAGGATCAGATCTAACGCATCCGGGATCGCCCGGCGAAGCTGTTTTTCCACAATGCTCATAAACCACACTGCCAGCAGCACCGGGAAGACGGTTCCCTGATAGCCAATCATGGCGATTTCAAGACCGAAGAAGTTCATGGTGTGGAAGCCGGATGCTACGCCCCAGGCGTTGGTCAGCGCCGGATGAGTCAGGATGCCGCCGAGCGTTGCGCCCAGATACGGGTTGCCGCCAAACTCCCGCGCGGCGGTGAAGCCAATCAGGATCGGCAGAATAATAAACGCCGCCGAGCTGCACATATCCAGCATGATATAGAGCGCGTTATCCGGATTAACCCAGCCGTAGGTTTTAACCATCCCGAGCAGGCCCATCAGCAGACCCGAGGCCACGATCGCCGGAATAATCGGCACGAAGATGTTGGAGAGCAGACGCGCGATGCGCTGGAACGGGTTAAGCTTGCGGGCTGCAATATCCGCCGCTTCCGATTTACTGGACTCGCTAATCCCTGCCGCCTGAATAAACGCGGTGTAAACCTTATTCACCACCCCTGTGCCGAAGATCACCTGCATCTGCCCGGCATTTCGAAAACAGCCTTTCACGCCTTCAACCTTGCCGATAGCCTGCTGGTCGGCAAGCGCATCATCGACCAGCACCAGACGAAGGCGCGTGGCGCAATGTGCCGCGCTGGCAATGTTCTCTTTGCCACCGAGCAGCGGAATCAGCTCGCGCGCAATATGATTAAAATCCATAGATACCTCTTCCTGACCTCTTTTTATGATGTTCGAAACGCCCCCGCAATGCGGGAGCGTGAAGGGTTAAAACCAGGTTTCCATCTGCACCCCAAAGTTCCATTCCCCACCCGCATTGAAGCCGCTGCTGCCAAAGGCGTCATCGCTGGCGTAGTTATCCAGCTTGCTGCTCCAGTCCATCCAGGTGGCGAACAGGCGCAGCTCCGGACGGCTGAAGAAATCGCCAATCTTGCCCGCCTTTAACGTCGGGGCAAAGGTTAGCTTGTAGAAGCTACCGTTAACCGCATTGCGATCCTTGTAGCCTTCCGGGTTTAAATCCATGTATTGATAACTGCCCTCGAACGCGAGGGCGAAATTCTGGGTCACCTCTTTGATCAGACGCGTATTGAGCGTGACCCACTCATAGCTGTCGCCCTTCACGTAGCGGTCCTTACTGCTTTGCGCCAGCACGGCGGGCGCAATGTGCCAGCCACCGCCCAGCGGCGTGACACCGTAACTTGCAAAACGCCAGGTATCGGCTTCTGACAGCAATGCGCCGTCTGCACCAATGCTTTTCACCTCGGCCCCCAGACCGTGGCCGTAAAGCAGCGCCGTTTTGGCGGAACCTTCCCGCAGGCCGTAGAAGCTCTCGTTATGCAGACCAACCAGCGCATGTACCCCGTTATTGGCCGCGTCGGTTTTAATCGGATCGCCGTTGCTGTCCTTACGGTCGTCATTATCTTTTGCCCGTAAGCCGCTGACCATCAACTGCACCGGCCCGGCGAAGTGGTTCATGCTTAAGATGTAGTTCTGGACGTTGTTGTCGATCTCCTCTTCGCTGCCGAAGTTACGGCCATAAAGGGAGAAGTTACTGCGCAGCGTATCGTTCCACTTCACGTCATAGACGCCGCCGCCGGTCCCGGCGAGAAATACCACGTCGGAATCCAGCCAGTGAATGTCGAAGTTGTCGCGGTCAAAACGCTTACCCGCCCAGAAGGTGCTGCCTTTCAGCGCGCCGGTAACGTCCGGCAAAGTGCCCAGCTCGGCAAAGGCCTGACGAATGTTCAGGTCGCTGCTGTCTGCCGACCAGTCGTTATAGGTTTTCTGACCGTCGGCCAGCATCGCCTTAAAGCGCGTCGTCGCGCCATTTTCCAGCGTCTGTTTGTGCTCAACATTCAGCTCAACGTAGGTATCCGCTTCGTTCCCCAGACGCCCGATGGCCCCACCCGTTTCCCCGGCGGGTGTCAGATAAGGACCGCTTTTGCTGCTGGAGGCAGCGTCGTTCATCAGCAGCCCGGAACGGGCGTAACCGTGAAACTCAAAACCGCCTGTCCGATCGGCTTTCTCTTCCAGCGCAGTGGTACGTTGCGCCACCGCCTGTGTGGAGGTTTGCGCTTCCTGCTGCGCAGCCACCAGTTGCTGCGTTTTCTGTTCCGCTGCCGTGGCGCGTTTTTCAGCAACCTGCGCACGGGTTTCCGCCTCCTGCAAACGCTGCTCCAGCGCTGCCAGGCGCGCTTCGATACGGGTCATATCCGTCTGGGCAAAAACAGAGGTACAGCCGGCCAGCATGCCTATCATCACGGCAAGTCTGCGTTTTTTATACATTTTGTCGCATCCCTAATAACTATCGGTAAAAGTGCTAAATTGCTAAACCGGTTTAGGCTGATGATACTAAACCGTTGAATTTTGAATCGGCAACGTTTTTTGCTAAACCGTTTTAGTAAGTGTGATCGAGGCGACAATTCAGGCCGCCGACCGGAGGCCTGGAGAGGTGAATTACAGTTCGTGATGATAAGGCAGCGCGGTCATTGCCCCTTTTGCGGTTGTCGCCAGCGCTCCGCAGCGCTGCGCTAACGTGATGACCTCTGAGAGACGGGCCTGGCCATGACGTGCCAGACCGAACAGCAGCCCGGCGACGAAAGCATCCCCCGCACCGGTGGTATCAATGCATTCCACGGTTGATGCAGGATAGTGCGTCAACGCGCCTCCCTGCCAGGCGGTCACGCCCTCTTTTCCCTGCGTCACCAGCACCAGCCTGGCCGGACAGGTGCGCATCAGCGCCGCCAGCCCCTCATGGACCTGCGCATTTCCGGTCAAGAACGCCAGCTCTTCCACCGAGATTTTCACCACATCTGCACAGGCTAATGCCCGCTCAAGACACTGGCGCAGCTCGACTTCATCGTGCCAGAGATCGGCGCGGATATTGGGGTCAAAGCTGACGAAACCGCCCGCCTGTCTGATAGCGGCCATCGCCTGAAACGTCGCGGAACGGCTGGGTTCGGCGCTAAGCGCGATAGAGCAGACGTGCAGCCACTCCCCGGCGCGGAATGGCGGGAGATCGGCGGCGTCAAGGAACAGATCAGCACTCGGGCGAACCATAAAGGTAAATGAACGTTCCCCGTCGTCATCGAGATCCACCACCACCGTGGAGGTGCGATGCCGCGGATCCCGTCTCAGCCATTCTGTATTAACCTGCTCATCCGCAAGCGTTTTTTGCATAAAACGCCCGAAGGGGTCGTCGCCCACCCGGCCTATAAAGGCGCTTCTGCCTCCCAGACGCGCTACCCCTACCGCAACGTTGGCCGGTGCGCCGCCAGGACATTGCAGCAGTTTGCCCTCTCCGTCGGGCAACAGATCCACCACTGCATCGCCAAGTACCCAGATCGTCTCCATATCACCTTCTTAGCTAAATAATGTTAAACCGGTTTAGCTATTTAAGCACAGGCAGGGTGTCGGGGAAATATGGCGAGGGACAATTTGCTTAACCCACCCGATGGGGCCAGTGAATATCACCCACGCCATTGAGCTGCGGGCGGGCGAACAAAAAGCCCTGGAAGCGGCGAATACCGGCGGATTCAAGCCAGCACCACTCTTCTATCTTCTCAATGCCTTCTGCGACCAGCGTAATCTCCAGATCGGTGCAGCAGCTGATTATCGACTTCACAATCGCCTGCTTGGGCCCGCTCAGGTGGATATCGCTGACGATCTCTCTGTCGATTTTGAGCTTATCCGGCTGGAACCGCGTGAGCAGTGAAAGACCAGCATAGCCGGAACCAAAATCATCTATCGCCAGCCCAACCCCTTCCGCGCGCAGCTGTTTAATGGCGCTGTTAAACTGGTTGAAGCCAGATATCATCTCGTTCTCAGTGACTTCAATGATCACCTGCTCTGGCTGTAGATTGTGCTTTTTGATCTGCGTTACCAGGAACTCTACCGCGCCCGGCACGTTAACCAGCGACATTGGCAGCAGGTTCACCGCCAGTTTGTGGCTGCCGATGCCGAGCTTTTGCGCCAGCGCAAAGGTCCAGGCTTTGGTTTGCAGGTCGACTTCGTAAATCTGTTCACGATCGAGACTATGGAAGAAATGCTCCGGGCTGCCGCCGTCGTTTCCGCGTATAAGCGCTTCGAGAGAACTGATTTTGCCTTCGGACGGCTCGACAATGGGTTGCAGCGCAAACTGGCAGGGCTGTCCCGCCAGCAGACCTAACCCTTTACCAAACGGCGCGCGCTCTCGCGAAAGCGTCCATTTATCAGGCTCATAGTCCGAAGCGGGTGGGATAGCGGTTTTGCCGGTGATAAAGGTCTGAATAAATTTGAAGACCCGATCCTCAGAAGTCAGATAGCTTTCCAGCTTGCTGTAATGCAGAACCGACGCCAGAACCGCTTTCGGGGTCTGAACATCCAGGTCAAACAGCAGCATTCCCACGTCTTCGAAACGTCTGCGCGGGCCGTAATCGCGCATCAGCTCCACCACGCCGGTATGCCGGTCATCCGCACGGATGGTGTTAAAAAGCGCGACGACGTTCTGTTCCGTGCCTTCGAGAATTTGCAGAACGTCACGTCCACTGGAGAGAAGAATGCCTGAGATGCCCTGCTCCGTATTACGGATCCTGGCCTTTTCAACCAGCGCGCTTAACGCTGCGGAGGTGCAGGTTAAGCTCAGCTGGCTTCGATAAATGAGAGTTGTCAGCACAGAAACGGGGTCCGGTATGGGGTATACGCCTGAACGGTACTGTTTAACATAGTTCCCTGTGGTGGCCTAGTCTATTCCACTTCGGGGTTGATTCTCCCCGAGACGGCTGTCGATCCGCGTCTGCATATAGTCGTAGAAAGGATTCGACGTTACGCGCATTAACGCATCTTTACCGACGCTCAGAACTGAGGTTTCTCCCCACAGGGCTATCGTCCCGAGACTGATTCCATAGCGGTTTTTCACCTCAGGATGGCGGCCATACAGATCGTCTTCAGGCGGGAACGGAATGGCAATATGCGACAGGGAATAAACCTCCTGCGGATACGAGACCGACAGCGGCGTCACCGTTTCCCGGGTGCTGCCCGCAGGCGTTGTCTTTGCCACCATATCAAACCTGTCAGGGCTGGCATTGGTCACGATTGTGACACTGTAACGTCTTTTCGCCTCGGGCAGCAGGTCAGCCACCGCCGTCCAGGATGATGGCCTGAACAGTGGACGGAAACTCCCGGCCTGATTGATGTCAAATACCACCAGTTCGCTGCCATTTGCCGGAAGCTGGTCAAACAGCCCGCTGACTACGGCGCGGGTACTGACCGTTGAATCCATGACCGACTGAAACGCCAGTACCGGCGGGAGCTGCGTTAGTTTGTGATCATGAACATCGCGGTTTATCTGCTCATGCAGAGCCCGGGTAAGCAGCCAGGACTGACGTGCCGCATTCACCGGGAACGAATTGTATTTATAAGGATTATATTCCGGCGAAATGTTGAGCCACGCGGCTTTGGCAAACGCCGGTAACATAGCCGGTAGCCCGGCGAATCCGGCAAAGCGCGCAAACGCCGTGACGCCAATCATCGGTGAGAGCAAAACGATCTGCTGAGGTTTACGCAGTTCAGGCGCATCAAGGGCGTCGAGGGCGTATTTCATCGCCAGCGCCCCGCCGTTGGAATAGCCCACCAGGTGCAGGGGGAGATCGTTCCCTGTCAGGCGTGTTGCTTCACGAACCGCAAGGCGCGTAGCTGCCAGCCACGCCTCCCAGTCAACGTCTGTCAACGCGCCCGGCGCCGTGCCGTGTCCGGGCAAACGAGGCACTACGGCCACAAAGCCGTGCTTTTGATAATTCACAGCCAGACGCCTGACGCTGTAGGGCGAATCCGTCAGACCGTGCAACAACACTACCGCCCCGCGCGGCTTTCCGGCAGGCATCAGCACAAACGACCGGTTTGCATCCGGAGTAAAGTGTCCTGGCCACACCAGGCTCTGACGGTAATAGCGGTTCAGCGGCGTGCGCTCTGCGGGGGTGACTTTCGCCGTCACCTCAGCATCAAGAGCGGTGAAGATGGCGTTTTCCCGCGCGACATAAGCTGCGAAGGTCGCGTTATCCATCTCCTGCACGGACATTTCGTCAGCCCGCCATGTATGCCAGTGATGCAGGGCCGGCCCCTGCTGCGAAAGATAAACCCGCACCGCCAGCAGAACGAGCACAATGATCCCGATGACCATCGCTATTTTTTTTGCGAGAGCCATCAGGCGCACGCTGACCCGCCAGGGCAAATTCGCCATGTAAGGCTCCCTCTCTTATCCACAGAGCTTTCATCTTACCAAAAAATGTGAAGAGGCTGTCGTATTCACCAAATAGATATCGCTCAGGCCGGACACTGCACCAAAAGTGAACTACGCTGCACAAATGTTGAGCATCTGTTAAACAAATATTGCATTAACTTTGCTGCACAGCGCGTTTTCGCCGCAATGTGAACATGGCACGCGTCCTGCATTGTTAATCCGATAACAGAAACCCGGCCTTTGACAGCCAGTTAACAGCGAGGCGGTATGACGACCAAACCTGAGGTGTTAAGCCGTATCGAAGCGACCTTCAGCCAGCTCACCCCGAGCGAAAAGCGGGTGGCAAGCTGGATGCTGGCGCACGTCGGACAGATCCCTTTTGAAACGGCTGAGAGCGTGGCGCTGGCCACGGCCACCAGCGGGATCACCGTCGGACGCTTTCTGCGCAAGCTGGGCTATCGCAACCTTGATGACGCCAAAAAAAGCCTGCGCGCTCCCCATCAGCCCTGGGGCATAAACGAGCGTCTGGACTCCTGGAAACAGCAACAGCCGCTGTCGGATCGCCTTCAGCACTCCCTGTCGCTGGAGGTGGACGCCATTGCCCATGTCTACCAGCTGGCGCAAAGCGAAACGTTCAGGCAGGTGGTCCAGCAACTTTCCCATGCCGACGCCGTCTTCGTGCTGGGGATCCAGTCCACGCGCGGGATCGCCAATGCGTTCTTCAGCCATCTGGAGTATCTGCGCCCGCGGGTAAGCTATTCCGAAGGGCTCTCCGGTAGCTGGGTGGAGTCGCTTAACTCCGGCTTTGCTAACCCGTATATCGTGCTGACCGATACCCGCGCCTACTCCGCCATTGCCCGCCAGTACTGCCGCGTGGCGAGCGAAAAAGGCCTGGCGATGGCGCTGATCACCGATATCTGGTGCCCGTGGGCGCGGGATTACCCGATTGATTTACTCCAGGTGAAGACCGATACCGGCCATTTCTGGGACTCGCTGGCGCCGGTGAGCTGTCTGTTCAACCTGCTGCTGTCGGGCGTTGTGGCGGCGCTGGGGGAAGCGCTGCCGGAACGTCTGGCAATCAACCGACAACTACAACAAGAATTTGGTCAATTTGAACGCTAAAGGAGCGGAGCTATGCCTGAAGAGAGTCAACTGATTGATGTGGCGAAAACTTTTCCCACGCTGCATATCGATCTGAAATACGCGACCGCCGATAACATTACCGGCCGCCCGATCTATCAGCACGCCGCGTGCCTGCTGCACACGGATGCCGCCACCGCGCTGGCGAAATCGATCAGTATCGCCGCGCTGGCCGGTCTGAAGCTGGTGGTCTACGACGCCTATCGCCCGCAGCAGGCACAGGCGCAACTCTGGGATGCCTGCCCCAATCCGGAATACGTGGTGGATGTCGCGATTGGCTCGAACCACAGCCGGGGCACTGCCATTGACGTCACGCTGATGGATGAACACGACAACGTGCTGGATATGGGCGCCGGGTTTGACGAAATGCACGACCGTTCTCATGCCTGGCACCCTTCCGTTCCGCCCGAGGCGCAGCGAAATCGTCTGCTCCTGAACGCCGTTATGTACGGCGGCGGTTTTGTGGGCATCAGCAGCGAGTGGTGGCATTTCGAGCTGCCGAACGCCGCCAGCTATCCGCTGTTAGATGACCAGTTCGCCTGTTATCCGACCACACACTCACTGTAATTCTGGAGCCCGGCCATGAAAACAACGCTGCTTACTACCCTGATTGCCGCTACGCTCGCCCTGAGCACCCTTCCCGCTCTGGCGGCGGTGCCAAAAGATATGCTGGTGATAGGGAAAGCTGCCGATCCGCAAACGCTGGATCCGGCGGTCACTATCGATAACAACGACTGGACGGTGACCTACCCCTCGTACCAGCGTCTGGTGAAATACAAGCCTGGCACCACGGAGGTGGAAGGCGATCTGTCGACGGGCTGGAAGGCGTCAGACGACCAGAAAGTGTGGACGTTCACCCTGGCAGATAATGCAAAATTCGCCGACGGCACGCCGGTGACCGCCGAAGCGGTCAAGCTGTCGTTTGAACGTCTGCTTAAAATCAACCAGGGACCTTCCGAAGCGTTCCCGAAAGATTTGAAAGTGGACGTGGTGGATGAGCATACGGTGAAATTCACCCTCAGCCAGCCGTTTGCCCCGTTCCTCTACACGCTGGCCAATGACGGCGCGTCGATCGTCAACCCGGCGGTGCTGAAGGCCAATGCCGCCGACGACGCACGCGGTTTCCTGGCGCAAAACACCGCGGGTTCCGGACCGTTTATGCTAAAAAGCTGGCGGAAAGGTCAACAGCTGGTGATGGTGCCCAACCCACACTGGCCAGGTGAAAAGCCGCACTTTAAGCGCGTCTCGGTGAAGATTATCGGTGAAAGCGCCTCGCGTCGCCTGCAACTTTCCCGTGGCGATCTGGATATCGCCGACGCCCTGCCGGTGGATCAGCTTGCTGCTCTGAAGCAGGAAGGCAAAGTGGCCGTGGCGGAATACCCGTCCCTGCGGGTGACCTACCTCTATCTGAACAACAGTAAGCCTCCAATGAATCAGGTGGATTTGCGCCGCGCGGTCTCCTGGGCGACCGATTACCAGGGGATGGTGAAAGGCATTCTCAGCGGGAACGGCAAGCAGATGCGCGGCCCGATCCCGGAGGGCATGTGGGGCTTCGATGCGAACGCCATGCGGTACAACTTTGACGAGGCCAAAGCCAAAGCGGCGCTGGAGAAAGTCAAAGATAAACCTGCCAGCCTGACGTTCCTCTACTCCGATAACGACCCGAACTGGGAGCCTATCGCCCTCTCCACGCAGGCGAGCCTCGGCAAGCTGGGGATTAACGTCAAGCTCGAGAAACTGGCGAACGCCACCATGCGCGACCGCGTCGGCAAAGGTGATTATGACATTGCGATTGGTAACTGGAGCCCGGACTTCGCTGACCCGTACATGTTCATGAACTACTGGTTCGAATCGGACAAAAAAGGGCTGCCGGGTAACCGCTCATTCTATGAGAACAAAGAGGTCGATGCGCTGTTGCAGGCGGCACTGAAAACCACCGATCAGGCGGAACGCACCAAAGATTACCAGCAGGCGCAGAAAGTGGTGATTGACGAGGCGGCTTACGTTTATCTGTTCCAGAAGAACTACCAGCTGGCGATGAACAAAGAGGTCAAAGGCTTCACCTTTAATCCGATGCTTGAGCAGGTTTTTAACATCGCCACCATGAGTAAGTAACGGCCCACGCCGGGGGGAAGTGTATGACGTTCTGGAGCATTGTGCGCCAGCGCTGCTGGGGGTTAATCCTGGTGGTGGCCGGTGTCTGTATTATTACTTTTATTATTTCACACCTGATCCCCGGCGATCCGGCCCGCCTGCTGGCCGGTGATCGCGCCAGCGATGAAATCGTGCAGGGCATCCGCCAGCAGCTGGGGCTGGATCAACCACTCTATATTCAGTTTGGCCGCTACGTTGAGGCGCTGGCACATGGCGATCTGGGCACGTCTATTCGCACCGGTCGCCCCGTTGCGGAAGATTTGAAAGCTTTTTTCCCCGCCACGCTGGAGCTTGCCTTTTGCTCCCTGCTGCTGGCGCTGGTGATTGGCGTGCCGCTGGGTATTTTATCGGCGGTGTACCGTAACCGCTGGCTGGATCACCTGGTGCGACTGATGGCGATGACGGGCATCTCGACGCCTGCCTTCTGGCTGGGACTGGGAGTTATCGTTCTGTTCTACGGTCAACTGCAAATTCTGCCCGGCGGCGGCAGGCTGGACGACTGGCTCGATCCGCCCGCCCACGTTACCGGTTTTTATCTGCTGGACGCTCTGCTGGAAGGCAACGGCGAGGTGTTTTTCAACGCCCTGCAGCACCTGATTTTACCCTCCCTGACCCTGGCCTTCGTGCATCTGGGTATTGTGGCGCGTCAGGTACGTTCCGCGATGCTGGAGCAACTGAGCGAGGATTATATTCGTACCGCCCGCGCGAGCGGGTTGCCGGGCTGGTACATCGTCCTGCGCTACGCCTTACCCAACGCCATGATCCCCTCCATTACCGTGCTCGGGCTGGCGCTGGGCGATCTGCTGTACGGGGCGGTGCTTACCGAAACCGTGTTTGCCTGGCCGGGAATGGGGGCCTGGGTGGTGACCTCCATTCAGGCGCTGGACTTCCCCGCCGTCATGGGCTTCGCGGTCGTGGTATCGCTGGCCTATGTCTTCGTCAATCTGGTGGTGGATCTGCTGTATCTGTGGATCGACCCGCGAATTGGGCGCGGAGGTGCCGAATGATGTTAACTCAGGAAACGCCCGTCCCTGTCAGCACCGCTAAACAGCGCATCAACTGGGCAAAGCTGTTCTGGATGTTACGCAAAAGCCCGCTCACGCTGATCGGCGGGGTCATTATGATCGTGATGCTGCTGATGATGGTGGTCTCGCCGTGGATAGTCCCGCACGATCCGAACGCGCTGGATCTGACCGCGCGCTTGCAGGCACCGTCAGCCCAGCACTGGTTCGGCACCGATGAGGTGGGCCGGGATCTGTTCAGCCGCGTGCTGGTGGGCAGCCAGCAGTCCATCACAGCGGGGCTGGCGGTGGTGGTGATTGCGGGCGGCATCGGTTCGCTGCTCGGCTGTTTGTCCGGCGTACTTGGCGGGCGCGGCGACGCCATCATTATGCGCATCATGGACATTATGCTCTCCATCCCCTCGCTGGTGCTGACGATGGCCCTGGCCGCCGCGCTCGGCCCAAGCCTGTTTAACGCGATGCTGGCGATTGCGATTGTACGCATTCCGTTTTACGTGCGGCTGGCACGCGGGCAAACGCTGGTGGTGCGCCAGTTCACCTACGTGCTGGCCGCCCGCACCTTTGGCGCATCGCGCTGGCACCTGATCAGCTGGCATATCCTGCGTAACGCCCTGCCGCCGCTGATCGTACAAGCGTCGCTGGATATCGGCAGCGCCATTCTGATGGCCGCCACGCTGGGCTTTATTGGATTAGGCGCGCAGCAGCCGACCGCCGAATGGGGGGCAATGGTGGCCGTGGGGCGTAACTACGTGCTTGACCAGTGGTGGTACTGCGCGTTTCCGGGGGCGGCAATTCTGATCACGGCGGTTGGCTTTAATCTGTTTGGCGATGGTCTTCGCGACCTGCTGGATCCCAAATCAGGAGGGAAGCAGTCATGAGTGATTCCGTATTATCGATTGAAGATTTGCACCTGAGCTTCCCCATTTTTCGCGGTGACGTCCACGCGCTCAACCACGTCTCGCTGGAGATTGGCCGGGGTGAAATTGTCGGCGTGGTGGGCGAATCCGGCTCGGGAAAATCGGTCACCGCGATGCTGGCGATGCGCCTGCTGCCGGAAGGCAGTTACCATGTTCACCATGGCCGGGTCACGCTGCTCGGGGAAGATGTGCTGAACGCGTCGGAAAAACAGCTTCGTCAGTGGCGCGGCGCCAGGGTGGCGATGATTTTTCAGGAGCCGATGACGGCGCTTAACCCCACGCGCCGGATTGGCAGGCAGATGGTGGAGGTGATCCGCCAGCATCAGTCGCTTTCCCGCCGCGACGCGCAGCAGAAGGCGATCTCCCTGCTGGGCGAGATGCAAATCCCGGATGCGGCGCAGGTAATGGATCGCTATCCGTTTGAGCTTTCCGGCGGTATGCGCCAGCGGGTCATGATCGCCCTTGCCTTCTCCTGCGAGCCGGAGCTGATCATCGCTGATGAACCCACTACCGCGCTGGATGTGACCGTCCAGCTTCAGGTGCTGCGTCTGCTGAAACATAAAGCGCGCGCCAGCGGAACGTCGGTGCTGTTTATCAGTCACGATATGGCGGTGGTGTCGCAGCTTTGTGACCGGATGTACGTTATGTACGCGGGCAGCGTGATCGAAAGCGGCAGCACGCAGACCTTGATCCACCATCCTGTGCACCCCTATTCGATTGGCCTGCTGCGGTGTGCCCCGGAAAATGGTGAACCGCGCGAGATCCTCCCGGCCATTCCCGGCACGGTACCTAACCTCAGCCACCTCCCGCGCGGATGTGCTTTTCGCGAACGCTGTTTTGCTGCCGGGGCGAAATGCAGCGAAACGCCGCGCTTAATTTCCACGGGCGCAGAAGGCCAGCAGGCTGCCTGCTGGTACCCACAACAGGAGAGACGCCATGTCTGAGGTACTGCTGGAACTGGATAGCGTGCATGTGAATTTTCCTGCGCGCAAAAACTGGCTGGGGCGCGTGACGGAACAGGTACACGCCCTTAACGGCATGGATCTCCGGATCCATCGCGGCGAAACGCTGGGCGTTGTGGGGGAATCCGGCTGTGGAAAGAGCACGCTGGCGCAGCTGCTGATGGGCATGCTCAAACCGAGTACCGGTGCCTGTCAGCGCGCGAATGCGGCGGGTGGTATGCAGATGGTATTTCAGGACCCGCTCTCGTCCCTTGATCCACGTTTACCCGTCTGGCGCACCATCACCGAGCCGGTGTGGATACAGCAACGTCGCAGCGAACGGGAGCGTCGTCAGTTGGCTGAAACGCTGGCGCAGCAGGTTGGGATTCGAGCGGAATATCTTGACCGTCTGCCGCATGCGTTTTCGGGCGGACAGCGCCAGCGAATCGCTATTGCCCGGGCGCTATCTTCGGATCCGGACATCATCGTGCTGGATGAACCCACCAGCGCGCTGGATATTTCCGTCCAGGCACAGATCCTCAATTTGCTGGTTGCCCTGCAACAGCAGCGAAATCTGACCTACGTGCTAATCTCGCACAACGTCTCGGTGGTCCGGCACATGAGCGACCGGGTGGCGGTAATGTATCTGGGGCAAATCGTGGAACTGGGTCCGGCGAACCAGGTGCTGGGTCAGCCGCGCCATCCGTATACGCAGCTGCTGCTTGACTCCGTTCCCCGGACCGGAGAACCGCTGGATGAGGATCTGGCGTTGCGAAAAACCGATCTTCCGGGTAATCGCCACCTGCCCGTTGGGTGCTATTTCCGCGACCGCTGTTCGCTGGCGACGCAGGGATGTGAACAGCCGCAACAACTCCAGCCCTCTTCCGCAAGCCGAAACGTGCGCTGCTGGCGTAACCGTTAAAAATGAGCCGGGCATGCGCCCGGCCCGATATCAGTTCAGTTTGTAATCCAGCGTGATTTCCGCTTTCAACAGCTGCGAGACCGGGCAACCGGCCTTGGCTTTCTGGATAATGCCGTCGAACTGCTGCGGATCGATACCCGGTACCGTCACCTTGCTTTGCAGCGCGACTTTGCTGATGGCAAAACCGCTGTCGGTTTTATCCAGCGAGACATCCGCCGTGGTATCGATGGAATCGGCGGTATAACCCGCTTCGCCCAGCATTAGCGACAGGGCCATAGAGAAACATGCCGCGTGCGCTGCGCCAATCAGCTCTTCCGGGTTAGTCCCTTTCTCGCCCTCGAAGCGGGTGTTAAAGCCGTAAGGTTGCTGGTTAAGGACGCCACTTTCGGTCGATACCGTCCCTTTGCCGCGTTTGATGTCGCCAGACCAGTGTGCTGAACCGTGCTTATGAATCGTCATTCTTGCTCTCCTTTTGGCTTACAAAGGGATAAGTATAGGACGCATAATCTATTTTGCAGGGAAGACAGACTAGTCCGATCGCGTGGCAAGGTGGTTTGCCAGCGCGTCGAGGAACACACGCTGCGCCGCAGGCTGATAGTCTCGCGACTGATAAATACCAAAAATGCCGATCGGTTTTGGCGTATAGGCGCTGAGCACCGGCACCAGGCTTCCCTGCCGTAGCGCCGCGTCGGCCTCGCGCTCGGGCAGCATGGCAATACCACAGTGATTTATCGCCGCCTCCATCAGCAGAGATGAGATGCTGGCGCTGAGATTGCCGCTGACCGCCGTCGTGACCGGCTCCCCTGCCGGCGTAAAAAAACGCCACGACTGACCGGCAAAAAAGCTGTAATGCAGGCAGTTGTGCCGGGCTAAGTCTTCCAGCTCCTCTGGAACGCCCCGACTTACAAGGTAGTGCGGCGAGGCGCAAAGCACGGACCGACACTCTCCCAACCGGCGAGCGATCATACCCGGTTCGGGGTTATCGGTGATGCGGATCGCCACGTCAATTCGCTCGCCCACCAGGCTCACCGGATGGTTGTTAACATCCAGCTCAATGCGCAGTTGAGGGTAACGCTGCAACAGATCGGGCAGCACCGGAGCGATAATCTGCATCGCGGTAAAATGCGCGCAGGCGACACGAAGCGTGCCTGAGGGTAAATCCTTCACTGACTGATCTTCAATTTCCTGAGAAATTTGCGATAGCTTGCGCGTCTTTTGCAGGACTTTCTCCCCCGCCGCCGTCAGCGTCAGCTTGCGGGTGGAGCGGTTAACCAGCCGCGCCCCGGCCCACTTCTCCATCTGCTCCAGATAACGGCTCACCATGGGACGGGAAATCCCCAGCGCCCGCGCCGCCGCGCTTAAACTCCCCAGCTCACAGATGCGGTTGTACACCTGGGCGGCAATAACGCGATCCATTTTGACCTCCATTTGCTCGATCTACGAAACTAAGCATCTCCTGTTTCAGGAATTCTGGCAAATGAAGAGATCCGTACAATAGAGACTTTCCTGAAGAACAGAGACCTGACCATGACAATCGCCCGCCTTGCTTTGCTGACAACCCTTTTCACTCCGGCCGTCTTTGCCGCGCCGTTGGCCGTTGATACGTATAACCCGCAGGAAAAAGGCATTTTTGCCGTTTCTTCCACGCTGGTATCTGGTCCGGTAGAGGCGGTACTGTTTGACGCCCAGTTCAGCGTGAAAGATGGCGAAGCGCTGGTAGAAAAAATTCGCCACAGCGGTAAAACGCTGAACAAAATCGTGATCACTTCCGGCGATCCGGATTTCTATTTCGGCCTGCAACCGCTGATGAAAGCCTTCCCTAATGCCAAAGTTGTCGCCACGCAACAGGTGGTGGACCATATCAGGGCCACAAAAGACGCGAAGCTCGCCTTCTGGGGGCCACAGATGAAAGATGGCGCGCCGACGCAGCTCTACGTGCCGCAAGTGCTTGCCTCAACCACCTTTATGATTGACGGTGAGAGAGTAAGCATTGAAGAGCCTGAAAGCTATGCGGCGTACGTCTGGATCCCATCCGCCAAAACCATCCTCGGCGGCACGGGCGTCTCATGGGGCATTCACGTCTGGACCGCGGATACCCAAACGCCGGAAAGCCATAAACAGTGGCAGCAGACGCTGGATAGCATGGCTGCCCTAAAGCCCGAACGCGTTATTCCGGGCCACTACCTTGGGACACCGCCAGCGGGTACCGGCGCTATCGACTTTACCCGTCGCTATCTACAGCAGTTTGAACAGGCTCTCACGACACATAAAGCGTCTACCGACGTCATCATCGCGATGAAAAAACAGTGGCCGAACCTTGCGGAAGAAAGTTCGCTCGAACTGAGTGCCAAAGTGAATACCGGCGAAATGAAGTGGTAATAGCCTGATTATCTCCTGCTATATTTAAATTTTTTATAGCAGGAGTTTACTATGCAATCATCAGTAAGGGGTATTGACCATATCGGTATTACGGTGCCCGACATTGAAAAAGCCACCCTATTTTTTGAACGCGCTTTCGGCGCACAGGTTTTATATCATTCTGTCGATGCAGAAACCGATAATATCGATCAGCCCGCCCAGCAGCACACCTTAAAATTATTTCCCGGCACTAAAATTCATGCCATTCGCATGCTTGTTATGCCGCACGGACCCGGCATAGAACTTTTCGAAATGCATGGCCCTGAACAGGGAATGCCCGCTCGCGCCAGCGACTTTGGACTTCAGCATTTTGCTGTTTATGTTGATAATTTTGATAGTGCCATCGCGGCTTTCACCGCCGCCGGCGGTGAGATGTTCACCGCGCCGAAGCCGCTTAGCTTTCCGGATGAGCAAGGTGAAGGCAATGCTTTCTGCTATGGTCAAACCCCCTGGGGCAGCATTGTGGAATTGATCTCCTGGCCGACGCCCATGCCTTATGAAAAAACGACAAATTTACGCCGCTGGAAACCCTGAGTTTTATTTCTGTGCTACGGGAGATGTTATTTTTAATTCCAGGACGAATCTGAACCACAACGGCAAAAATATTTGCCAATCTGAATGTGAATTACGATTTTGCACGCCGTAACATTAAACAGACAACGACACGGAGGCAGCATGTTTACTTATTACCCGGCACATACCACAGCAGCACAACCGGAACTTGTTAACGCGATCGCACAAGGTCTTCACGCCGAGCACGGTGTTGTTACTGAAGATGACATTTTGATGGAACTGACCAAGTGGGTGGAAGCCACGGACAATGACATCCTCAGTGACATCTACCAGCAAACCATCAACTATGTGGTTAGTGGGCGAAACGCACCTCTGTAAAAACCTGCTAAGCTGGATCTGCAACCTAAGGGGTTACATTTCGTTTGCGTAAGCAAGCTTGTCCTTAAAACTATCAACAGGATTGAGGAGTTAACATGAAATCGAACCGTCAGGCACGCCATATTCTGGGACTGAACTACAAGCTCTCTAACCAGCGTAAAGTGGTTATTGAGGAGGGGAGCGAAACGCAGGTTACCCACGCTACCGGCAGAAAACGCCCTTCCGGCAAGTAAGTTCCGGCACGATATTCACAACACCATCGGTAATCCCGATGGTGTTTTTGTTTATGTGTTGCGGTAATTAATATTCAGCTCCTTTATAATACCGCCCGACCGCACCCCGTAGCACAGGCCAGAAAGATGACAAACAGCAGTGTCAGGGACGGATCTTCTTAAAAAGAGTGAGTGACATGGACAACAAACTGAAAAAACATCGTTCCCTTTATATTCCTTACGCCGGTCCGGTTTTACTGGAGTTCCCCCTTCTGAACAAAGGCAGCGCCTTTAGCATGGAAGAGCGCAGCAGCTTTAACCTGCTGGGCCTGCTGCCTGAAGTGGTTGAGACCATTGAAGAACAGGCAGAACGTGCCTGGATCCAGTATCAGGGCTTTAAAACCGAAATCGATAAACACATCTACCTGCGTAATATTCAGGACACCAACGAAACCCTCTTCTACCGCCTCGTGCAGAACCATCTTGAAGAGATGATGCCCGTCATTTACACCCCCACCGTCGGCGCGGCGTGTGAACGCTTCTCAGAGATCTACCGTCGTTCCCGCGGTGTGTTCATCTCTTATCAGAACCGTCACAACATGGATGACATTCTGCAAAACGTGCCTAACCACAACATCAAGGTGATCGTGGTGACCGATGGCGAACGTATTCTGGGCCTCGGTGACCAGGGCATTGGCGGGATGGGGATCCCCATCGGTAAGCTCTCGCTGTATACCGCCTGCGGCGGGATCAGCCCGGCCTACACCCTGCCGGTGGTACTTGACGTGGGGACCAATAACCAGCAACTGTTGAACGATCCGCTGTACATGGGCTGGCGTCACCCGCGCATTACCGACGACGAGTACTATCAGTTTGTGGATGATTTCATCCAGGCCGTGAAGCACCGCTGGCCTGACGTGCTGTTGCAGTTCGAAGACTTCGCACAGAAAAACGCCATGCCGCTGCTGAACCGCTACCGCGATGAGATCTGCTCGTTCAACGATGACATTCAGGGCACTGCGGCAGTGACCGTCGGTACGCTGATTGCTGCGAGCCGTGCGGCAGGCAGCCAGCTCAGCTATCAGAAAATTGTCTTCCTGGGTGCAGGCTCCGCGGGCTGCGGCATCGCCGAGCAAATTATTGCCCAGACCCAGCGCGAAGGCTTAAGCGAAGAGCTGGCCCGCTCCCGCGTCTTTATGGTGGACCGTTTTGGCCTGCTGACCGACGGCATGCCAAACCTGCTCCCGTTCCAGACCAAACTGGTGCAGAAGCGCGAAAACCTGAAAAACTGGGATACGGATAACGAAGTGCTCTCGCTTCTTGACGTGGTGCGCAACGTGAAGCCGGACATTCTGATCGGCGTGTCCGGGCAGACCGGCCTCTTCACGGAAGAGATTATTCGCGAGATGCACAAGCACTGCGAACGCCCTATCGTGATGCCGCTGTCTAACCCGACTTCACGCGTGGAGGCAACGCCGCAGGACATCATCGCCTGGACCGAAGGTAAGGCACTGGTCGCAACCGGCAGTCCGTTTGATCCGGTGGTGTGGAAGGACAAACTCTACCCCATCGCGCAGTGCAATAACTCCTATATCTTCCCGGGTATTGGTCTGGGAGTTATCGCCTCCGGCGCGTCCCGCATCACCGACGAAATGCTGATGTCCGCGAGCGAAACGCTGGCAGGTCACTCTCCGCTGGTGAATAACGGTGAAGGCCTGGTACTGCCGGAGCTGAAAGACATTCACAAAGTGTCCCGCGCAATTGCCTTCGCGGTAGGCAAAATGGCGCAGCAGCAAGGCGTCGCGGTGAAAACCTCTGCCGATGCATTGCAACAGGCGATTGATGATAACTTCTGGATGCCGGAATACCGTAGCTATCGTCGTACTTCGATTTAAATCCGGGTGCTGACCGTTCCCTCGCCCCTCCGGTGCTGAGGGATCTCAGTAATTTGAAAGCAGAAGCGATAACCTTGCCTTCGGAATAACCGAAGGCTTTCAGCGAGGCCCTGGTCCGGCTGTAAATCGCTGAGGCGTTTCCTCCCGTCCCCGATAAGCCGGAAGGAATAAGCCGAAGGGACCGCGAAGCGGCGATTTTCCACCGGAAGCCCGGGTTGCCAGGGTAGTGGCGACTGAGCCACCCTGGCACGTTCACCGGTCATGTCATAACAGAGTAGCAAGGAACGTAAAGTGAACGGAATGACCACCACAGCCGTATGTTCCCCTCACCCTGGCCCTCTCCCCTGAGGGGCGAGGGGATGTTCTCTACCCATATTTATTTGTGGGGATCCCTCAGTCCTTTGGAAGAGGGTGAGACATCATGCCTTTCTTCCACTAGCCAAACCCATTTTCCCCCGCTACACTCCCTTCATCCATTAACCTACTGAATATATTAAGGAGGCCAATTATGCTGTACTGTGAAATTTTCAATGTTTCACATACATTTGGTGATCGCACCAGCTCAAGCGTTATCGGTATCGTGCTGCGATAACTTCCGCTTGAGCGAAGACACCAACCCCTGAAATCCCTTCTCTCGGGCTTACTGAGTTATCGTCAGCGATGTTTGACGAGGCATAAACATGCCTGTAACTCTTGGGTAAGCAACAATGAGCACTTTACTCACTGCACAATCTTTACGTGTTGATACGGCGTTTGGCACGCTGTTCGACTCCCTCTCCTTTACGCTGAAAAAAGGCGACCGCATTGGCCTGCTGGGCGACAACGGCTGCGGCAAAAGTACGTTGCTGAAGGTGTTGGACGGCACAGACTCCCCTGCTGCCGGAACCGTCGCATTGGCCGGATACTGTCTGATGGCGCGCGTTGAGCAACACCTGCCAGAAGCCATTTATCCCCTGACCATGCTGGATGCCGTGCTGGCGCAACTGCCCGCGACTGAACGCGAGAGTCTGCACTGGAAAGCTGAAACGCTGCTGGCGGGTATGGGCTTTACACCGCAGGACATGGCCTTAACGTCGGCAACGCTGAGCGGCGGGCAGCACACGCGTCTCCTGCTGGCGCGGGCGCTGATCGGCGATCCAGATCTGTTACTGCTGGACGAACCGAGTAACCACCTCGATTTGCCGACCCTGCTCTGGCTGGAACAGTTTTTACAGAACTGGTCCGGCAGCTTTGTGCTGGTCTCACACGACAGGCAACTATTGGATGCCGTCACCAACGGCAGCTGGATCCTGCGCGATAAGATGTTGCACTACTTCGCCCTTCCCTGCACCGCCGCGCGTCAGGCGCTGGTAGCCAAAGACGAAAGTGATGCGCTGCGGCATAAGGCGGAGCAAAAGGAGATTGATCGCGTAACCGCCAGTGCCAGACGGCTGGCCACCTGGGGCAAGGTCTACGATAACGAAGATCTGGCCCGCAAAGCCAAACAGATGGAAAAGCAGGTCGAACGGCTTAAGGAGAGTCAGACAGAGCTCACCGCAGGCAGTCCGTGGACATTAACCCTGCGCGGTGACGCCCTGCGGGCAGACCGGCTACTGGAGATGGAAAACCTAAGCGTAGCGCCTGAGCCTGGCCTGTCTGAGCTGTTTCACGTCGACATTGCGCGGCTTAGAAGTGGCGATCGCGTGGCTATCGTCGGGCGTAATGGCTGCGGCAAATCATCACTGATGAAGCTTATCTGGCGGCATTTCTCAGGTGAACCTTCAGAGGCTGGCCTGAAACTTCATCCTCGCGTGTCGCCAGGCTATTACGATCAGACGCTGAATCAGCTTTCGGAGGAGGCAACAATCTTTGACGCGCTGGAGCCTTTCGCGCCAGATCCGCAGACCCGTAAAATGGCCCTCATCAGTGCCGGGTTCCCGTGGGCGCGACACGGACAAAAAGTCAGTACGCTGAGCGGTGGGGAACGTTCGCGCCTGCTGTTCATCGGCCTGACGCTTGCTCGCTATAGCCTTCTGATGCTGGATGAGCCAACCAACCACCTGGACATGGAAGGCAAAGAGGCGCTGGCGGAAACACTGCAACAGTTTGAAGGCGGAGTGCTGCTGGTGAGCCACGATCGTCAGTTAATTAGCCAGAGTTGTAACCGCTACTGGCTGATTGAGGACGGCAGGCTTAGCGAATGGCACGATGCGGAGGCGGTGTTTGAGCGCCTGCGTGCGAGCACCGGTCCGGTGGTGCCTGAGGCGTCGAAGACTGCATCGAAGGCACCACCTTCAGCGTCTAACGATCTGCTCGAACGCCTGGTTGCCCTGGAAATGCTGCTGGAAGAGGATTTGGCGCGCAAGCCAAAACACCAAAAACCGCAGTTGCAGGCGCAATGGCGAAGAGAGATTGAGGAGATAGAAGCCCAACTATAAATCTGTACCCGGCGGTCGTTACGCCGGGTTTTTTACGTTAGCGTTTTCCCCTACTGATTATTAGAGGATCACCGTATTCTTAATCTGAAACTGAATTAATTGATGACATTATGTTGCGGTTGCCTTGCATTACAGCGCCAAAGTATTAATCCTTAATGGGTATTACACCTGCTATGCAGATACTCATTAGTAAAAGGAGAAACACATGAAGGCTGCTGTTGTCACTCAGGATCATCAGGTTAACGTTACAGAGAAAACCTTACGCGCGCTCAAACATGGTGAAGCGCTGCTGAAGATGGAGTGCTGTGGCGTTTGCCATACCGATCTCCATGTTAAAAATGGCGATTTTGGCGACAAGACCGGGGTGATCCTCGGCCATGAAGGGATTGGTATTGTCAAAGAGATTGGTCCGGGCGTCACGTCACTGAAAGTTGGCGATCGTGCAAGCGTGGCGTGGTTCTTCGAAGGCTGTGGCCACTGTGAATATTGTAATACCGGCAACGAAACTCTGTGCCGTGACGTAAAAAACGCGGGTTACTCCGTCGACGGCGGCATGGCGGAAGAGTGCATCGTGACCGCGGATTACGCGGTTAAAGTCCCGGAGGGGCTGGACTCTGCGGCGGCCAGCAGCATCACCTGCGCCGGTGTCACCACCTACAAAGCGGTAAAAGTCTCTGAGATCAAACCCGGCCAGTGGATTGCGATCTATGGCCTTGGCGGTCTGGGCAACCTCGCACTGCAATACGCCAAAAATGTCTTTAATGCGAAAGTTATCGCCATTGACGTGAATGACGAGCAGTTGAAGCTCGCTGCCAGCATGGGCGCAGACTTAACCGTGAACTCCCGCAGTGAAGATGCGGCAAAAGTGATTCAGCAGAAAACCGGCGGCGCACATGCGGCAGTGGTGACGGCGGTAGCGAAAGCGGCCTTCAACTCTGCCGTTGATGCAGTTCGCGCCGGAGGCCGCGTGGTGGCTGTTGGCCTGCCGCCGGAAGCGATGAGCCTGGATATACCACGTCTGGTCCTGGATGGAATTCAGGTGGTGGGCTCTCTGGTGGGTACTCGTCAGGATCTGCTCGAAGCCTTCCAGTTTGCGGCTGAAGGTAAGGTGGTTCCGAAAGTCACGCTGCGCCCACTGGAAGATATCAACGCCATCTTTAAAGAGATGGAACAGGGCCAGATCCGTGGCCGTATGGTGATTGATTTACGTTCTTAACCGCGGTGGCCGGGTAGCGGGTTTGCCCTGCCCGGCCTGTCACGTAGACGAACGGCGATCGGAAATCCACTCCTGAACCTCGATCTGGAACGTGTCCGGCGCTTTTCGATACATCTTCCGCGCCAGATCCAGGATGGTATGGCGTCCTAACTCCTCTTCCATCCGCTGCTGCGCGCTGTCCATAACCGATCGCACCCCGCACGGTCCGTCACAGACCCAGGCCGGTGGCGTTTCATCAAATACCGCCAGGCGCTGACGCACTTCCCGACATTCGAACATATTCTTATCGCCGTCGATGGCGTGCGCCACGTCCAGCACGCTGATCAGCTCTGCCGGACGCGCCAGCCGGAATCCACCCCCCTTGCCTTCGGTGCTGATAACCAGCCCCGCGCGTGACAAACGAGTGAAAATCTTCCCAAGATAGTCGTACGGTACGCCCTGCAAGGCCGCCATCTCCCGGACGCTCATCTCACGCTCATTGCCTTTTGCATCCACCATACACATCAGGCTATGAATGCCATATTCCACACCAGAACTGTAAAACGCCATGGCTCACTCCGGGTCATTGTTCGCTGCATTATAACGAATTTTAACTCAGAAAGAAGTTGTCGTAGTTAACTCCGACAAGTATAGTGGCAGTTATGTCAGACACACAGCCTGACGAACAAAAGGATCGAGTATGAAAAAGCAGATTTTAATTGTGGGTAGTGGGTTTTCCGGTATGTGGGCTGCGGTCAGCGCCGCGCGTCTTTCTGCTCTGGAAGGTAATAATAGCCTCAGCATTGCCGTGCTGGCCCCGGTGCCGGAACTGCGCGTTCGTCCACGTTTTTATGAAGAGAACGTGTCGACGATGGTCGCGCCACTGACCAAACTGTTTGCTGAGCTGGGTATTGCCTTTATTTCGGGCGAAGCACAACGTATTGATACCTCATCTAAAACCGTTTTGTATCGCGATTCAAACGGCGCCATTGCCGAAGTCAACTGGGAACGTCTGATCCTCGCAACCGGTAGCCAGACTAAACGTCCGCCGATTGCCGGTCTGACTGAATACGCATTTGATATCGACCAACTCGACTCCGCCAGGCTGTTCGAGCAACATCTTGATTCGCTGGTTTCGCGCCCCTCCACCCCAGAACGCAATACCGTGGTCGTGTGTGGCGGCGGTTTTACCGGCATTGAGCTGGCAACGGAACTCCCTGCTCGTCTTCGCACCCGCTTCGGCGCCGATACAAAGACTAAAGTAATCGTAGTTGAAAGAGGTGCAACTATTGGCGGGCGTTACAGCGAGGCGCTGCGTAACACCATTGAAGAAGCAAGCAACACGCTGGACGTTGAATGGCGTTTAAACAGTGAAATTGAAGCTATTGATGCCAGCGGCGTGACGCTGAAAAACGGAGAGCGCATTGCCAGCGCGACTGTAGTGTGGACGGCAGGGGTAGAAGCTAACCCCCTCAGCCTGCAAATTGACGGGGAACGCGACACTCAGGGACGCCTTATCGTCACCGACACGTTGCAGATCCCTGCGCATCCGGAGGTTTACGCGACGGGTGATATGGCGCACGCCAAAACGGACGATGCGGGCAACACGGCACTGATGACCTGCCAGCACGCGATCCAGCTGGGGAAATTCGCCGGACATAACGCAGCTGCCAGCCTGTTAAATCTGGAGCCGTACCCTTACCGTCAGGTGAATTACGTCACCTGTCTGGATCTGGGTGGCTGGGGCGCGGTGTACACCGAGGGCTGGGAACAGCGTGTTAAATCCGTGCGCGAGGAAGGCAAAAAGATCAAAGTCGCCATCACCAACGAACTGATTTACCCGCCAGCAGCAGACAAAGCAGTCGCATTTGCCGCCGCTGACCCACTGGCGAAATTCGTGTAGTCCCCTCCTGTGCCCGCGACCAGCGGGCAAAGCGTGAAATCAAGCCAGCGCTCCTGCGTTGGCCTGACGCTTTTTGGCACATAAAAAACCGTACATCAACAGAGAGGTCATTGCTGAGAAGGATAAGATCGCTGCCGGAAGCGTGACATAGCTCCAGCTAAAGCCGAGCGTAATCATCATTCCACCGAAATACGCGCCTATTGCGCTGCCGAGGTTAAACGCCATTTGCCCGCCTGCGGCGCCCAGCATCTCGCCGCCTTTCGCATTTTGCAGCAGCAGTATTTGCAGCGGCGCAGAGAGCGCAAACAGCCCGGCGCAGCAGACGAACCCCATTACCAGTGAAGCTGTTTTAAGCTCGCCAAACGCGAACAGTAACAGCAGCGAAGCCACAATCACCATGTCGGTGGTGGCAGCAATGCGCAGCGGGCTAAAGCGCGACGACAGCTTGCCGCTGAAGACATTACCCAGCACCATGCCCAGCCCCATCAGCATCATGATCGCGGTCATGACGCCCTCGGAAAAGCCTGACACGTTGACCATAAACGGCTTCACGAAGCTAAACCAGGCAAACACCCCGGCATTGCCAAACATCGTAGCGGCAAAAATCAGCCACGGTTCTGGTTTTTTCAGGAAGTGGAATTGTTCTGTCAGCCGGGTGGTTGTCGTGTCGTGAATGTCTGGCACCCACAGCAGAACAGAGAGGATCACCAGCGCATCAAAGACGGCAATCAAAAAGAAGGTGTAGCGCCAGTTAAATTCATGTCCCAGCCAGGTCCCGAGCGGGACGCCAAGCAAATTGGCAACGGTCATCCCGGCAATCATCCCTGCTACAGCAACCGTCACCTTACCCGGTGGCGCAATTTTTGACAGGATTATCGCCCCCACACCGAAAATCGCGCCATGCGGGAAACCAGAGATTAAGCGCCCCGCCGCCAGCCCCATGTAGGTGTCAGAGAAGGTAAAGAGCGCGTTACCGACGACGCACATCGCCACCAGAAAAAGCAGCGTTGTTTTCAGCGAAAATTTACTGGAGAACAGCGCCACAATCGGCGCGCCGATCACTACGCCAAAAGCGTAAAACGAAATCATATTTCCGGCGGAGGGAATCGAAATGCCCGTATCATGAGCCAGTTCTGTCAGCACGCCCATAATGCCAAATTCAGCCATCCCCAGGCCAAAGGTAGCCAGTGCTAACGAAAAAATTGTTTTTTTCATACCGCGACCACTGTTAAAAAATACGCAGCGTGCATTATTGATTAAACTTGTATGGTGAACCAGTTCAAATCAGCTTTCTGACACATTAATCCATTCATTCAGGCCGATTACACGCTTAGTACGGCCTCGATCCCGCGACCGGACCCATAGGGAGACCCGCCATGGTCAGTAAGAAGAAAACCCGTGTTGTTGATGATGTCGTTAAAAACGCGCCGCTCAAAACCAAAGCGTACGAGCAAGAGCTTCGCCGCCTCCATGTTGAACTGGTTAAGCTCCAGCAATGGGTGGTCGCCAAAGGGTTAAAGGTCTGTATTGTTTTTGAAGGGCGAGACGGCGCGGGTAAAGGCGGCGCCATCAAAGCCATCACCGAACGCGTCAGCCCCCGGGTGTTTCGCGTTGTTGCGTTACCGGCCCCCACCGATAAAGAGAAAAGTCAGCTCTATTTTCAGCGTTACGTTCCCCATCTGCCCTCTGCCGGTGAAATCGTTATTTTTGACCGGAGCTGGTACAACCGCGCAGGCGTGGAAAGAGTAATGGGTTTCTGTACCGAAGAGCAGGCCGACAAATTTCTTGATGGAACGCCGGTGATGGAAAAAGCGATGGTCGATGCCGGTATCATATTGTTGAAATACTGGCTTGAAGTAACGCCAAAAGAGCAGGAACGCCGCCTGCGCGATCGCATTAATGATGGTCGCAAGATCTGGAAGCTGTCTCCAATGGACATAAAATCTTTCAATCTGTGGGATGAATATACCCTCGCCCGTGATGCGATGTTTAAAGCAACCGACACCGCCTGGGCACCGTGGTTTGTGGCGCGCTCAGAAGATAAAAAACGGGTTCGGTTGAATATTATTTCGCATCTGCTTTCACAGATTCCCTATAAAGAAATTCACGTTGACAAGGTGGATTTACCGAAACGAAAGATCGGCAAAGTGAAGCCAACAAAATATCCCTTCCGGTATATTGCAGAGCGGTTTTGATATTACTGGAAGACGGCTCGCATAATGTAGATTACCAGGGGAAACAGTATTGTTTTTTGTTGGCTGCGGTTGATAATGACCGCACCAACAAAGGAGAAAACATGAAACCGAACCGCACAGAAAGATGTGCTACGACAGAGCGCCATACGGGGAATAGACCTCGCCCACTCTCTACAGCAGGAGAGCTCAAGCGGCAGCGTCAACAGGATCAAGGATTTATTAAAGCAATGAATGAATTAACGGCCAAAGCCGGGCTATTATCGGATGACCCTTATTTCGGAGGGCTTTGATGTGTTTTCAGTTTGACGTTTACCGCAATCCATCAAACAGAACGTGTGAATATCAACCCTATTTTATGATTATTCAGCACGATTATTATGACGACTTATCAACGAGACTTATTGTCCCGTTAAGCTATCACAATCATTTAAGAGGATATTCAAACGCTGCAACGCCACTGGTGAACCTTGAATTCCAGACATATTTTCTTAATACAGCCAACATCACACACGTGGAGACAAAAAAACTTAATAATAAGGATTATGTATGTAATCTGCGCAGTACATGAAGCAGTGTTCTTGCAGGAATTGATGCGTTAATTACCAATACGTAGCTAAAAGCCACGCAAGCGCAGCGCCGCCGGACAATGCCGACGGCGCGAGGTTTACTTCAACCCTTCCGAACTCTCTTTTTGCGCTTCAAGACGCTCAATGTCGCGGTACCAGCGCGGATGGTGCTTCTGCGCCCAGCGGCGGCTCACCTTCCCTTCAATCATGCCTTTAATCGATCCTTTCACCCAGAATGCCATATACATATGGATCAGAATGGCGTGGATCAGAATAATGGCCGAGGTCGCGTGGATCAGCAGCGCATAACGCACCACCTGAATCGGGAAATAGTGCGCAAAATACGGACGCCAGATAATCACCCCGGTCACCAGCAGCACAAAAATCATGCTCATGATGGTCCAGAACATCATCTTCTGCCCGGCGTTATATTTGCCCACCTTCGCGACTTTATGCTCGTTGCCTTTCAGAACCTCAACAATCCCTTTTAGCCACGGAATATCCTGCTTGTCAGGGATGTTGTGATGAACGAAACGCACAAACATAAACATCAGCACCACGAAAATCAGTACGCCGAAGAACGGATGCAGAATGCGCCCCATCTGCGGTGTCCCGAAGGTTTCCGTTAGCCACTGTAGCGTCGGGAAGAAGAACGAAATGCCGGATACCGCCACCAGGAAGAAGCAGATGACCACCGTCCAGTGACAGGCGCGATCGACAAATTTTGTGCGCACTATCATTTTCGACTTACTCATGATGCTCCTCCTCGTCGTCATCCACCTCTTTATTCGGCCCGATACCGATGTAGTGATAAATCAGCCCGGCAAAGGTGGCGATAAAGCCCGCCGCTGAGAGCGGCTTAAGCGCCCCTTTCCAGAGGTTGATTGAGGTATCGATCGCCGGATCCTTCGGCAGATTGTGATACAGCTCCGGCTGGTCATTGTGGTGCAGAACATACATGACGTGCGTACCGCCCACGCCCTGCGGGTTATAAATCCCGGCCTTGTCATAGCCGCGCGCTTTGAGCTTATCCACCCGCTGCTGTGCCACTTCCAGCATCTCTTTTTTGGTGCCGAAGTGGATAGCCCCGGTAGGACAGGTCTTCACGCAGGCAGGCTCCTGTCCGACGCTGACGCGATCGACACACAGCGTGCATTTATAGACCCGGTTATCTTCTTTATTGAGGCGCGGGATATTAAACGGACAGCCTGCGATGCAGTAGCCGCAGCCGATACAGTTATCCTGCTGGAAGTCGACGATCCCGTTGGCGTACTGAATAATTGCACCCGCAGACGGGCATGCCTTCAGGCAGCCCGGATCTTCACAGTGCATACAGCCGTCTTTACGGATTAGCCACTCCAGCTTGCCGTTCTGGTCGGTTTCGCTAAAGCGCATCACCGTCCAGGACTTGGCGCTCAGATCAGCCGGGTTATCGTAAACGCCAACGCAGTGCCCCACCTCGTCGCGGATATCGTTCCACTCCGAGCAGGCCACCTGGCAGGCCTTACAGCCCACGCAGGAGGAGACATCGATCAGCTTGGCGACTTCTGCCTTGTAGTCCCGCGCGCGAGGCGCGGGCGTTATCGGGTTGGTCGCGGAGCGTTTAATAATGTCTTGTGTTTCCATCGCCATTTAATCGCTCCTTACGCTTTCTCGATGTTGACCAGAAACGCTTTATACTCCGGCGTTTGCGAGTTGGAATCGCCAACGTTTGGCGTCAGGGTATTGGCGATGTAACCTTTCTGCGCCACCCCTTCAAAGCCCCAGTGCAGCGGGATGCCGACGGTTTCTACCTGCTGGCCGTGTACGTTCAGACTTTGCAGACGACGGGTGACCACCGCTACCGCGCGAATAAAGCCGCGTTTGCTGCTCACCGTCACGCGATCGCCATTGGCAATGCCTTTCGCCTTCGCCAGCGTTTCGCTTATCTCCACAAACTGTTCCGGCTGCGCGATGGCGTTAAGCCGCGCATGTTTGGTCCAGGTATGGAAATGCTCGGTCAGGCGGTAGGTAGTTCCGACATACGGGAACTTGTCCTTTTTACCTAAACGCATCACGTCATCTTCATAGATACGCACTACCGGGCTGGAGACCACGTTCGGGTGCAGCGGGTTAGTGCCGAGCGGCGTTTCCATCGGCTCGTAATGTTCCGGGAACGGCCCTTCCGCCAGCTTGTCGATGGCAAACAGACGTCCCAGCCCTTCCGGCTGCATGATAAACGGCCCGGTGTTGCTGCCCGGCGCGGCGGTGCTGAAGTCCGGGATATCGTTTCCCGTCCACTTCGTGCCGTTCCACTCGATCAGCATGCGCTTCGGATCCCACGGCTTACCGTTCACGTCTGCCGAGGCACGGTTGTACAGTACGCGGCGGTTCAACGGCCACGCCCATGCCCAGCCCAGCGTGTTGCCCAGGCCTGACGGATCGGCGTTATCACGGTTGGCCATCTGGTTACCCTGCTCCGTCCAGCTACCGGTGTAGATCCAGCAGGACGAGGCCGTGGTGCCGTCGTCACGCAACAGCGCGAAGCTATTGAGCAACTGGCCTTTCTTCGCCACCAGATTGCCGTTGGCATCGTACAGGTCGGCCAGCGCCACGCCGTTGTTCTCTTTTGCCACCTCTTCGGACTCAGGATGATCCGGCTGCTTGTAGTTCCAGCTCATCTTCAGCAGCGGCTCTGCGCCTTTGCCGCCTTCGGTGCGGTACATTTCGCGCAGACGATGGTAAATCCCGGCCAGAATTTCGCCGTCATTACGCGCTTCACCCGGCGCATCCTGACCTTTCCAGTGCCACTGTAGCCAGCGGCCAGAGTTGGCAATAGAACCGTCCTCTTCCGCAAAGCAGGTCGATGGCAGGCGGAACACCTCTGTCTGAATGGATGCCGGATCGACATCGTTAGACTCGCCGTGGTTCTGCCAGAACGTAGACGTTTCGGTGACCAGCGGATCGATAACCACCATGTACTTCAGCTTGCTCAGGCTGCGAACGACTTTGTTTTTATCCGGGAATGACGCCACCGGGTTAAAGCCCTGGCAGATATACCCCGTGACGTCGCCCTTATCCATCATGTTGAAATACTTGATGACATCGTAAGCCTGATCCCATTTCGGCAACCACTCAAAGCCCCAGTCATTCTCTTTCTGCGCCGCATCGCCGTAGAACGATTTCATCAGACTGACGGCAAACTTCGGATAGTTACTCCAGTAGTTCACCTGGTCCGGACGCGTCGCTTTTGGCGTGTTGGCGTCAAGCCAGCTTTGCCAGTCGGTCTGCTTCTCCGACGGCAGGGTCAGGTAACCCGGCAGGCTGGTCGACAGCAGGCCGAGATCGGTTAAGCCCTGAATGTTGGAGTGTCCGCGCAGGGCGTTCACGCCGCCACCGGCCATCCCCATGTTGCCGAGCAGCAGCTGGATCATCGCCATGGTTCGGATGTTCTGCGCGCCCACGGTATGCTGCGTCCAGCCCAGCGCGTACAGGAAGGTGGTTGTTCTGTCGGCGGCACTGGTGGAGGCCAGCACTTCACATACTTTCAGGAAGTCTGCTTTCGGCGTACCGCAGATGTTTTCCACCACGTCTGGCGTATAACGGGAAACATGCTGTTTCAGCAAGTTCCACACGCAGCGCGGATCGGTCAGGGTCTCATCGCGTTTCGCGTAGCCGTTTTCGTCGAACTGATAGTTCCAGGACGATTTATCGTACTGACGTTTCTCTGCGTCATAGCCGCTGAACAGGCCATCTTCGAAGGCGAAATCTTCCCGCACCAGCAGGGCGGCATTGGTGTAATGCTTAACATATTCCGCGTTAATCTTATTGTTTTCGATCAGGTACAACAGCACGCCGGAAAGGAACGTAATATCCGTACCGGAGCGGATCGGCGTATAAATATCAGCCACCGATGCCGTACGCGTAAAGCGTGGATCGACGACAATCAGCGTCGCATCGTTGTTGTTTTTCGCTTCCATCGCCCAGCGGAATCCCACCGGATGGGCTTCAGCGGCGTTACCGCCCATCACCACCACGACGTTTGCGTTTTTGATATCAACCCAGTGGTTGGTCATCGCACCGCGACCAAATGTTGGAGCAAGACTTGCTACCGTTGGTCCGTGTCAGACGCGCGCCTGGTTATCAACCGCCAGCATGCCGAGGGAGCGCACAAATTTTTGCGTCAGCATGCCGGTCTCATTACTTGCCGCAGATGCACACAGCATCCCGGTGGAGGTCCAGCGGTTAACCGTAACGCCCTGCTCGTTCTTTTCAATAAAGTTGGCGTCGCGATCCGCTTTCATCAGTTTTGCAATACGTGAGAAGGCCTCGTCCCAGGAGATGCGCTGCCATTTATCAGAGCCCGGCGCACGATATTCCGGATAGCGCAGACGGTTTTCACTGTGGACGTAGTCCAGCAGCCCCGCCCCTTTCGGGCAAAGCGCCCCGCGGCTCACCGGATGGTCCGGGTCCCCTTCAATATGATAAATCGCTTCTTTGGCGTTCTTCGCGCCATCACCCAGGCTATACATTAATAGCCCACAACCCACGGAGCAGTATGTGCAGGTGTTACGGATCTCTTTCGCGCGCAGCAGTTTATAGTTGCGTGCCTGAGCCAGCGCCATTTTGGGAGCGAATCCCAGCATTGCGGCTGTTGTTCCGGCCATACCGCCCGCGCAGATTTTAAAAAATTGTCTGCGGCTGACGTCCATTGCTGTCCTCGTTATCTGATAAGACTTCGCGCCGCAAACTAACAGCAAAGCCCCTGTTTTTTTTGCGTCAAATCAAGGTCGCCGAACTTCGCCCCCTTAATAGTCACCGCTGGTATGATTTATTACTCCTTTCGGGTTAACCGCGAAACAGAAAATTCGCCTGGTGAATGGGTTAGATGCTATAAGTTTACCCTTTGATTTTTATGAGACTGGCAGGGTAATGGACAGAAAAAGAGCAACGCTGATTGGCCTGGTGGCCATACTGCTGTGGAGCACCATGGTGGGTCTCATCCGCAGCGTCAGTGAGGGACTTGGCCCGGTGGGGGGCGCAGCGATGATCTACACCGTCAGCGGATTATTGTGTCTGGCGACGGTAGGTTTCCCTGATATTAAACGGTTTTCGAAAGGCTATCTCATTGCGGGCAGCGTCCTGTTTGTCAGCTATGAAATGTGCCTTGCCCTGTCGCTTGGCTTTGCCGCGACGCGCTCGCAGGCAATTGAGGTGGGCATGGTCAATTATCTCTGGCCAAGCCTGACGATTTTGTTCGCCATTTTGTTCAACGGACAAAAATCCACCCTGTGGGTGATCCCCGGCTTAGCGATCTCCCTGTTGGGCGTGGGCTGGGTCTTAGGCGGCGAAAACGGGCTGCACGTTCACGACATCATGCTAAACATCGTTTCCAGCCCGCTGAGCTACGGGCTGGCATTTGCCGGTGCCTTTATCTGGGCCGCCTACTGCACCGTCACCAGCAGGTATGCCAGAGGGCAAAATGGCATTACTCTTTTCGTCCTGCTGACCGCCCTGAGCCTGTGGGTCAAATATGCCGTCAGCGATCAGCCCGAAATGGTATTCAGCGTGCCGGTAGTCGTGAAACTGTTGATGTGTGGTGTTGCCCTTGGCTTTGGCTACGCCGCCTGGAACATTGGGATCCTCCACGGTAACGTCACTGTGCTTGCGGCCGTCTCCTACTTCACCCCGGTACTCTCTGCCGCGCTGGCGGCTATTATGCTGAGCTCTCCGCTTTCATTCTCATTCTGGCAAGGGGCATTAATGGTTTGCGCCGGATCATTACTTTGCTGGTATGCCACCCGCTAATAGTATTTTAATTTTACCGGGCACGAATCATGCCCGGTAAAAATTAACATTATTTTAATATGTGATCACAGTAAAGAATATTATTTATAACATTCGTATGTATTTCTATTTCTGTATAGAGTACTCATAAAAAGTCAGATCCGTTGTGGAAATTGACATAAACTGACAACGCGTGTAATTAATTCAACCCCAATATTCCCGCGCTATATAGCACATAGTGCAATAGTTTATTTCTGGATGTTTCTTTTAAAAAGCAGTTGCTGGCTTCCGGATAAATCCACAACCCACTGTTTTAAAAGTCAATAACGCGCCCCATTCCTTGACATTATCTGCCAAGCCCTTTTATCTCCCTCTAAAAACAAAAACGCATGGCAACTATTTCCAGCCTTATTATCGTGTTTTGTTAATAATCAATTTATGTATATAAATTAACCTTATTGAGCGATTTAAGGGAAATTTATCGGATCAGGATCACACTAATTGAAATTATCTTTAATATTTTGAAACTTATTATTGAAAGCAGTCTACGGAATTTTAAAAATAGTCTGCCATTGACGATAAGCCTCGTTTAAAAATCGCTCAGGTGGCTTAGGAAATACCTAAATAAAATTATAAGGGTTAGTTAAGATGAAACTTAAATTAGTTGCAGTGGCAGTGACTTCCATGTTGGCGGCTGGCGTTGTTAACGCGGCTGAAGTTTTTAACAAAGACGGTAACAAACTGGATCTGTACGGCAAAGTTACTGGTCTGCACTATTTTTCTGATGATGCTGGTAGCGACGGCGACAAAACGTACGTTCGTCTGGGCTTCAAAGGTGAAACTCAGATCAACGATCAACTGACCGGATACGGCCAGTGGGAATATGAGTTCAAGGGCAACCGCTCTGAAGCTCAGGGTTCCGACGGCAACAAAACCCGTCTGGCCTTCGCTGGTCTGAAATTCGATGAATTCGGTTCCTTCGACTACGGTCGTAACTACGGTGTTGCTTATGACATCGGCGCATGGACTGACGTTCTGCCAGAGTTCGGTGGCGATACCTGGACGCAGACTGACGGCTTCATGACCGGTCGTACCACTGGCGTTGCCACCTACCGTAACACCGACTTCTTTGGTCTGGTTGACGGCCTGAACGTGGCTGCCCAGTACCAGGGTAAAAACGACCGTTCAGAGATCACCGAATCCAACGGTGACGGCTGGGGTCTGTCTTCTACCTATGAATTCGACGGCTTCGGTGTGGGTGCGACCTACGCGAAATCTGACCGTACTGACCGTCAGGTTCGTGCTGCAAGCAACCTGAACGCCGGTGGCGAAAACGCAGAAGTCTGGGCTGCTGGCCTGAAGTACGATGCGAACAACATCTACCTGGCAACCACCTACTCTGAAACCCGCAACATGACGGCGTTCGGTAGCGGTCACGTTGCCAACAAAGCACAGAACTTCGAAGTTGTGGCTCAGTACCAGTTTGACTTCGGTCTGCGTCCATCCATCGCTTACCTGAAATCCAAAGGTAAAGACATCGGTTCTTATGGCGACCAGGACCTGGTTGAATACGTTGACGTTGGCGCGAGCTACTACTTCAACAAAAACATGTCCACCTACGTTGATTACAAAATCAACCTCGTGGATGACAGCCAGTTCACCAAAGATGCCAAAGTGGCTACCGACAACATCGTGGCTGTAGGTCTGACCTACCAGTTCTAAGATGTGTTAGTTCAAAAGGCCAGCCCTCGCGGCTGGCCTTTTTTTTACTGCTGCCCTCCGACCTTCGCCAGACTAAACCAGATCCCGATCGCCAGAATCATCAGCATGGCTCCCGCACTGCCCAGGGCCACGCTGTGCGAGGTGATGAACGCGGTTTTCGCCGCCGTCATCACCGGCTCGGCCAGTGACGGCGTCAGTTCCTGCGCAACCTTCATCGCTTCACCGATGGACGACGAGGCTTTATCGGTCAGCGACGCGCTCAGCCCCTGCGGCAGTACAATTGACGCCGAAAAGCTGCGGGTTAACAACAGACCGAAAATGGCGATCCCGAGACCAGCGCCCAGCTCGTAGGACATGGTTTCGATCGCGCCTGCCGCGGCCGCTTTCTCTTTCGGCGCGGCAGCCATGATCGCTGACGTCGATGCCAGCAGTGCGCTGGCGGCACTGAAGCCCAGCAGCACCATCAGGCTCCACGCCTGCCACTGTTGGGTGCTGAAATCGAGCGTCGACAGGCCGATAAAACTGATCGCGCTTAGCCCCATGCCTCCGGCCGCGACAATACGCAGCCCCAGACGCCCGACCAGCACACCCGCGATCGGCCCGCTAAATCCGCTCGCCACCATCACCGGCAGCATAAATATCCCTGCTTCAAACGGCGTAAAACCATGCACGAACTGCAACTCCTGCGCCATCAGCAGTTCAAAGCCCACCAGCGCAATCATGGCGGTCATTGCCATGACCACGCCGCTTAAAATAATGCGATGGCAAAACAGACGCATGTCTATCATTGGCACGCGCGCGCGCAGCTGGATACGGACGAAAATAAACAGCATCACCGCCCCGGTAAGCAGCGTAGAGGCCACCATCCACGGCGACAGCACCCCTTTCAGGGCGGTTTTGGCGCTGTAGACCAGCAGTAAAATGGCGACAATCAGCATAATGGCATGGCTGATATTGAGCGGCTGCTCGGGCCGACCCTGCTGAGCAGGCACAAAGCGCGCAGCAAGCGAAACCACGATCAGCACGATCGGCACGTTAATCAGGAAGACCGAACCCCAGTAAAAGTGCTCCAGCAGCATGCCGCCAATCAGCGGGCCAAACGCCGCGCCGCCCGACCCAACGGCAGCCCAGACGCCAAGGGCGATGTTACGGTGCCGCACGTCAATAAACAGCGTGCGGATCCCTGCAAGCGTAGCCGGAATGATCATCGCCGCGCCAATCGCCAGCGACGCGCGGGCGGCAATCAGCCAGCCCGCGGACGGCGCAAAAGCCGCCGCTAACGATGACAGGCCAAACAGCACGCTGCCGATCATCAGCAGGCGCTTAAAACCTATACGATCGCCCAGCGCGCCCATCGGCAGCACCATCCCCGCCATCACCAGCGAGTAAATATCAATAATCCACAGCAATTCGTTGCCGCTGGCACCCAGCGTCATGCTCAATGTTGGCGCCGCCACGTGCAGCACCGTCGCGTCAATCGCCACCGGGATATACACCAGCACGATAATCACTAACGCTAACCACTGACGAAACATAAATTTCCTTTTCAGTTAAAAACTGGACACATGTCCAGATTGCGATCCTACGTAAAGTTGAACACTTGTCCAGCTCTTTGTTACACTCGTTTCGTTGCCATTGAGAGTGAGAAATTATGCGTTATCTGAGCAAGGACGAGCGGCGGGAAGAGATCCTACAGGCCGCAATGCGCGTGGCGCTGACCGAAGGATTTGCTGCGATGACCGTGCGCCGAATCGCTACCGAAGCGGGCGTCGCCACCGGGCAGGTGCATCACCACTTTGCGTCGGCGGGCGAGCTTAAATCGCTGGCGTTTGTCAGGCTGATCCGCGATTTGCTGGATGCTGAAATCGTTGGCGAAAACGCAGGCTGGCGCGAGCGCCTGCATGCCATGCTCGGCAGCGATGACGGCGGGTTTGAGCCCTACATTCGGCTGTGGCGGGAGGCGCAAATTCTCGCCAGCCGGGATAGCGATATCAAAGGCGCCTACGTTTTGACCATGGAGATGTGGCACCAGGAAACGGTCGCAATTATCCGCGCCGGTACGGAGGCCAACGCCTTTACGCTTGCTGATCAGCCGGAAAATATCGCCTGGCGTTTAATTGGTCTGGTATGTGGCCTGGATGGCATATACGTCTTAAATATGCCTGAAATGGACGACGCGGCATTTAATAAGCATCTGGATAAACTTATCTCCCTCGAATTGTTTTAATACTCCCATCGGAGTATTAATTTCCGCAAAGAGTTACAATTAGTAACACATAAAGCGAACCCTGATTCCCATTCCAAACTCAGGGATTCGCTTTTTTATCTATCCTTTCAGATGTATCCCATAACATCCTATAAATTTCATACGCCACTGACAGGTATCTTTCTGTTTTTCCTTCTTTTTTCTCTCCACTTCGGTAAGCAAGAGGGTGATATGTCACATCAAAGCGAGAAGAGTAATCAGCATCTGTTGAGTAACTGGAAACCGGAAAACGCGCAATTTTGGGAGAATAAAGGGAAACATATCGCACGAAGAAACCTGTGGATTTCCGTGGCATGTTTGCTTCTGGCGTTTTGCGTCTGGATGTTGTTTAGCGCTATTGCGGTAAATCTTAATAAGGTCGGATTTAATTTCAGCACCGATCAGCTTTTTATGCTAACGGCATTACCTTCTCTCTCCGGCGCGATATTGCGTGTCCCCTACTCTTTTATGGTACCGATATTTGGCGGACGTTACTGGACCGTGTTAAGCACCGTTATCCTGGTCGTACCCTGTGTCTGGCTTGGGATCGCCATTCAGAATACCGCCACGCCCTATTGGATCTTCATCATCATCGCGCTGCTGTGCGGTTTTGCCGGTGCCAACTTCGCTTCCAGCATGGGAAACATCAGCTTCTTCTTCCCGAAAGCCAGACAGGGCAGCGCACTGGGCATTAACGGCGGGCTGGGTAACCTGGGCGTGAGTGTGATGCAGCTGGTTGCGCCGCTGGTGATTTTCCTGCCGATGTTTACCTTCCTCGGCGTGCACGGCGTACCGCAGGAGGATGGCTCGACGATGTGGCTGGCGAACGCGGCGTGGATCTGGGCGCCGCTGCTGATTCTGGCCACCATTGCGGCGTTTTTTGGCATGAATGACATCGCCAGCTCGAAAGCGTCCATTGCCAGCCAGCTTCCGGTGCTTAAGCGCTTTCATCTCTGGCTGCTGAGCCTGCTTTATCTGGCAACATTCGGCTCGTTTATCGGTTTCTCGGCAGGCTTTGCCATGCTGTCGAAAACCCAGTTTCCGGACGTTAATATCCTCCACCTCGCCTTCTTTGGCCCACTGATCGGCGCCCTGGCGCGTTCGGCTGGCGGGATGATTTCAGACAGGCTGGGCGGTGTAAGGGTGACGCTGATCAACTTCGTCTTTATGGCCATCTTTAGCGCCCTGATTTTCCTGACGCTCCCCGGGTCTGGTTCAGGTAGCTTTATCGCCTTCTATCTGGTCTTTATGGGCCTGTTTCTGACCGCAGGCCTGGGTAGCGGCTCGACCTTCCAGATGATCGCGATTATCTTTCGCCAAATCACCCTCGACCGCGTGAAAAAACAGGGCGGGAGCGATGAACAGGCACAGCATGAAGCGGTGACCGAAACGGCTGCGGCGCTGGGCTTTATCTCTGCCATCGGTGCGGTGGGCGGGTTCTTTATTCCCAAAGCCTTTGGCACCTCCCTGGCGATGACCGGTTCCCCGGTGGGCGCCATGAAAGTCTTCCTCGTGTTTTACATCGTCTGCGTGCTCGTCACCTGGCTGGTGTACGGCCGCAAATCCTCACAAAAATAATAACTACCTCTTCGCCGGAGCGTGATGCCTCACCCTCCGGCCATGTTATCGAAGCAGGAGAAATGTCATGAGCAAACTGTTGGACCGCTTCCGTTACTTCAAAACAAAAGGCGACAGTTTCGCCGATGGGCACGGCCAGGTGTACCACACCAACCGCGACTGGGAGGACAGCTACCGTCAGCGCTGGCAGTTCGACAAGATTGTGCGATCCACCCACGGCGTTAACTGCACCGGCTCCTGTAGCTGGAAGATTTATGTCAAAAATGGCCTGGTGACATGGGAAACCCAGCAGACCGACTACCCGCGTACCCGCCCCGACCTGCCTAACCACGAACCGCGCGGCTGCCCGCGTGGCGCAAGCTACTCCTGGTATCTCTACAGCGCCAACCGTCTCAAGTACCCGCTGGTACGCCGCAGGCTGATCGAACTCTGGCGCGAGGCGCTGGCGCAGCATACCGATCCAGTGCTGGCCTGGGATGCCATTCAGAACGATCCACAGAAAGCGCAAAGCTACAGAAAGGCGCGCGGTAAAGGCGGGTTTATCCGCTCAAACTGGAAAGAGCTTAACCAGCTGATTGCTGCCGCCAACGTCTGGACCATCAAAAATTACGGCCCGGATCGGGTAGCCGGTTTTTCCCCTATCCCGGCCATGTCGATGGTCTCTTATGCCGCCGGTACGCGCTATCTCTCTCTGCTCGGCGGCACCTGCCTGAGCTTCTATGACTGGTACTGCGATTTGCCTCCGGCATCGCCGATGACCTGGGGCGAGCAGACCGACGTGCCGGAATCGGCGGACTGGTACAACTCCAGCTATATCATTGCCTGGGGCTCGAACGTGCCGCAGACGCGTACCCCGGACGCCCACTTCTTTACCGAAGTGCGTTACAAAGGCACCAAGACCGTCGCCATTACGCCGGATTTCTCGGAGGTGGCGAAGCTCAGCGACCAGTGGCTGGCCCCAAAACAGGGTACCGACAGCGCCCTCGCCATGGCGATGGGGCATGTGATCCTCAAAAAGTTCCACCTTGATAACCCGAGCGATTACTTCCTCAACTATTGCCGCCGCTACACCGACATGCCGATGCTGGTCCTGCTGGATGAACAGGCTGACGGTCGCGTGGTGCCGGGCCGCATGCTGCGCGCGTCGGATCTGGCCGACGGGCTGGGTGAAACCAATAATCCGGAGTGGAAAACCATCGCCTTTGACGTCGCCGGAAATCTGGTGGCGCCGAACGGCTCTATCGGTTTCCGCTGGGGCGAAAAAGGCAAATGGAACCTGGAGTCGCTGGCCGCGGGACAGGAGACCGAGCTGACGCTTTCCCTGCTCATCACCCACGACAGTGTGGCAGACGTGGCCTTCCCTTACTTCGGGGGCAACGAGAACCCGCATTTCCGCAGCGTGAAGCAGGAGCCGGTGCTGACGCGCCGCGTACCGAGTAAAACCCTGACGCTGGCCGACGGCAGCCAGAGACGCGTGGTCAGCGTGTACGATCTGGTCCTCGCAAACTACGGCCTCGATCGCGGTCTGGAAGACAGTAACGCGGCGGCAAACTACGCCGAGATCAAAGCCTACACCCCGGCCTGGGGCGAACAAATTACCGGCGTACCCGCTTACCTGATAGAAAAAATCGCCCGTGAATTTGCCGACACGGCGCACAAAACCCATGGTCGTTCGATGATCATCCTCGGGGCCGGTGTGAACCACTGGTACCACATGGACATGAACTACCGCGGGATGATCAACATGCTGGTCTTTTGCGGCTGCGTCGGGCAGAGCGGCGGCGGCTGGTCGCACTATGTCGGCCAGGAGAAACTGCGCCCGCAAACCGGCTGGCTGCCGCTGGCCTTCGCACTGGACTGGAACCGTCCGCCGCGCCAGATGAACAGCACCTCTTACTTCTACAACCACGCCAGCCAGTGGCGCTATGAGAAGCTCACCGCACAGGAGCTGCTTTCTCCTCTTGCAGACGCGTCGAAATTCACCGGTCACCTGATTGATTTCAACGTCCGCGCCGAGCGCATGGGCTGGCTCCCTTCCGCGCCGCAGCTCAACCTCAACCCGCTGCACGTTAAGGCCCGCGCCGACGCCGCCGGGATGTCGCCGCAGGATTACACCGTGCAGGCGTTAAAATCGGGCGATATTCGCTTTGCCTGCGAACAGCCGGACAACGGCATGAACCACCCGCGCAACCTGTTTGTCTGGCGTTCTAACCTGCTTGGCTCGTCCGGAAAAGGCCATGAGTACATGCTAAAATACCTGCTTGGCACCGAGAGCGGGATTCAGGGCGAGGATTTAGGCTCAACGGATGATGTCAAACCTGAAGAGGTGGAATGGCAAACCGCCGCCATTGAGGGCAAGCTGGATCTGCTGGTGACGCTCGATTTCCGTATGTCCAGCACCTGCCTGTTCTCCGATATCGTCCTGCCGACCGCCACCTGGTATGAAAAAGACGATATGAATACCTCGGACATGCATCCGTTTATTCACCCGCTCTCTGCCGCCGTTGACCCCGCGTGGGAGTCCCGCAGTGACTGGGAGATCTACAAAGGCATCGCCAAAGTCTTCTCTGAAGTGTGCGTCGGGCATCTCGGCACCGAAACTGACGTGGTGCTACAGCCGCTACAGCATGACTCCCCGGCGGAACTGTCGCAGCCTTTTGATATTCTGGACTGGCGCAAAGGCGAGTGCGATCTCATCCCCGGTAAAACCGCGCCAAACATTGCGGTCGTCGAGCGCAACTATCCGGAAACCTACGAGCGCTTCACTTCTCTCGGTCCGCTGCTGGACAAGCTCGGCAACGGCGGAAAAGGCATATCGTGGAACACGCAAAACGAAGTCGATTTCCTCGGCAAGCTCAATTACGTCAAGCTCGACGGCCCGGCCAAAGGCCGACCGCGCATTGAAACCGCCATTGATGCTTCAGAGGTGATCCTCGCTCTTGCGCCGGAAACCAACGGTCAGGTCGCGGTCAAAGCCTGGGAGGCCCTCGGCGAACTGACCGGGCGCGATCACACCCATCTGGCGCTGAACAAAGAAGACGAGAAAATTCGCTTCCGCGATATTCAGGCGCAGCCGCGCAAAATTATCTCCAGCCCAACGTGGTCTGGCCTTGAGAGCGAGCACGTGTCGTATAACGCAGGCTATACCAACGTTCACGAGCTGATCCCGTGGCGCACGATTTCCGGCCGCCAGCAGCTGTATCAGGATCACACCTGGATGCGCGCCTTCGGTGAAAGTCTGGTGGCCTATCGTCCACCGATTGATACCCGCAGCGTCACCCACATGCGCGAGATCCCGCCGAACGGCTTCCCGGAAAAAGCGCTTAACTTCCTGACGCCGCACCAGAAATGGGGCATTCACTCCACCTACAGCGAAAACCTGCTGATGCAGACCCTGTCACGCGGGGGGCCAATCGTCTGGATCAGCGAAACCGACGCGCGCGAGCTGGGGATTGAGGACAACGACTGGATCGAAGCCTTCAACGCCAACGGCGCCCTCACCGCCCGCGCGGTGGTTAGCCAGCGCGTGCCGCCGGGCATGACCATGATGTACCACGCTCAGGAGCGCATTCTGAACATTCCGGGGTCAGAAGTGACCGGACGGCGCGGCGGGATCCACAACTCGGTCACCCGCGTCTGTCCGAAACCGACCCACATGATTGGCGGCTACGCGCAGCTGGCGTACAGCTTTAACTATTACGGCACCGTCGGCTCGAATCGCGACGAGTTCATTATGATCCGCAAAATGAAAAACATTAACTGGCTGGACGGCGAAGGTCGGGATCAGGTTCAGGAGGCGAAAAAATGAAAATACGCTCACAGGTTGGCATGGTACTGAATCTCGATAAATGCATTGGCTGCCACACCTGCTCGGTCACCTGTAAGAACGTCTGGACCGGGCGCGAAGGGATGGAGTATGCGTGGTTTAATAACGTCGAAACCAAACCGGGTATCGGCTATCCGAAAAACTGGGAAGATCAGGATGAGTGGCAAGGCGGATGGATCCGCAGTATTCACGGCAAGCTGACCCCGCGCCTCGGCGGAAAAATGGGCGTCCTGTCGAAAATTTTCGCCAACCCCGTGTTGCCGCAGATTGACGATTACTATGAACCTTTCACCTTCGATTACCAGGATCTTCACCGCGCCCCGGAGGGGGATCACCTCCCTACCGCCCGCCCCCGCTCGCTGATTGACGGTAAGCGGATGGATAAGATCGTCTGGGGACCAAACTGGGAGGAGCTGCTGGGCGGCGAGTTCGAAAAACGCGCCCGCGATCGAAACTTTCAGAAGATCCAGAAAGAGATGTACGGTCAGTTCGAAAATACCTTCATGATGTACCTGCCGCGCCTGTGCGAGCATTGCCTCAACCCGAGTTGCGTTGCCACCTGCCCGAGCGGTGCGATTTACAAACGCGAAGAGGACGGCATTGTGCTGATCGACCAGGACAAATGCCGCGGCTGGCGACTGTGCATCAGCGGCTGTCCGTACAAGAAAATCTACTTCAACTGGAAAAGCGGCAAGTCAGAGAAGTGCATCTTCTGCTATCCGCGCATCGAGTCCGGCCAGCCGACCGTCTGCTCAGAAACCTGCGTTGGACGCATCCGCTACCTTGGCGTGCTGTTGTATGACGCGGACCGTATTGAAGAGGCGGCCAGCACCGAGCATGAAACCGATCTGTATGAGCGCCAGTGCGACGTGTTCCTTAACCCGAACGATCCGGCGGTGATTGAAGAAGCCCTGAAGCAGGGCATCCCGCAGAACGTCATCGACGCAGCGCAGCGTTCCCCGGTTTACAAAATGGCGATGGACTGGAAGCTCGCCCTGCCGCTGCATCCGGAATACCGCACCCTGCCGATGGTCTGGTATGTGCCGCCGCTGTCACCGATTCAGTCCTACGCGGACGCGGGTGGTCTGCCGCAGAGCGACGGTGTACTGCCTGCGGTCGAAAGCCTGCGCATCCCGGTGCAATACCTGGCAAATATGCTCAGCGCGGGCGATACCGGCCCGGTGCTGCGCGCTCTGAAGCGCATGATGGCGATGCGCCACTACAAACGCTCCCAGACGGTGGAAGGCGTGACCGATACCCGCGCCATTGAGGAAGTGGGCCTGACCGAAGCGCAGGTTGAGGAGATGTACCGCTATCTGGCCATCGCTAACTACGAAGACCGCTTCGTGATCCCGACCAGCCACCGCGAAATGGCGCGCGACGCCTTCCCTGAGAAAAACGGCTGCGGCTTCACCTTCGGTGACGGCTGTCACGGCTCCGACACCAGGTTCAACCTCTTCAACAGCAGCCGCATCGACGCGATCAACATTACCGAGGTGCGCGATCACGGGGAGGGAGAATAATGCAGATCCTTAAAATCATCGCGCTACTGATTGAGTATCCCGATGAGCTGCTTTGGGATAACCGTGAAGAAGCGCTTTCCCTGGTGGAACAGGATGCGCCCATGCTACTGCCGTTTGCGCAGCAGCACCTGAGCGCCCCGCTGCTGGATAAGCAGGCCGAATGGTGTGAAGTTTTCGAGCGGGGGCGCGCGACTTCACTACTGCTGTTCGAGCACGTTCACGCCGAGTCCCGCGATCGCGGTCAGGCGATGGTCGACCTGATGAGCCAGTATGAGAAAGCCGGGCTGGAGCTGGATTGCCGCGAGCTGCCGGACTATCTGCCGCTCTATCTGGAATATCTCAGTATCGTCAGCGACGACGAGGCGCGTGAAGGGCTGCAAAACGTCGCGCCTATACTGGCGCTGATTGGAGGCCGCCTGAAACAGCGCGAGGTAGCGCATTACCAGCTGTTTGACGCCCTGCTGTCGCTGGCGGAAACACGGCTTTCCAGCGACAGCGTGGCGAAACAGGTATCCGGTGAAAAACGTGATGATACCCGTCAGGCGCTGGACGCCGTGTGGGAAGAGGAACAGGTCAAGTTTATCGAAGACAACGCCACATCGTGCGACAGTTCGCCGATGCAGCAATATCAACGACGCTTTAGCCAGGACGTCGCGCCGCAGTACGTGGACGTCAGCGCCGGAGGCCCAAAATGACTCATTACCTGAACGTGTTTTTCTATGACATTTATCCGTACATCTGCGCCACCGTCTTCTTCCTCGGCAGTTGGTTGCGCTACGACTATGGGCAGTACACCTGGCGGGCGTCATCAAGCCAGATGCTCAGCAAGCGCGGGATGAACTGGGCTTCGAACCTGTTTCATATTGGGATTCTGGGGATCTTCTTCGGGCACCTGTTCGGCATGTTAACCCCGCACTGGATGTACGCCTGGTTTTTACCCGTCGCGGTTAAACAGCAGTTAGCCATGATTGCGGGAGGTATTTGCGGGGTGCTGACGCTGATCGGTGGGTCGATGCTTTTGATCCGTCGCCTGTTCAACCAGCGGGTGCGCGCCACGTCCACCACGCCGGATATTATCATCATGAGTATCCTGCTGCTTCAGTGCATCCTTGGGCTGTCGACCATTCCTTTCTCCGCTCAGTACCCTGACGGAAGCGAGATGATGAAGCTGGTCGGCTGGGCGCAGGGGATCGTCACGTTTAAGGGCGGCTCGTCGGAAATGCTGAGCGGCGTCGCGCCGATCTTCCGCGTGCATCTGGTGCTGGGGATGACAATCTTCCTCATCTTCCCGTTCACCCGCCTGGTGCACGTGTGGAGCGCGCCGTTTGAGTACTTCACGCGTCGGTATCAGGTGGTGAGATCGCGCCGTTGATTTGTCGGGTGGCGGCTACGCCTTACCCGACCTACGTTCACACGCCCGTAGGCCCGGTAAGGCGTAGTCGCCACCGGGCTATTTCCCTGCCTGCGGATGCGTATCAAACCCTGCCATTACTGCCGTCAGCTCTGCCAGTGTAAAGCCGTGCTTCGGGTCATCAACGCCCAGGCCAAACCGCTCCTGCATCAGCTTATATAGCGCCTCCGCATCCGGCAAATGGATCTGCTCCTCCACATGACCGTTCTGCCAGTGGGTAAAATTAAAGTTGGTCAGCGTCAGCTTGCCCCCGTCCGGCAGATGGCGACACATCAGCAGGTGATGACGAAAATGGGACTGAGGCCAGTGCGCCGACCAGAAGTTACCCATCACGTAATCGTTGAAGTACTGCGTCCCCAGGTCAAATTGGTACATTGACTGCCAGTGCTCGTGATGGCGGAATTGCAGTACCCAGTCGTTACCCTCGCTCAGCAAACGATAACTCCCGTGCGGGGTTTTCTGCTCCTCGTTGGCGATCAAACGAATCGGCGCCGTCAGCGTTTGTCCGCCAAATCCCACATCGGCGATCCAGCGCTCGCCGTTCAGCTCAACCAGCAGCAACCGGTGCGTGCGCGGCGGCATCTGCGACGGATTCGCCAGCACAACCCGCCCCAGCACGCTGCGTACCGTAAACCCAACTTCGCGCAACACCCGCTCAAACAGGCCATTTTGCTCGAAGCAATATCCCCCCCGACGCGCGGTGACCAGTTTATCCACCAGACACCCGTCGTCCAAATGGATTTCCCGCGGCAAAACGACGTCAATATTTTCATAAGGGATCGCGCAGTTATGGTGTAAATGGAGCCCCCGCAGGGTATCGATATTAACCTGTACGGGCTGCTGCCAGCCCGTGCGGGCAAAATAAGCACTCAGAAATGGGGACATGATTTGCTCCATGATGTGATATCCCCTGTTTATAAACTATTTTCCCTTATGCATATGCGCAAAAGTGCTTTTTCGGCATACTCATCGTGTACATGAGGAGATCCTATGAGCCACTTTCGTCCTGTTGAATTACGTCATGCCAGCCGTCTTCTGAATCACGGTCCAACCGTGCTCATCACCAGCCGGGATGAGACCATCGATCGTCGCAACGTCATGGCCGCCGCATGGTCTATGCCGGTGGAATTTGAACCCCCGCGTATCGCGATCGTGGTAGACAAAAGCGCGTGGTCACGGGAGTTGATCGAACGCAGCGGGAAATTCGGCATTGTGATCCCCGGCGTGGCGGCAGCCAACTGGACCTGGGCGGTCGGCAGCGTCAGCGGGCGCGACGAGGATAAATTTAACTGCTACGGGATCCCGGTTATTCATGGCCCTGAGCTTGGTCTGCCGGTTATAGAAGAGAAATGTCTGGCGTGGATGGAGTGTCGGTTATTACCTGTCACTTCTGCGGCCGAGAAATATGACACCCTGTTTGGCGAAGTGGTTTCCGCCGCGGCAGATGAACGCGCATTTGTCTCCGGACGCTGGCAGTTTGACGGGGATAAGCTGAATACGCTGCATCATCTGGGGGCCGGGACGTTTGTGACGAGTGGGAAGATGGTGAAGGCGCTGGATTGATTTTTTAATTATACCCATCTGAATTATATAAAATTTCTATGGCATTTTATGTTTATCATAACGATGTTAAACGGAGGATATTTCAGAAGCTGTTGCATAAACAATCTTTCGTAAAGGAAATATCCATGTCATGGAACAAAGATGGCGCAATATCATATGCGAAATCACACGCGCAACCCAGCAGCACGGGTTATTGTGCTCGTTACGTAACAGAAGCGATCAGAGCGGGTGGTCGATTAAAAATCCCCAACACGCGTCTGGCAAAAGATATGGGGCGCACATTAGTCAATGCAGGCTTACCGCAACATACAACCTCATTACGAACTGTTCAGGCATGATTAATGAAACCACTCTACTTTTTAATTTTCGCCCTTTCTCCGCTCGCGGCCGCAGAAAACATTTATGCACCGGGTCAGGCGGCGCTTAAATTCAATCAATGGTATATAGCGCAGTTAGATCAGAACAAACCGCCCGTACTCAATCCAGACATTATGAACGAGTACGTAGCCTCAAGGACCATTGCAGCAATTAAAGAAATGTACTCTGGCGACAGTAACGACAAAGATATGCCCGATGCGGATATGTTTATCAAAGCGCAGGACTGGGATGATGACTGGAATCAGATAACCGTCTTACATTCTGATTGTGACGCCGTTTGCACAAACGTCTATGTCGCATTTGGTAAGAAGCAAGATCATGTTATTGCAGATTGTCTCGTTGAAGAGCAAGGAAAATGGAAAGTGCGCTCGGCGACGCTAATTAAGTAACAGGCATAAACTCCCTGTCGTAATAATAAAGGCACATGGTAGCCAAATGACTACCATGTGCAATTAATTAACTCTTCACGCGCTTCGCAATAATCTCATCCGCCACATTCCGCGGAGCTTCCGCAAAATGATGGAACTCCATCGTATACGTCGCGCGCCCCTGGGACATCGAGCGCAGCGTGGTGGCGTAGCCAAACATTTCAGCCAGCGGGACGTCAGCGCGAATAATCTGGCTGCCGTACTGCTCTGCCATCCCCTGCACCATGCCGCGACGGGAGGAGAGATCGCCCATAATGTTCCCGGCATACTCTTCCGGCGTTTCCACCTCAACGTGCATCACCGGCTCAAGAATAACCGGATCCGCCCGCCGCGCGCCCTCTTTGAAGCCGAGGATCGCCGCCATGCGGAAGGCCATCTCCGAGGAGTCAACGTCATGGTAGGAACCAAACGTCAGGGTCGCTTTCACATCGACAACCGGATAGCCCGCCAGCACACCCGTATTCATGGCTTCTCGCAAGCCTTTTTCCACCGACGGGATGTACTCCCGCGGCACTACCCCGCCTTTGGTGGCATCTTCAAACACAAAACCACTTCCGGCTGCTAACGGCTCCAGACTCAGGACCACATGACCGTACTGCCCTTTCCCGCCGGACTGTCGGACAAATTTACCTTCAATATCCTTCACCGCTTTACGCAGGGTTTCACGGTAGGTGACCTGCGGACGACCAATGTTTGCCTCAACGCCAAACTCACGCTTCATGCGGTCAACGATGATTTCGAGATGCAGTTCGCCCATCCCGGAGATAATGGTCTGACCGGACTCTTCGTCCGTGTGCAGACGGAAAGACGGATCCTCCGCCGCCAGGCGCTGTAGGGCAATCCCCATTTTCTCCTGATCGGCCTTGGTTTTCGGCTCAATCGCCAGCGAAATAACCGGGTCCGGGAACTCCATCCGTTCAAGGGTGATCACCGCATTCGGGTCGGTCAGCGTGTCACCGGTGGTGACGTCTTTCAGCCCGACACAGGCTGCGATATCCCCTGTGCGCAACTCGTCCACCTCATGGCGGTCGTTGGCATGCATCAGCACGATGCGCCCGATTCGCTCTTTTTTGCCCTTCACCGGGTTATACACCGCGTCGCCTTTGCGCAGTATGCCGGAATAGACGCGAATAAAGGTCAACTGTCCGACGTACGGATCGCTCATCAGCTTGAAGGCCAGCGCAGAGAATGGTTCATCATCGCTTGGGTGGCGCTCGGCGTGCTGTCCATCTTCGTCTACCCCATCAATAGCGGGCACGTCCAGTGGAGACGGCATCAATTCAATCACCGCGTCGAGCATGCGCTGCACACCCTTGTTCTTGAAAGCGCTGCCGCACAGCATGGGCTGTATTTCACCGGAGATCGTCCGGATCCGTAGCCCTTTGATGATTTCAGCTTCATCCAGTTCGCCCGTCTCAAGGTACTTATCCATAAGCTCATCGCTGGCTTCTGCCGCAGACGAGACCATTTTTTCTCGCCACGTCTGCGCGGTGCTCAGCAGATCGTCGGGCACCGGCGCGTAGGTGAACGCCATGCCCTGGGTCGCATCATCCCAAAGAATGGTGCGCATCTTGATGAGATCAACCACGCCGGTGAAGTGTTCCTCTGCGCCCACGGGGATCACAATCGGGACCGGATTAGCTTTCAGCCGCTCCTGCATCATCCGCACCACGCGGAAGAAATCCGCACCCGGGCGGTCCATTTTGTTGACGAATGCCAGACGCGGGACGTGATATTTATTCGCCTGACGCCAGACGGTTTCCGACTGCGGCTGCACGCCGCCGACGGAGTCATAAACCATCACCGCGCCGTCGAGCACACGCATGGAACGTTCCACCTCAATGGTGAAATCCACATGCCCGGGGGTGTCGATAATATTGATGCGGTGCGGTTCAAAGCCTCTGTCCATGCCGGGCCAAAAACAGCTCACCGCCGCCGACGTAATGGTGATCCCGCGCTCCTGCTCCTGCGCCATCCAGTCGGTGGTTGCCGCGCCATCGTGTACTTCACCCAGCTTGTGGCTCATCCCGGTGTAAAACAGGATGCGCTCAGTGGTGGTTGTTTTGCCCGCATCGATATGCGCGGAGATACCGATGTTGCGATAACGTTCGAGTGGAATGGGTCGGGGCATGATATTTCCTTACGTCTTCATGACGGGTTTGTGACGACCAGGATAGTCGCGTGTTTGTTCGTTTGTTATAATAGTCCTATTGTACGAGTATTATCGAACTATTTTTTAACGGTTGACCTATTGTTGATATAGCTCAATCTCACGCGAGACGCAGGAAAACGATGATCCCAAACCACCCGGAACCAGAACAAATACTGCTGGAAAATGTGCTGTTCGCCCTCGGCAATCCGCTGCGGCTGGCGATTATTCGACGGCTGGCCGACGGCAGTGAGCTGAGCTGCAACGCGCTGCGCCCGGACGAGGTGGTGAAATCAACCATGACTCACCACTGGCGTGTACTGCGCGACAGCGGCGTGATCTGGCAGCGCCCGCAGGGGCGCGAGAATATGATTTCACTGAGAAGAGAAGATCTGGACGCCCGCTTTCCGGGGCTGATGGCGATCCTGTTACAGTCGAAATCATAAGCGCACTGACTGTTGCCTTTCGGCCAGCGCGCGCAGCGTAGCTTTGAGCCAGTTCGTAACGCCTCGTTTCCCGCTGCGCTTGTGCGAATAAATTTTTACTTCAAACGGACTGATATGGAACGGTAAATCAAAAATTTTAATACGGGTAGCTGGCAGCAGCTTTTCAGCGGCGAATCGAGGTAACGCCATCAGCAGATCGCTTTCTGCAATAACAAACGGGGCGCTGAGCATAGACGGGGTTTTGATCGCAATGTGTCGGGTATAACCCATGCGTTCCAGCTGCAAATCCAGCACCCCCTGCTTCTCATTCCACGGCGTAACCACAAGATGCCGGGCGGCGAGATAATCCTCCAGCGTGAGCGCGCTCCGGCTCGCATTGCTAATCACCACATATTCATCTTCGAACCAGCTGATCTCTTCCAGCTCCGGGTACCGGCGATCCTCAATGGTGCTGAATCCCAGGGCCAGATCCACCTCTCCTGCCAGTAATTCCGTCAACGCCGGGCTGTGCGGCAAATATCGTAATTCCAGACGCAAGCCAGGCGCCGCATGTTGAAGCGTATTCATGAGCGCAGGGAATATGCAGAACGCGGTAAAGTCCGTTATCGCGATCTGCAAACACGCTGTACTGATAGCAGGATCAAATTCCGGCTGCGGCGACAGCTCCTGGTCGAGATATTTCAGGGCCGATGCAATAACTGGCGCAAGCTGGGTGGCATAGACGCTGGGACACATTCGATGTCCTTCCCGGTAGAACAGCGGGTCGTTGAGCGAAACACGCAGCCGTGACAGGGCATGGCTGAGCGCCGAGGTGCTCATCGCCAGCTCATCTGCCGCAAGTCGAATGGAACTGTGGCGATAAATCGCGTCAAAAACCGGCAGAAGGTTTAAATCAAGGCGCCTTAAGGCTGGATGCATAATATTCATCATTTATTGATTTCATTGCACTTAATTCTTCTGACATTAGCCTTTATGCTTATCCCCATCAACTACAAACAAAGATAAAGGGAAAGGAATGAGCATTACGATTCGTCAGGCGCGACCTGAAGATGCAGCGGCAATATACGATATGATTTACGAACTCGCAGTCTATGAAAAAGCGCCAGAAGAAGTGGTCACCACGCCGGACGAAATCCGTAAAACGCTGTTTGGTGCAGACAGTAAAACCGAAGCGCTGGTTGCCGAATATGCAGGCCATGCTGTGGGGTATGCCGTTTTTTTCACCAGCTATTCCACCTGGCTTGGTCGCAACGGCATCTATATGGAAGATTTGTATGTCTCCCCGGAATACCGCAGCAAGGGTGCGGGAAAAGCACTGCTTAAAAATATCGCGCAATGCGCAGTGGAACGTCACTGCGGCCGGCTGGAATGGAGCGTGCTTGACTGGAACCAGTCTGCAATTGATTTTTATCTGAGCATCGGCGCGGTACCGCAGTCCGAATGGGTACGCTATCGTCTTGATGGCGAGGCATTGCGGGCATTTGCTGAGTAGCAATGCCATCGCGTGAAACGCCCCTCTTTCTAAGGGGCATAATGTCAATGAAAGCTTTGCTGAAGCACGGTATATCTGAGAAAGAGCTTACCGTCTTTTTTTGTTTTCTCTGAGACGTTCGACGATTCAGCGACCGAGGCTCATTCCGGCTGCGTCAGGCTGTAGACAGGGATCCGCCGGGTTGTCATCGTTAGCGTATCAAACACCTCAGTCTCTGACGTCACAATCCTCGTGCCCGTTTTTCTTAGCCTCTGCACATCGGCCGCGATGCGCTGAATGCCAAACCAGAAAAGCCCGTCGAGCGCCGTTACAGATAGTCCATTTTCGAGTGCCAGTTTGAGTCGTTCCCTGGGCGCTTTCACCTGCTGTGCAATTTGCCGGTAAGGTACTTCACTTCCGCCAGTGCTGTCGCTTCGCTGGATTCGCGTTTTCAGGTGATAGGTAAATTCGTCAGGAACGCCTTCCAGGTCCTGTTTAAGGCTGTAAACGCAGCCAAACCGCTTGCCATTGAACAGGACATTTTTTTGACTGAGCTGGAACTCATTTCTGATCCCATCAATCAACTGCGGGGCGCGGGTGAGGAGTAACCGGAAGGGAAGCTCAAAGCTGGTCACATAATCCACATTCAGCAGCGCGAGACGCAAACGCTCTTCCGCACCGGATTTTTGCTCGCGACACTCGCGCATCACTTCTGCCCACTGGCGGGTCAGACGTTCTGGCTCGGCGACTTCGGTGAGGAGATATTTTTCAAGGTGATAGTCGACTCTTCCGGTCATATTTTGCATCCCGACAAGGTGGATGCGGTAATTCTATCCAGCGGCGCAGATTTTATAAAGGGCGGAGCGCAACGGCATCCGCCCCCTGTGCTACTGCTGGATACTCGACCGATCCGACATATCGCTGGCAGAGAAAGTTCTGACTGAGGACTGGACCTGTTTTTTTCGCGCATACCGGTCCGGTTGCCCTTCAGGACGCGTTTTGAAGCGACGATGCAGCCACATATATTGCTCGGGTGCCATCATCACCGCACGCTCAATTGCCCTGTTCATCTGCGTAGCCACGGCCACTTTATCGCCTCCCTGCAAGGTATCGCTAATATCGTCCAGGATAATCAGCTCATACCCTGTGCCGTCTGCTTTTCTGCGTGGTACAAACGGGATCACGGCCGGTCTGGCACTTTTCACCAGCATATAGCTCCCGGCAGTTGTCGCGGCGTCCGGGACGGCAAAAAACGGCACAAACACGCTATTCGTTTTTCCATAGTCGTGATCCGGGGCATACCAAAGGATCTCATTTTGCTTAAGCGCGCGGATCATGCCCTTCAAATCGTAACGGTCGAGCATGGTTTTATTGGAACGCAGACGACCGCGCGTCTGTAGCCAGTCGAGCAACGCATTGTTGTTGGGACGATAGACGCCAATACCCGCGTTGAGCATGCCAAAGATGCGTGCGCCTAATTCCAGCGTGAGAAAATGCATGCCAATGAGCACCACGCCCCTTCCTTGCGCCCTTGCCTGTTCCATATGTTCGTAGCCGGTCACGCTGAAGTGTTTGCGCACGCGCCAGTCAGGCCAGAACCACGCGATGCCCGTTTCGATGACGCCCATTCCAACCGATTCAAAATTACGCTCAAGCAAACGCTCGCGCTCACCCTCTTTCATCTCCGGAAAGCAAAGCTCAAGATTTCGTCTGGCGATTTCCACGCGGCGTGGAAGCAGACGCATGGCCAGACGCCCGAGTCCGTGCCCTGCTTTTAACAGAAGCGGATACGGAAGCTGAACCGTGCCCCAGAGCGCAGCAATGCCTGCCCAACTGAGCCAGTAACGAGGATGCATAAAGGCGAGTGAAAACCGAGGTAATTTTGTCATGAAAAAATTATCCTTTTACTATCTGTACTTAATCTGGTGCAGTTGTAGTGCTTACCTGCTGATTTAACGAATATTGTTTGGAGGAGTGAATTGTAGCGGAAACGTTGTGCTGTTTATTATCGATTTTTGCGAAAGGAATGAAAGGCGGGGATCGCCGGGTGATACTGCACCACCCGGCAGGCGAGTTACATCGAATAGCCGGGCTTCTTAATCAGTTCATCCAGTTTAGGTCCAATCTCGGTATCCCAGACCTGCGCCTTCCAGTCAGCTTCCTGTACTTCGTGAAGCGCCACGGAGATTGAGCGATCTTTGCTGTTCAGATGACGGACTATTGTTTCGGCGATATCCGCCGCCAGGGCCGTTTTTTGTTCGTCAGTCAGATCGCGTGGAAAACATTTGATATCAACGTGAGGCATGGGCAGGGCTCCTTTTATAGGTTAGCGTTCCACGTTATCAGATTATGTCGTTAGCTTTTAGCACCTTGTGCAGTTCTGGCAACGCGCAGACGGCATCCGCGATGGCGGTGATATTAGGTGCGTTGGTGGTAAACCACTCATGACCTGGCCCCCAGGTACGCACGACGGCAATATAGACGTCAAGCAGCGTAAGCTGTTGGCCAAAGGCATAAGGCGAGGCGCTGAGCTGGCTGTCAAACCACAGATAGAGGGATTTCCGGTACTCAATACAGTTTTTCTTCAGCTGTTCCGGGGCATCAGGCACCCAGCGTTCCGGGTAATCTGCATACGTAAAGGTGGGATAGACGTTCGCCACAAACCAGATGAGCAGGCGCTGAAACTGCTGGCGCTCGGCCTGCCCAACGGGCGGCGCGAGGTCGGGTCGTCTGTCGAGCACCATCAGGGCGATCGCCGCGGTTTCCGTCACGATCGCCCCATTTTCCAGCTCCAGCGTCGGCACCTGGCACAGCGGGTTCAGTTTCAACAGCAATTCGCGCTGCGGGCCGGGCTGGTCAAACCCATCCACGTTGACGAACTGATACGGGATGTCTGCCAGAGTCAGCATCACCTCACTGATTGCCGATCCCCAGCCGGGTACGCCATAGAGTTTGATCATGTTGCCTCCTCAGGGATGAAAACCCTAAGTGTATACCCGTCATACTTCAAGTTGCAGGTGCGTTGGCTGCATTCACTCACCCCAGTCACGTACTTATGTACGCTCCCGGGGATTCGTTCCCTTGCCGCCTTCCTGCAACTCGAATTATTTAGGGTATAGAGCACCATTAGTAGGTTATCCCGGGTGGATTAACGTCTGAAGACGTCACCGCTTCGCCCGCTTCCCCCCAGCGCGCCAGCACCTTTTGATAATCCCCGCGCTTAATCGCACCGTCCAGCGCAGCCTGCAACGCATACACCAGCCCATTGCCTTTTTTGGTTGTGGTGGCGACATAGGCTTTCTTCGGGCCTAATCCCACGACGCGGGTTTTGCCGGTTAACGCGGCTTTGTAGGCCGAAACGGACTGCGGTCCAAAGAAGACATCCGCCCTGCCGGACTGAATATAGAGATTGCCTGAGGCGTCGTCGGTCAGATAAACCGGCAACGCAGGCTCGCGTCCGGCCTTTTTATTCTCTTCGTTCCAGCCCAGCAGAATACGTTCCTGATTGGTGCCTGACCCGACAATCACCTTTTTACCGGCCAGATCTTTCGCACTGGTGATCGACTGTACGTTGCTGGTGGATTTCACCGAGAAGGCCAGGGAATCGACGCGATAGGTTGCAAAATCGAACTTCTCCTTACGTTGCTCGGTGACGGCGATATTCACCAACGCCACGTCATAGCGCCCGGAAGTGATCCCCAGCGGCCAGTCTTCCCACGCCGTTGGCACCAGCTTCAGCTTCAGCCCCAGACTGCCCGCCAGTAACCGGGCGATATCCGGGTCGCTGCCAATACGGGTGCGGTTATCACTGGCCAGCAGCGCCAGCGGCGGAGAATTCAGGGCTGAAATCGCCACCGTGAGGGTACCCGGCTCAACAAATTTATAGTTCGCAGGGATTTTCGCCACTGCCTGTTGATCAACCGTCACTGGCAGCGGCTGTTCGTTGGCCTTTAAATCAATGCTGGCGTGGCTCGCTGTCGTGAAGACCAGCCCCGCCAGGAGTCCATATTTCATCTGCGCTCCTTACAGCACTTTTGAGAGGAACTGGCGCGTTCGCGGATGCGACGGTCGGTTTAACACGTCGTCGCTGCTGCCCTGCTCCACAATTTTACCGTCGACCATAAATACCACCTGGTCCGCCACTTCCCGTGCAAAGCCGATCTCATGGGTGACCACCACCAGCGTAGTGCCGGAGCGGGCGAGCTTTTTAATCACGTCCAGCACTTCGCCAACCAGTTCCGGATCCAGCGCCGAGGTTGGTTCATCAAACAGCATCACGCGCGGGCGCAGCGCCAGCGCGCGGGCAATGGCAATGCGCTGCTGTTGGCCGCCGGAGAGGTGACGCGACCAGGCATCGGCTTTATCGCGCAGACCTACCACATCCAGAAGGCTGTAGGCGTTTTCAATAGCCTCTTTTTTACTGAACTTTTTATGCGCGATGGGTGCTTCAACCAGGTTTTCCAGCACCGTAAGATGCGGAAAAAGATTGAAGTTCTGAAACACGTACCCAACGTTGACGCGCTGTTTGAGGATCTCTTTCTCTTTGAGCTCGTAGAGTTTGTCACCCTGACGGCGATAGCCGATGTAATCCCCGTCAATCTGGATAAAGCCTTCGTCTACGCGCTCCAGATGGTTAATAGTGCGCAGCAGCGTCGATTTTCCCGATCCAGAGGGTCCGAGGATCACCGTCACGGAGCCCGGTGGGATCTCAAGCGTGACGTTATCGAGCGCTTTATGTCGGCCAAAAAACTTACTGACGCCGGTTATGGAAATGTGTCCTTCAGGAGAGGCTTGCATGAACGGGCTCCTGTGCTGACGAAGTGGTGACGGAACGCGCGCGGCTGGTCGCCCGGCTCTGGTTTACGGCGGAGCGGCGCTCGCTGCGGGCGAGTCCACGCTCAATAACATGCTGGATGGCAGACAGTACGGTGGTGATCACCAGATACCAGACGGCCCCCACCATCAACAGCGGGATCACCTCCTGGGTGCGGTTGTAGATCATCTGGATCGTGTAGAACAGTTCCGGCATCGCCAGCACGTAAACCATCGCCGTCCCTTTGGCGAGGCTGATGATTTCGTTAAACCCGGACGGCAGGATGGTGCGCAGCGCCTGGGGGAGAATTATGCGCACGGTGCGACGCCACGCCGGCAGACCCAGCGCAGCGGCCGCCTCATACTGACCGTGGTCGACCCCAAGGAAGCCCCCGCGAATGATCTCCGCAGTATAGGCGCTCTGCACCAGCGTCAGCCCCACGATGGCGGTAGAAAACTGCCCGAGAACGTTGATGGTTTCAAAGCTGCCCCAGGTAATGCCGGTAAAAGGCACGCCGAGAGAGAGCGTGTCGTAGAGATAGGAGAAGTTATAGAGGATAATCAGTACCACGATCAGCGGCAGCGATCGGAACAGCCAGATGTAACCCCACGCCAGGCTGCTCAACAGCCATGATGACGAGAGCCGCGCCAGCGCCAGCATGCCGCCAATCACCACGCTCAGTACGGTGCTTATCAACGTCAGCAGCAGCGTCTGTCCGACGCCTTCAAGGATCACCGGGTCAAAGAACCAGCGGGCAAATACCGCCCACTCCCAGCGCGGATTAAAGGCCACGGACTGGATCACGACAGCCAGCACAAACAGCGCCACCACGGCGCCAGCAGCGCGCAGCGGATAACGTGCCGGGACCACTTTTATGGTTTCAACGTTGCTCATCGTCGCTCCTTATGCGGTTTTGCTGAGCGCTTCGCGGATCAGCGTCTTGGTGAAACGCAGCCGACCGTCGAACGGCGGCTGGCTATACTCTTCCGGGTCGCGGTTGAGATCGAACTGCGGCTGATACCCCTGACTGAGATAGAGCCGCACCGCCTCCGGCTGACGAAACCCCGTAGTCAGGTAGATGTGGCTGTAACCCGCCAGCACCGCCCGGCGCTCCAGCTCCTGTACCACGCGCGCGGCCAGTCCCTGCTGGCGCAGCGTTTTATTCGTCCAGATACGTTTGATCTCTGCGGTATGTTCGTCGAAGGGCTTGTACGCCCCGGTGGCGATGATCTCGCCATCGCGCTCCAGGACGATAAACAGCCCCTGCGGCGCCAGGTACCACTCTGTCAGCTCGACTTCCGCATCCTTTGAAAAGTAGTCGCCGTAACGAGCGGCGTACTCACCGAAAAGCCCCGCGATAATGGGCTGAAGATCGGCATCTTCCGGCGAAACGTCACGAAATTGTTCCTGCATAGCGCCTCCTTAATCGCCCAGACCCGCCGGGTTAACTTCGGAACTGGAGATACGCTCCACGCCTTCCCCCCAGCGGTTCAGCACCTTTTCGTAATCTCCGTTCTTGATCGCGCCGTTCAGCGCGGTTTGAACCGGTTCGACCAGGCCGCTGCCTTTTTTCAGCGTCACCGCGATATGCGCCGCCTTCGGCCAGCCGCCGTCGACGCTGCCGACAAGTTTGGTTTTACCGTTGAGCGCCGCTTTCCAGGCGCCGATCACGTTCGGGCCAAAGTAGGCGTCCGCGCGTCCGGACTGAAGCGCCAGCGTTTGGGCCGCGTCGTCTTTGGTGTAGATCGGCGTAAAGGGTTTAAGCCCTTTTTTGAGGTTCTCTTCGTTCCATGCCAGCAGAATGGCTTCCTGGTTGGTGCCGGAACCCACGATGATGCGCAGCCCGGCGATATCCTCTGCCTTCACAAGCGAGTTGATGGGACTGGTGGATTTCACGTAGAAGCCAAGTGAATCCTTGCGATAGGTGGCGAAGTCGAACTTCTCTTTGCGCGCTTTGGTGACGGTGATGTTGCTGATAGCCGCATCGTATTTCCCGGAGGCCACCCCCAGCGGCCAGTCCTCCCAGGAGGTGGGAACCACGTTCAGCTCCAGCCCAAGGCTGTCCGCCACCAGACGCGCAATGTCGACCTCACTTCCCAGCAGGGTCTTGTTGTCGTCGGAAAAGACCGTCAGCGGCGGTTGATTCAGTCCCGCCACCGCCACGGTAAATTTCCCCGGCACGGCAAAGCGATAGTCTTTCGGCAGTTGCGCGATCGCATCGCTGTTTTTGGCGGTATTGATCGGCGTTTTATTGGCCTCAATGCTCACGCCGGTGCCGTTAATATTGACGTTCTCTGCCCAGACGACAGGGGTAAAGGCCAGCGCAAGCGCCAGAATAAGCGATGATTTCTGCATAGCGTTTTTCTCTTTTATTGTTGTGTGAACTGATTTTTGGGCTCGTCTAAGCCCAGACTTTCGCGCAGCGTGGTGCCGGGATAGTCGGTGCGGAACAGGCCGCGCGCCTGTAAAAGGGGGACCACCTGGTCGACAAAGCGCGGGAAGGTGTCCGGCGTACCGCCCTGAATGATGAAGCCATCCGCCGCCTTCTCCTCGAACCAGGCCTGTAAACCATCGGCCACCTGCTCCGGTGTGCCGGAAAAACGCGGGCGCGGCGATGCGGCTTCCAGCGCGATCTGACGCAGAGTTAAGTTGCGCTCACGGGCGTTACGCTTGATTTCATCGGTGGTGCTGCGGAAGCTGTTTTTGCCCAAATCGCCAATGTCCGGGAACGGCGCGTCGAGGGAATACTGGCTGAAGTCGTGATGCTCGAAATAACGTCCGAGGTAATTCAGCGCATCATTAATGGAGACCAGTGCCGCCGTGGTTTGATACTGGTTTTCTACGTCATCGGCGTCGTTTCCAACAATCACGCTGACGCCCTGGAATATATGTAAATCCCCTGCGCGGCGGCCGTGACTTTCCAGCTGCTGTTTAACATCGCGGTAAAAAGCCTGGGCTTCTTCCAGCGTGTCATGGTGGGTAAAAATCGCGTCAGCATGTTTTGCCGCCAGCTTTTTACCGTCGTCGGACGCACCAGCCTGAAAGACAATCGGACGTCCCTGCGGGGTGCGGCCAATATTCAGCGGGCCAGAAACCCGGAAGAAATCACCGTGGTGATCCAGAGTATGCAGTTTCGACGCATCAAAGAACTGTCCGCTCTCTTTATTCCGGATAAAGGCATCCCCTTCCCAGGAGTCCCACAGCCCTTTCACCACGTCGAGATACTCATCGGCAATGCGGTAGCGCAGCGCATGCTCCGGGTGTTTTTCGCGGGAGAAGTTCTTCGCTGACCCTTCCAGCGGCGACGTCACCACGTTCCAGCCTGCGCGTCCGTTGCTCAGGTGATCGAGGCTGGCGAACTGGCGTGCAGCGGTGAAAGGCTCGCTGTACGAGGTGGATAACGTGCCGACCAGCCCCAGGCGCGAGGTGATACTCGCCAGCGCGGACAACACCGTCAGCGGCTCAAAGCGGTTTAAAAAATGCGGAATGGATTTCTCGTTAATATAAAGACCGTCGGCCACAAATATAAAGTCGAGCTTGCCCTCTTCTGCTTTTAAAGCCGTTTCTTTGACGAAATCAAAATTAATGCTGGCATCCGCGACCGCCGCCGGGTGGCGCCAGGCAGACATATTTCCGGATGCACCATGCAAAATGGTCCCCAGCCGCAATTGACGATGTGCAGACATATTCACCTCAAATTAATTAAACGTGTTGCAGGGCTTTTTCCGCGAGCTGAGCAAAATAGCGGGCAGCGGGTTCGATTAATGCTTCGTCCGGGTTAAATGCCGGGTGATGTAACCCAAACGGACTGTTGCTGCCAATGCTGACAAACGCGCCGGGTATGTTTTGCAGATAGACCGCGAAATCCTCCCCGCCCATGTGCAGTTCCGCATGCCGGGTTTCATATCCCGCTTCGCGCGCAACCGAGGTGGCAAACCCGGCCCAGTGCTCATCGTTCACCAGCGCGGTGGGTCCGGCGTACCAGGTGATGTTGATCTGCGCGCTAAAGGCGCTGGCAAATCCGGCGGCGATTTCACCGACGCGCGCTTTCACGTTCTGCTGCACTTCCGTGCGGTGCGTGCGCAGCGTGCCCTCCAGCTCAACGCTTTCCGGCAGCACGTTCCAGGTATTCCCCCCGGCGATGCGCGTCACGCTCAGAACGACCGAATCCAGCGTGTTAACGTTACGGCTGGCTACGCTTTGCAGCGCGGTCACCAGCTGGCTTGCCAGCACGATGGCGTCGTTGCCTTCATGGGGACGTGCGGCATGCGCGCCTTTGCCGGTAACATGAATAACGAAGCGATCGACGTTCGCATAGAATGGGCCGCCGCGCGTAGCAAACTCGCCGACCGGCAGTGAAGGCTCGTTATGCATTCCGAAAATCGCGCGTACGTCACGTAACGCCCCGGCCCGCACCATACTTTTTGCTCCGCCGAAATTCTCTTCCGCAGGCTGGAACAGGATCCGCACGCGACCGTTGAGCGAGGCTTCCCGCTCCTTTAGCTTTAACGCAGCGCCGAGGATCACGCTGGTGTGGATGTCATGGCCACAGGCATGCATCACCCCCGCACGCCGGGAGCTAAACGGCACCCCACTGCGCTCGTCGATGGGTAACGCGTCGATATCGGCGCGCAGCGCAACCAGTGCGTTGCCCGTGCCGATCTCCGCAACCAGCCCGGTCTGGAGATCGTAAGGCAGCGGTGCAATCCCGGCCGCCGTCAGCCACTCGCGCAGACGCGCCGTTGTTTCGACCTCCTGACCGGAGAGTTCAGGGTTCTGGTGCAGCTCACGGCGCCAGGCAATCAGTTGTTCGCTAAAGCTCATACGGTTACCTCCCTGTTAAATCGCGCCTCGGCCAGCAGTCGCAGTGACTGCACGCGCGTTGCGCCATCAGCGACCGGCGTGTCGATGATAAATTCGTCAATCCCCCACTGCTGATGCAGCGCGTTGAGCTGTTCAAGCACCGACGCCGCCGTTCCGGCCAGCAGAGACTGCGCCCGACGCGCGATGCGCACCGGTTCACTCCCCGCCTGCCGCGCAAAGGCGTAGGCCTGTTCTTCGCTGGCCACGGTGACGCGCTGTCCGTTTACCAGCTCCACGCCCCACACTTCAACCTTCTGCGCCAGCGCATCGGCCTCAGCCTGGGTTGGGGCAACAATGACCTGCACGGCCACAATCACCTCCCGGACGCTGTGTTGACGCCACGCTGTGACGACCTCGCGCAGCAGCTCAGGATCACCGTTCAGATGGGCGGCAAAGACAAAATGCCAGTCGAGGGAGGCCGCCAGTAGCGCGCTTTCGGTACTGGCGCCCAGCAGAAATCCCCGGGCAGGCACCGGCGGCAGCGGCGTGGCGCGAACGTCCTCCTCCGCTGACTGATTTTCAGGGCGGATCCAGCGATCAAGCTGCGTCAGTTGTTCAGTAAAGCTGCCTTTTTCCTGCGGATTTAGGCCGTACTGCAAGGCGCGGGTAGAAAGCGGCAGACCGCCGGGCGCTTTGCCAACGCCCAGATCAACCCGGCCCGGCGCAATGGCGGCCAGTACGTTAAAATTTTCGGCGACTTTATAGGGGCTGTAATGTTGCAGCATGACGCCGCCTGAGCCCACGCGAATACGTTTTGTTTGCCCGAGGATCCAGGCAATCAGCAGCTCCGGCGAGGGGCTGGCAAGCTGCGGGGTATTGTGGTGTTCGGCAATCCAGAAGCGGTGATAACCCAGCGTTTCTGCCTGTTGCGCCAGTGCTAAGGTTCGCGCCAGCGCATCGGCGGCTGTTTCGTGTTCTGCGACGGGGCTTTTATCCAGAATGCTGATTCGCCATGACATGTTGCGTTCTCGTTTGACTTAACATGTCGTCATTATTAAAGGCGGATTTCACCTCTGAGAAACAATTAATTTACATTTGGATTGCCGGAAATCAGCTATAGCTTACCGCTACTCGTTCGGATACTGCTCGTCGGTGACCTTCTCCAGCCATGCCACCGGGCTCCCGTCGACAGCTTCTGCGATGGCGATATGGGTCATGGCCGTCTGCACGCTTGCACCGTGCCAGTGCTTCACGCCGGGTGGGATCCAGGCGATATCACCCTGATTCAGCGGTTCCGCCTCTTTCCCCCACTCCTGTAACCAGCCGCGCCCCTGCGTCACGATCAGCGTTTGTCCAAGAGGATGCGTATGCCAGGCGGTACGTGCGCCGGGTTCAAAGGTGACGGTCGCGCCGCCGACTTTTGCCGGTTCAGTCGCCTGGAAAGGTGCGTCAATGCGCACGCTGCCGGTAAACCAGGCCTCTGGCCCATGAACGGAAGGTAGCGAACCGCTACGGATAATTTTCATGATCTACTCCTCGTTTGCTATTGCGTTAACAGTAGCGTAAAGCCATGGGGAGCATTAGAGTGCATAATCAGAAAGGAACTATGAGTTCAATTCATAAATAGGATAAGCCGCCATGTTAAAAGACAACTTCAACGATCTGCTCTCCTTTATGGTTGTCGCCCGGGAGCGCAGCTTTACCCGCGCCGCGGCGCAGCTTGGGGTATCTCAGTCGGCGCTCAGTCACGCGATGCGCAATCTGGAAGCGAGGCTGGAAGTCCGTCTGTTAACCCGCACCACCCGCAGCGTGGCCCCTACCGAGGCCGGCGAGCAACTCTTCATGCGCTTAAGCCCCCATCTGCTGGAGATCGAGCAGGAACTTACCGCGCTGCGTGATACCCGCGACAGACCTACCGGGAATATTCGCCTAACCGCCGGGGAGCACGCCATGTCTGCCGTGCTGTGGCCTGTGCTTAAACCCTTTATGGCGCAGTATCCTGACATCAACGTTGAAGTCACGGTGGACGATGGGCTGACAGATATTGTCGATGGCCGCTTTGACGCGGGGGTGCGTCTGGGTGAGCAGGTGGCGAAAGATATGATTGCGATACGTATTGCCCCGGACATGCGCATGGCGGTCGTCGGGTCGGCAGACTATTTGCATCGTTTCGGGGTACCGGAAACGCCGGAGCAGCTTGATCAGCACCGCTGCATTAATATGCGCCTGCCCACACGCGGCGGATTATATGCCTGGGAATTTGAACGGGACGGACGTGAGCTGCGCGTGCGGGTTGACGGCCAGTTGATCCTCAACAGCCTGCCGCAACGCATTGATGCCGCCGAAAACGGTCTGGGGCTGGCGTACGTCCCGGAAGATGCGGTTCAGGACGCCCTTGCTGAGGGCCGGTTAGTGCGTGTGCTTGAAGCCTGGTGTCCGGCTTTTGCCGGTTATCATCTCTATTATCCGAGCCGCCGCCAGCACACTTCCGCGTTTTCATTACTTATCGCAGCTCTGCGGCATCCATAAGCTCTACCTACCATAAGTTCTACCTATAGGTAACTATTAAGTAAACCTGATGATTAAATCAGCATTCGCCGACCTTTTTGCCTAAAAAAACGTCACGATTCAGCGCGTTGTGATCGCAGTCTGCTCTGACCACACGATTTCCTTCGACGAGCATCACTTTCGGCACGGTTATATTTTGCGTCGCTTATCAATTGCGGGTAGGATGCCTCGCCATGTTTTGCCTTATCCATACACAGAATGACTGGAAAGGCAGCATGTGTCTGCGCAGAAGCAATCGTTTGTTTCGGCTTCTGCCAGGCAGGACTATCACGTTAATGGTTCAGACAGGCAAACAGGTAACTCAATGAAAACAAGCAATAAAAGCGCAGCCGATCATCATGCTGCTAAACGTCGCTGGTTGAACTCTCATGAAGAGGGCTATCACAAGGCGATGGGCAACCGTCAGGTTCAGATGATCGCCATCGGCGGCGCTATCGGTACAGGTCTTTTTTTAGGTGCAGGCGCACGTCTGCAAATGGCTGGACCCGCTCTCGCCCTGGTCTATCTGGTGTGCGGTATCTTCTCTTTCTTCATTCTTCGCGCCCTCGGCGAGCTGGTGCTCCACCGCCCTTCCAGCGGCAGCTTTGTCTCTTACGCCCGTGAATTTCTCGGTGAAAAGGCCGCGTATGTCGCGGGCTGGATGTACTTCGTTAACTGGGCAATGACCGGTATCGTCGATATCACCGCCGTTGCGCTGTACATGCACTACTGGGGCGCGTTTGGCGATGTGCCGCAGTGGGTGTTCGCCCTCGGGGCGCTGGCAATCGTCGGGACCATGAACATGATTGGCGTGAAATGGTTCGCCGAGATGGAGTTCTGGTTCGCGCTGGTGAAGGTGCTGGCCATTGTGATCTTCCTGGTGGTCGGGACCGTATTCCTCGGCACCGGTAAACCGCTGGACGGCAACGCCACCGGCTTCCACCTGATTACCGATAACGGTGGTTTCTTCCCGCACGGCCTGCTGCCAGCGCTGGTTCTGGTGCAGGGTGTGGTGTTCGCCTTTGCCTCCATCGAACTGGTCGGTACGGCGGCAGGTGAATGTAAAGATCCGCAGACGATGGTGCCTAAAGCCATCAACAGCGTGATCTGGCGTATCGGTCTGTTCTATGTGGGCTCCGTGGTATTGCTGGTACTGCTGCTGCCGTGGAATGCATACCAGGCGGGGCAAAGCCCGTTTGTGACCTTCTTCTCTAAGCTGGGCGTGCCGTACGTGGGCAGCATCATGAACATCGTGGTACTGACTGCCGCGCTCTCCAGCCTGAACTCCGGGCTCTATTCGACGGGCCGTATCCTGCGCTCCATGTCGATGGGGGGCTCTGCGCCGAAGTTTATGTCGAAGATGAGCAAGCAGCAGGTGCCTTACGCGGGTATTCTGGCTACGCTGGTGGTGTATATCTTTGGCGTGTTCCTGAACTATCTCGTGCCGTCTCAGGTGTTTGAGATCGTGCTGAACGTCGCTGCGCTGGGCATCATCGCCTCCTGGGCCTTTATCGTGGTGTGTCAGATGCGTCTGCGCAAAGCAATTAAAGAAGGGAAAGCGGCTGACGTCAGCTTCAAGCTGCCGGGCGCGCCGGTGACCTCCTGGCTTACCCTGTTGTTCTTGTTGAGTGTGCTGGTGCTGATGGCCTTCGACTACCCGAACGGTACTTACACCATCGCCACAATCCCGCTGCTGGCGGTGCTGTTGATTGCTGGCTGGTTTGGCGTGCGTAAACGCGTGAATGAAATCCACAGTACCGCCCCGGTTCATCCTGGAGATGACAAACAGGATGGTCCGCTGGTGGAAGAGACGTCGCGTTAATAAAAAAGCCGGGTGGCGGCTACGCCATACCCGGCCTGCATTTCATGGTTTTCCAGGCCCGGTAAGCGCAGCGCCACCGGGCAATTCCCACCTTAAAGCGCGATACGGATCACATCGTCAGGCTGAGTGGCTTCCTGCTGACGGGTAGACTTCTGTTTCACCGTCACGTACAGCGTTTTACCGTCCGCAGACAGCGCCAGGCTGTTCGGGTAAACCGGCGTATCGAAGGTTTTGGTCACTTTGTAAGTTTTGGCGTCAATCACGCTCACCTTGCCCGCCTCGCGGTGCGTCACATAGGCTTCGTTACGCGCCGGGTTAAACAGCACGGCCAGCGATTCTGGCGCGGCGATTTTCTGCATTACGCTGCCATCTTTCAAATTCACCACCAGCACTTCAGGCTGTTTTGAATCCGTCACAAACGCACGCTGGCCGGCAGTGTCCAGGCTCAGGTTCAGGTAGAAGTGCTCTTTTCCGTCTTCCTGTACTTTCTTACGGCTGAGGATTTTGTTGGTCGCGGTATCAATGGTCACCAGCTCACCGTCCGCATTGGTGGTATACAGGCGTTTTGCCTTCGCATCCAGCGCCAGTCCGGTGCTGAACGTGCCGGTGTTCGTGATGGTGTCCTTCAGCTTCAGCGTTGCGCCATCAATAACCCAGATCACGCTCTCCTTGCCGATGCCGGTAATGTATACCGTATTGGTCGTGTCATCGGCCACCAGCTGGCGCGGCTGAAGCGGCTTCACCGTGTCGCTACGTTTGCGATCGTCCAGCACCAGGCGCCCTTTCACCTCGCTCGTTTTGGCGTCAATCGCCGTCACGGCACTGTTGACGGTGTTACCGAACCACAGCGTCTGGGTGGCGTTATCGATCGTGGCGCCAAACGGCTTGAGATCGTTATGAATCGCCTGCGTCACTTCCAGCGTGACCGGATCCAGACGATAGACCACGCCGCCCTTATCGGTTTTGCGGCTTTGTGACGTCGCAACCCACAGCGCGTTTTCCTGCTGGCTGACGGCCATTTCATACGCGCCCTTGCCGACCGCTTTGCGCAGCATCTCTTCAGCGGCATGAACCTGGAACGTACCGGCAAACAGTAAAGAGCCCAACAGCAGAGACCCACGCAGGCGCGGCGAGCACAGATGACGTAAAGACATAACAATTCCTTTTTAAATGAGGAGATTTACCGCTGACATCGCTTCCGGCGGGCAAAGTCATCGCTTTGCCGTTATTTTAATGAGAATAGTAATCATTAATGAATTGAATGTGGAGTCTTTCTTTCCTGCAAAACCTTACATTCACGAAATGTGCGGTTATAGTTTTCATAACATTTACAAAGGATTTAACATATATACACAGGTTCCAGTTGATTTGGTTCGAATTTTTTCTTAACCGGCTTACTCCATGAAAATTATTACTGCCCATAAGGCCTCACTCCCCCTGTTGTTCGTTCCCGTCATTTTTGGCCCGCTGAGTGCGATGGCCGCGGATGAACAGACCATGATCGTCAGCGCCACGCCGCAAACCGTCTCAGAACTGGACACCCCGGCCGCCGTCAGCGTGGTGAGCGGCGAGGATATGCGACATGCCACACCGCGCATCAACCTTTCTGAATCCCTTGGGAGCGTACCTGGCCTGCAAATCCAGAACCGCCAGAACTATGCTCAGGATCTGCAACTTTCTGTTCGCGGATTCGGCGCGCGCTCAACCTTCGGCGTGCGCGGGATCCGCATGTACGTGGACGGCATTCCGGCAACCATGCCCGATGGCCAGGGGCAGACATCAAACATTGACCTCAACAGCATAGAGAGCGTCGACGTGCTGCGCGGCCCCTTCTCTGCCCTGTACGGTAATGCCTCCGGCGGCGTGATCAACATCAACACCCAGACCGGACAACAGCCAGCCACCATTGAAGCCAGCAGCTATTACGGCAGCTACGGCACCTGGCGTTACGGCATGAAGGCCACCGGGGCGGTGGGTGATGGTACTCAGGCGGGCGATGTGGATTACGCCGTATCCACTACCCGTTTCACCACCCATGGCTATCGCGACCACAGCGGCGCGCGCAAAAACCTCGCCAACGCGAAACTGGGCGTGCGTATTGATGATGTCAGCAAGCTGACGCTGATTTTTAACAGCGTGGACATGAAAGCCAACGATCCGGGCGGACTGAGCTATCAGGAGTGGCAGAACAACCCGCGCCAGTCACCACGTGGCGATCAGTACAACACGCGTAAGACCATTAAGCAGACCCAGGCCGGGATCCGCTACGACCGTCAGCTGAGCGAACAGGACGACCTCAGCGTGATGATGTATGCCGGTGAGCGTGAAATGACTCAGTACCAGTCCATTCCGGCGTCCACTCAGCGCGAGAATCCTGCGCATTCGGGCGGTGTGATTGATATGCAGCGTCACTATCAGGGTATTGATACGCGCTGGACCCACCGCGGCGAACTGCTGGTTCCGGTGACATTTACCACCGGGTTGAACTACGAAAACATGAGCGAAAATCGTCGCGGGTATGAGAACTTCGTGATGGACAACGGCGTGCCAGATTATGGCGTGAAGGGTAATAAACGCCGTGACGAACGCAATCTGATGTGGAACCTGGATCCCTACCTGCAAACCCAGTGGCAGCTAACGCAAAAACTGTCCTTAGAGGCGGGCGTACGTTATAGCTCCGTCTGGTTTGACTCCAACGATCGTTACATTACCCCGCAAAACGGTGATGACAGCGGCGACGCCAGCTACCACAAATGGCTCCCGGCAGGTGCGGTGAAATACGCCGTGACCGACGCATGGAACCTGTATGCCGCGGCAGGACGGGGATTTGAGACGCCGACCATCAACGAACTTTCCTACCGTTCTGATGGCAAAGGTGGCCTCAATATGAACCTGCAACCGTCCACCAACAACACCTATGAGATTGGCAGCAAAACCCGCATCGGCAATGGCATCCTGACAGCGGCGCTGTTCCGCACGGATACCGACAACGAGATCGTGGTGGACGAAAGCAAGGATGGTCGCACGACTTATAAAAACGCGGGAAAAACGCGCCGTCAGGGTGTGGAAATTGCGCTCGACCAGCAGTTTGCCGAGAACTGGAAGCTGAAGATGGCGTGGACCTATCTTGATGCCACCTACCGCACCAACGTCTGTAGCAATGCAGACTGTAGCGGCAACCGGATGCCGGGGATCGCCCGTAACATGGGATATGCGTCGTTTGGCTGGGAGCCTGAGGAAGGCTGGTACGCGGGGGCAGATGCCCGCTACATGAGCGACGTGATGGCAAACGACACCAATACCGCCAAAGCGCCTTCTTATACCGTGGTCGGTCTGAATACCGGGTATAAACTCAACTACGGCAAATGGGGAATGGACGTCTTTGGTCGCGTCGATAACCTGTTCGATAAAGAGTACGCCGGTTCAGAGATTGTTAACGCTGGCTACAACCGCTATTACGAACCTGCCCCTGGTCGTAACTATGGCGTGGGCCTGTCGGTCTCTTATCGTTTTGAGTAAACCATTCTCCGGCAGCGCACGTTGCCGGTAAAAAAATAAGCAAAATAACATCATTCCCGGTTGCCTGATGCGCCGGGAATATAATCAAGGACGTTTGATACAAATAAACAAATAAGTGCGCCAGAGGGATCCTTAACTGTAGTATTGCCGTTGCAGAAGAATATTGGCTTCATCAATGGCTTTGTCGATCGCTTCCCGGCTGGCCGTCACATCCCTTTGCTCAAGCGCAGAAAGCAGATCGTCATAATGATAGGTCGCTGCGGGAACCTCGCTTAACTCTTCATGCAGATAGTGAATGCACGGACCAATCCGTACCCAGAGCTGCTCAATCAGCGAGTGAAGGGTCGGCATCTCGGCATACTGATAGAGCGTGAACCGGAACACGCGGTTGGCATGGATCGCTTTCTGTACATCGCCCTGATGCATGGCGGCACTGAAGTTATCTGACAGCGCGCGTAACGCATCCAGTTTGGTCTCGGTCATATTCTGGCACGCCGCCGCAACGGCCATCGGTTCAAGCTGCTTTCTGATGGCGTTAATTTCGTTATAGCGTTCCAGCGTCACTTCTGGCACCAAAAACGCCTGCGCTGGCGTGGCCTGTAATGCCCCCGCCGACACCAGGCGCAGCAGGGCTTCGCGCACCGGTGTGATACTGGTGCCCAATTTATCCGCAATCTCTTTTGTAACGAGTCGAGCCCCAGGTTTTAATGAGCCCGTAATTAATGCTCCCTTTAAACTGTTCTCTACTTGCAAAGTCAGACTGATTCTTTGTGCTTTTTCCATATGTTCCAAATCAAGCATGTTTAATTCCCGTAGCCAAACAAAATGCCATTTTCAGCGTCTGTTTAAAAAAACATCGCCGGTTAGATATATCCTGTATCGTCATGCCTGGTATGAGGGGCGCGCGTAATATTAAAATCGTTCAAATAATATTGCATTTTTCACTTCTGGCTCAGCTGGGCCGAGGCGCGCAAAGCTTATGGATTAATTAAAGACAATATATCGTATCTTCACAAATAATTATGGCGGACACTGCCCGCCATAACCGATGCTCTGTTTAGTCGGCCGCCACGCGGATCACAACCTTGCCGAAGTTTTTCCCCTCAAGCAGGCCAATCAGGGCGTCCGGCGCCGCGTCCAGCCCTTCCGTAACCTGCTCGCGATAGTGAATTTTGCCTTCCTGCACCCAGCGGCCCATTTCCTGCTGGAACTCGTCAATACGATGACCATAGTCCTGCGCGATAATAAAACCCTGCATACGGATGCGTTTTTTCAGGATGGTCCCCATCAGTAGCGGTAAGCGGTCCGGACCCTCCGGCAGGTTGGTCGCATTGTAGCCGCTGACCAGTCCGCAAACCGGCACGCGCGCGGAGGTATTCAAGAGCGGCAGCACGGCGTCAAAGACTTTACCGCCGACGTTTTCGTAATACACATCAATGCCCTGCGGGCAGGCTTTAGCCAGTTGTTCGTCAAAATCATCCGCATGGTGATCCAGACAGGCGTCGAAACCGAGCACGTCGACCGCATGACGGCATTTCTCCTCCCCGCCAGCCACGCCGATGACCCGGCATCCTTTGATTTTACCGATCTGCCCCACCGTTGCGCCGACCGGCCCCGTGGCCGCCGCCACGACAAGGGTTTCCCCTGCCTGAGGCTGGCCGATATCGAGCAGCCCCATATACGCGGTGAAGCCCGGCATCCCTAGCACCCCGAGTGCCCATGAAGGATGCGACGGGTTTTCACCCAGCTTCACCAGCCCCTGCCCGTCGGATAGTTCATACTCCTGCCAGCCGCTGTAACCCAGAACCCATTCACCCTCTTTATAATCCGGATGACGGGAGGTCTCGACGCGGCTTACCGTGCCGCCCACCATCACCGCGCCAATCTCGACCGGAGGTGAATAGGATGGCGCATCGCTCATACGGCCTCGCATGTACGGATCAAGCGAGAGCCATACGGTGCGTAATAACACCTGCCCCTCTGCGGGCGCGGGGATCGGCTGCTCTTCCAGGCGGAAATTATCGGCAACCGGCGCGCCGTGTGGACGGGAAGCCAGTACCCAGCGTCGGTTTTGCGTAGTAGATTGACTCATTCATCGCTCCTTACTGCTGAAAATGTCATTCAAGTCTGGCACGTTATCCTGCGGATCGCCTGTGCATTATGAGCCGGACTGATTAAGCCGCACGACCAGATAAAGGCACGATTCATCCGTTTCGTTGATAAACCGGCAGTCGTTCGGCGGCCCGAGTTCCAGACAATCTCCGGCCTTCATTTCATGGCGAGTATCCCCCTCCAGAAAGACCAGTTCACCTGCCTGCAACCAAATCAGCTGTCGTGCCAGCGCATAAGAGGAGGCGGGCATCGGCACATCGCTACCTGCGGGTAGCTCCACCTGGACGAGGTCGATAGGCATATCGCTGCGCGGCGACACATGGCGACGCAAATAGTGGGTTTGCGGATCGCGCCAGACGGGCTGATTCGCCAGACGTAACAGTTTGCCCTCCTGCATTTCCGCGCGCGCAATAAGCGTAGACATGCTAATACCGAAGGCACCGGATAACCGCGCAAGCAGCGTCGCCGTTGGGCTACTGTCACCCCGTTCAATCTTGTGGATCATGGCGCGTGAGATACCTGCCCGTTCGGCCAGTTCGCTTAATGACCAGCCCCGCGACTCGCGTTCAAGGCGTATGCGGGCGCTAATGCGTTGATTCATATTGTCTGTCATTGTATTCATGACGTCATACTATAGTGTACGGATGGTTTTTCGGGGCAGTTTTATGACAAAAAAATAGGGATTTTGTCGTAGCGATGCAATATAAGAACTGTGTAATATTGTGAGTAAATCGTACTACTATAGTGAACAACACAGCCAGAGGTTACCCATGATTGTTCGTCATGCCTGCAAAGAAGATTGTGCCGCTATCGGTGAAATTTATAACCATGCGGTGCTGCACACCGCCGCCATCTGGAATGATAAAACTGTCGACACCGATAACCGTATCGCATGGTTTGAGGCGCGTACTCTGTCGGGTTATCCAGTGCTGGTCAGTGAAGAAGACGGAGTGGTGACGGGATACGCCTCATTTGGCGACTGGAGAGCGTTCGACGGATTTCGCCACACGGTGGAGCACTCGGTGTACGTTCATCCCGAACATCAGGGCAAAGGCATTGGCCGGCTGCTGATGACGGAGTTAATCAAGGAAGCCCGCCAGATCGGTAAACACGTGATGGTTGCCGGTATTGAGGCGCAGAACCAGGCGTCAATTCATCTGCACGAAACCCTTGGCTTTATTACCACCGGCAATATGCCGCAGGTGGGAACCAAATTCGGTCGCTGGCTGGACTTAACCTTTATGCAGCTCCAGCTTGATGAGCGCAGCGATCCGGATGCTCTGCCATGAATCAATCGTTGACGTTAGCGTTTCTGGTAGCCGCCGGGATTGGGCTGGTGGTGCAAAACACCCTGATGGTGCGCATTACGCAATCTTCCTCCACCATTCTTATCGCCATGCTGCTGAACTCGCTGGTGGGGATTGTGCTGTTTGTCAGCATTTTGCTGGTGAAAAATGGCCTGGCGGGGTTTAACGAACTGGCGTCAACGGTGCGCTGGTGGACGTTGATCCCCGGCCTGCTGGGGTCTTTTTTTGTCTTTGCCAGTATTAGCGGCTATCAGAATGTGGGCGCGGCAACGACCATTGCCGTCCTGGTGGCAAGCCAGCTGATTGGCGGTCTGGTGATGGACATCCTCAAGAGCAACGGCGTTCCCCTGCGCGCGCTGGTTGGCCCGGTCTGCGGCGCAGTGATGCTGGTGGTCGGCGCCTGGCTGGTGGCACGGCGCCAGTTTTAACCCTTACAGAATAGTCCCGCCTTGGGTGAGGTGGGCATGGCGTGCCTCCGCCTCTTCTTTATGCTGCTTGCCATGATGCGCAATCGCGGTACGCAGGCGCTGCTGCTGGCTATAGCGATCTTCACGGCTGAGCTCTGCATCATCGCTTAATTCGATCAGCAGTTCGTTCATGTGAGTAATTACGCTCTCTTCGATGGTGGCATCGACGCGGGCGATAACATCATTTAAATGTGACATTGTCACTCCTTTTCACATGCCCGGTGGCGCTACGCTTACCGGGCCTACATTTGACACCCGTAGGCCGGGTAAGGCATAGCCGCCACCCGGCAAAATACGATCAGTTCAGCTTCGCTTTCGAGAAATCGCTGCCCATCAGGCTTACGCTGTACCCGGTCACATTGCTGCGGGTCGCGTAGAACGTTTTACCGTTAGCTAACGCAATCCACGGTGCCTGCTGGTAGAAAATCTCCTGTGCCTGGCCATACAGCTTCGCACGTTCGTCCGGGTTGCTGGTCAGTTTGGCCTTTTGCACCAGCTCATCATACCCCTTATCACACCAGCGCGCGGCGTTAGATCCGGTTTTGATGCTGTTACAACCCAGTAGCACATCGGCGAAGTTGTCCGGATCGCCGTTATCAGACATCCAGCCGAACAGCGCGGAATCATGCTCGCCTTTGCGCATGCCGGAGAGATATTCCCCCCACTCGTAAGAGACGATTTTCGCCTTCACGCCCACCTTCGCCCAGTCAGCCTGGATCATCTCTGCAATGCGTCGGGAGTTCGGGTTGTACGGACGCTGAACCGGCATGGACCAGAGGGTCACTTCCGCGCCTTTCTCCAGACCCGCCTGCTTCAGCAGCGCTTTCGCTTTTTCCGGATCGTAGCCGTAATCCTTCAGATCTTTGTTAAAGCCGAGCATGTTCGGCGGGATCGGCGATTTAGCGACCGTACCAGACCCCATAAAGACCGCGCTCACAATGGCCTTTTTGTCCGTCGCGTAATTCAGAGCCTGGCGCACCAGCACGTTATCAAACGGTTTTTTCTCTGTGTTGAACGCCAGGTACCCCACATTCAGCGCATCCACCGAGTGCAGCGTCAGGTCTTTGTTTTTCTTGATCGCTTCAAACTGCACCGGCGACGGCGCAGGAATGATCTGACACTCGTTCGTTTGCAGCTTCGCCAGACGCGTCTCAACGTTTGGCGTGATGGAGAAGATCAGGTGTTTGGTCGGCACCTCACCGTCCCAGTAGTTCGGATTGGCGACGTAGCGGATCAGCGAATCCACCTTGTACTGCTGAAGCACATACGGCCCGGTGCCGATTGGCCAGGTGTCCACATTTTCAGGCGTGCCCTTTTTCAGCATCGCGTCCGCGTACTCGGCAGAGAGGATCGAGGCGAAGTCCATTCCCCAGTCGGCCAGGAAAGCCGCGTTGGGTTCGCTCAGCGTGAACTGAATGTGATAATCGTCGATCTTTTTCACATCCTGAATGAGCTTGTCGAGGCCCACGTCATTAAAGTATTCGTAATTACCCTGGGAAACATTGTGATAGGGATGCTTAGGGTCTTTCTGACGCATAACGGAGAAAATAACATCATCAGCGTTAAAATCACGGGTCGGTTTGAAGTATTTATTGCTGTTGAATTTCACCCCTTTACGCAGGGTAAACGTGTATGTTTTGCCGTCTGGCGAAATGGTCCACGACTCCGCAAGAGAAGGCACCGGCGTGTTTTTTACCGGGTCGAAGTTAATCAGACGGTTATACAGCGTTTGCGAGCTGGCAACAAACGAGGGGCCAGAGCTGGCGATCTGCGGGTTAAACGACTCCGGCGACGCCTCGGAGCAGTAGATAATGGTGTCTTTGTTTGCCGCCCATGCGGCGCTTGCCGGTAGCAGCGCGCTCAGCGCGAGGGCGAGCACGGTTTTCCCTGTAAACATAATTATTACCCTTTCGGTTTTATTATAGTGAACAGTAATAACAGCACAGACGTTTTGGCCTGACAAATAACGAATCACTATCAGGTTATTCTAAAGCCGTACATTTCGCTGGTTTTAACATCAGCCCGCAGAAACCGATTTGCCTTAAGGTCCATTATTCGTCAAGCACAACCGTTACGATCAATGCCGCAAGAAATCGTCCCTTTTGTCGTCTCCTCCGCCGTTTGCTTGCTTACCTGATTCGTTAAAGTAACGGCGTGAAGAAGTCTACAGGACCAAATCGTGGCAAAAACACTTTTACGCAGCGGTAATCTGGATGATTTTCAGGCCGTTGGCGGCGGCGGACAGGCCGTTTTTGAATCAGCGCTGCAAATCCGCGAAGCGCTTCGGTTGCGCAAACAGCAGGCTATCGTCGATTGCCTGGCCATTCCTCAGGTCAATGACGGCGGCGATCGCGTTGACTGGTACTCCCCGGTTGAGGGAACCGTCTCCAGCTGGAAGGCGGCGGATGAAGACGATCGTTTTCGCGCCCTGCGCTATCTGGAAAACACGCTCGCCAGCATAGAGTCGCTGAGTAAAAAATGCCTTCAGTCACCGAAAATGGCGCAGCAACTGTTTGGATCTCTGCTCTCTAAAGCTTTCCAGTTTCCCGGTGAAAACTTTGTTTTCCTGGTGGATGGCAAACCGGTGATCTGCTTCTGGGGTTTCGTCAGTCTTAACGAAAACGCGCGCGACGACGTGCTGGACTGCCTGCGCGAATCGTTGGTCCCTGAACCTGAACCCGTGATGATTAACGAACCTGAACCTGAGCCAGAACCGGCCCCGGTGGTGACCTTCGAGCAGGCCGACGCGCCGCTTATCACGCCTGTGGCTACCGTCCGTATCACCGAAGATGAGCTGTATACGCCAGAGCCGGTGCGCATGAACACCGTGCCGTCAGAGCCCGCACCAGCGGTGGTGCAGAAAAAACGTCGCTCCCCCCTGTGGTTGCTGCCGGTTGCCGCCGTCATTATTGCAGCCATTGCCACGCCGCTGCTCTGGCCAAAACAGGCCCCGACCGCAGCGCCAGTTACCTCACCAGCGCCAGCACCTGTCGCCATTGCTCCGGCCCCCGTGAAGACGGTTGAGCCGCTTGAGCTGAAACTCCCGCTGCACCAGGCAGAAGTGGTAGAGCCCAAGGTGAAGACGCCTGCCCCGGCAGCCGAACCGGTGGTCATTACCGCTATCCCGAAAGATGCGATGGTGATGGAGGCAAACCAGGTCAAAGCGGGGTTAACGCGCTTCCTGAACGGCACCTGGCGCGCGTTTCTCGATGTGCAGGATCCGCTCACCGGCAAACCGCCGTCTCTGCGCTACCAGATCCAGAACAATAAAGGTTTCGCCCGGGTCGTGCATGGCGACAACATTGTCTGCCGGGTAGACGTCTTTTCCGGATTACACAGCAACGGCGAGCTGTTGATCAAAACGCGCGGAAACGCTCGTTGCACCGACGGTTCACGCTATCCGATGCCGGAAGTGACCTGTAAGGCAGGTGCCAGCGACGTGGCGGAATGCACCGCACGTTACGATGCCAACACCGTCGTTCCTCTGACGTTCAAGAAAGCAGGTGTCTGATCCTATGCTGGTTAATCTTTGCGACTATAAACAGAGCGTGACGCTGATTGCTAACAGCGGCGTACAGTTTCTCGATTTTGGCCTGACTCCGCAGGACACCGCCAGCAACGGGCGTTTCGTGCGTAAAACGGCAAATGGCCCGCTGCTGCGCCTGGATTTTGACCTGGTCAACGGCCGGTACACGCTGCCTGCCACCGATGGCGGGAAGCCGGAAGTGGTCAAGCCTGAAAGCACCATTCCACTGCATGACTCCCTGACCGTGCTGGACGGTGTCTGGCTGCCGCTCCCTTTCCTGCGCTTTAACCCGCCGCGGACGTTTGTTGATGGCCCGAATAACTGGGCGCGCGTCCAGGTACGGAAGCTGTCCACGCCCGACGCGGCAGGCAATACGCACCGGGTCACCGTCGCGCTCGACAGCCAGATTGCGGAGCATGCGACGTCTGCCCTGTCGCCGGTTGAAAACGACATTCTTAACGGCACGCGTTTCGCCCTCGCCTGGCGCGACAGTGAGGTTGAGAGTTTCCTCGACCAGACCTGGATTGACGGCTGGCTGCGTGAAGCCTTCACACAATATGCTGACGGTGTTGAAAAACGCGCCGAGCGCGAGCTGCATCAGGCCATGCGCAGCTTTGAATATCAGGCGCACTGGCTCAACCTGCTCTCCATGCTCGGTGAACAACTCACCGTGCCGGAAGTGAAGTTTGTCACCCATACCCTGAGCACCCCTGCTATTCCTGTCGATCTGATCCTTGACGTAGGCAACACCCACACCTGCGGCGTGATTATTGAAGATCATGGTGATGCCAACGACGGCCTGCGCCAGACGGCTGAGCTCCAGGTGCGTTCCCTGAGTGAGCCGCAGTTCCTGAATGAGCCGCTTTTTACCAGCCGTCTTGAATTTTCCGAAGCGCGTTTTGGCAAGCAGCACTTCTCGGTGGAAAGCGGCCGGGAGGATGCGTTCGTCTGGCCGTCGATAGTCCGCGTGGGTGATGAAGCGCGTAAGCTGGCGATGCAGCGTCTGGGCACGGATGGCAACAGCGGTATCTCCAGCCCGCGTCGCTATCTGTGGGACGAGACGCCGGTGGTGCAGGACTGGCGCTTTAGCCAGATGAACAGCAAAACTCAGCGCGAACCGCTGGCAACCGCGTTTCCGCTGATGAACCTGATGAACGACGACGGGGAACCGCTCTTTACGCTGCCGCAGGATGAGCGCCTGCCGGTGTTCTCTCCGCAGTACAGCCGCAGCACCCTTATGACGCACATGCTCTGCGAGCTGCTGGCTCAGGCGCTTGGCCAGATTAACAGCGTAGCCACCCGCTTGCGGCTCGGCTTCCCGGCCTCTCCCCGCCAGCTGCGGACGCTGATCCTCACCCTGCCTTCGGCGATGCCGAAACAGGAGCGCGAGATTTTCCGGCGCCGCATGTTCGAAGCCATCGCCATCGTCTGGAAAGCGATGGGCTGGCACCCGCAGGATGAAGATTTTGCCAGCCGTAAACAGCAGGAAAAAAGCGTGGTGCCGGTCCCTGAGATCCAGATGGAGTGGGACGAGGCCAGCTGCGGCCAGCTGGTGTGGCTGTATAACGAAGCCATTTCCCACTTCGGTGGCCAGACCGAGGCCTTTTTCGCCTCCCTTGCCCGTCCGGATCGCGCGCCTGAGCCTGGCGTCCAGCCGGGGCGCGCTCTGCGCGTGGCCTCGATTGATATCGGCGGCGGCACGACGGATATGGCCATCACGCACTATCAGCTAGACGATGGTACCGGTAATAACGTCAAAATCACCCCGCAACTGCTGTTCCGCGAAGGGTTCAAGGTCGCTGGCGACGACACACTGCTGGACGTGATCCAGCGCTACGTTTTGCCCGCACTGCAAACCCAGCTTCAGAAATCCGGCATAGCCGATGCCTCCCAGCTGATGGCATCCCTGTTCGGTGACTCCGGGCGGATCGATACCCAGGCGGTCCTGCGCCAGCAGACGGCGCTTCAGCTCTTTATGCCGATCGGTCACGCGATCCTGGCGGCGTGGGAATCGAGCGATGTTGACGATCCGCTGGCCGGGCTGCATGCCACCTTTGGCGATCTGCTTGCGCAAAAACCGACGCGCAACGTGATGAATTATCTCCAGCAGGCGATCGACCATGCGTTGCCTGCCGGCTCAGAACACTTTGATCTGTTCAGCGTCCCGCTGCACGTCAGTTTCCGCGAGATGCAGGACGCGATGCTGGCGGGTCAGTTCACGCTTGCCGCCCCGCTGCATGCGGTATGTGAGGCGATCTCTCACTACAGCTGCGATATTCTGCTGATCACGGGACGGCCAGGCTGTCTGCCAGGCGTTCAGGCCTTGATTCGCCACCTGCAACCGGTGCCCGTCAACCGCATCGTCTGGCTGGATAAATACCAGGTTCATGAATGGTATCCGTTCAGCCAGCAGGGACGGATCGGCAACCCGAAATCCACAGCCGCCGTGGGAGCGATGCTCTGTAGCCTGGCGCTGGATCTTCGTCTGCCGCGCTTTAACTTTAAAGCAGCAGATATTGGCGCGTACTCTACGGTGCGCTATCTGGGCGTGCTGGATAACACTATCAATACCCTGCGGGACGAGAACGTCTGGTATCACGATATCGACCTCGATAAACCCGGCGCGAAACTGGACACCCGTCTGCACTTCCCGCTGCGCGGCAACGTTACGCTCGGCTTCCGGCAACTGGCCAATGCCCGCTGGCCCGCGACGCCGCTCTATACCCTGAGCATCAACTCTGCCGAGCTGGCGAAAGCCATTGCGGGCGACGGCGTACTGAACGTGCGCCTGAAGCTGCGTGGCGGCAATAAGCAGGAGGGGCCGGAATCTTTCGAGCTGAGTGATGCCTGGCTACAGGACGGCACGCCAGTGCCGCCGGACGCCCTGACGTTTAAACTGAATACTCTGGCCGATCGCCGACACAGCGGCAGCCACTACTGGATCGACAGCGGGAGCGTATACCTCAAATGACTGCGACGACTGCCACCACTCAGGCCTTAATCGGGTGGATCAACGAGACGCGACAGCACGCCCCGATGCTGGATAACGAAGCCGACGCCCTGCTTGCCCGCCTTAACGCAGTAAGCGCGCGTGAAGAGGCGCTCGATCGCGCCCTTGTCAGCCAGGGCAGTATCGGCCTATATGGCCACTCGCAGGCCGCGAAAGCGCACCTGCTGGCTGCCCTGTGCGGCAGCGGGGACGAACGGCTGAACGTAACGCCGGGTCAACGCACGTTTGATTACTTCTCGCATATTAACCCCGGGCATGCACCGACCAACATGGCCGTGCGTTTCAGCAGAGCGTCCCGCGAGGTCGCAGACGACGCGTTTCCCCTGCGCCTGCGCCTGGTAACGGAGGCCGAGCTGGTGCAGCTGTTTATCGCCCGCACCACGTTGGATCCGCAGATCCGTGCGGTGGATAAATCGGTGATTGAAGCACGGCTTGAGAAGTGGCGGGCGCTGCGTCAACCGCAGAGCGTGCCGGGAATGACGGCGCGGGAAGTCGCGACCATTGCCCGGTTCTGGCAAAGCGTAGTACCCGGCGCTAAGCAGCATATTGATGATGCCCTGTGGCACCAGTTTGCTCTGCTGGTTCCGTCGCTTGATCTCAGCACCCGCGCCAGCGTCTGGTCTCTGCTGTGGGGTGAGCAGCAGGAGTTAACCCAGCAGTGGCTTAAACTCGCCCAGGTGCTGCATCAAACCAGCCATGCCAGCGCGCTTGCGGCGCCGTTGAGTCTGCTGGTGGACAGTTTTGGTCTGCCGTGTGAAGGTTTCCTTACTCACGGGGCCTTTACCGTGCCGGAAGCGCAGGAAACATTGCTTCATCCGGTAAATAACGGCGAGTTGCTTAATGCCATTAGCCTGCCCGTCGATGTGCTGGCCTGCCTGACCCGCGAAGTGGTGCTGCCCGTTGAAAACTGCGTTCTGGATAACGTAGATATTATTGATATTCCGGCCATTTCTGAGGAAAACACGCCGCTGATGACGCAGGCAAAATGCCTGTGGTTGCTGGAGCATTATCGTCAGCACATACAGCCGGATGTCCTGGTTATCTGCAATGCGACGGCCCACCACCAGCAGACGGCAAAAACGGCCAGACTCCTGCAAAACTGGGTCAAAGAGACGCAGCCGGTGGAAGAGTCCGCGTTGCCGGGCCTGGTCTGGGCCATTACCCCTCACGATGCGCGGTTTACCACAAAGCAGAATCTGGACGAAGCGGTGCAACAGTTGCTGGGCCAGCCGGGTCTGCGCTGGGGCACGCTCCAGGCGCTCGATACCCACAGCATGCAGCGGGTAATTGAATGGCTGTCGCAGGCTACCCTTCCAGCACAGCGCCAGAAGCGTCTCCGCGCGCTGAAAAGGCTGTTACAAGAGTCGCTGTCGACGCTGATGCGCCCATATGTCGCGCCTCTCACTCAGGAGCCAGGCGCAGGGCGGGCAATGGCCGAAAAAATGGTCCGAACGCTGCAAGGCAGTGCCGCTCGTCATGGTGAACTGCTTGAGGGGCTTCTGCCGCCGTTAAACGCGTTTGAGACGCTGCTGACCGTTCACCAGCCTCGTGAGGAACAGGTCAACGGCCTGTTTAACGACGTTATCGATCTGTTTGCGGAAGAGACGCCGGAATATCCAGGCACGTTGCAGACCAAAGACAAGGCGCGACTGGCCCATAACGTGTGGGTTAACCATCTTCGTCAGTGGAGTCGCAACGACGCGGCCGCCGCCCGTCTGGGCCTGGACCCAGAGGTATTACAGCAGATTGCGGATGTGTTAATCGTTACCAGCTACCGGCTGGATCTGCCGCTGCAACTGCAACGCATTGCAGAAACAGATAAAAGCAGTGCTGCGCAGCTGCATGCCGCGACAGGCAATTTCGTTAGCTGGCTTGGCTATGAACTGACGCCCGTTTCTGAACGGCCTGCAAGCCGGATCCGCAAAGGTCAGCCAATTTTTGTGACGCCAGTTGTGAGCTGCGCTTCACCCCGGCTTACCCGACTTGGCGAGCAGCCTGTTCACGCGGCGACAGCCTATGTTTATGACTGGCTGGTTGCGCTCTACACCCGCGCGATTGAGAATGTGGATTATCAGTGCCCGTATGACATTAAGCCTGCTGCGCGGAAAGCCTTGTCTGCCTTGCTGTCTTAATCATTGCAGCCCGCAGCAATGCGGGCTACCCCTTCATGATCCGTTTATGAAGCCAGACAAAGCCTGAGCCAACGCTGACGGGTTTTCCCAGGACATTGAATGGCCCGCATCAGGGATAATTTTTACAGCAACGCCTTTTTGTTGCAGGCGATTAAAATCTTCATCAGGCAGGGACCACTCACCAAAAACTAACATGACCGGGCAGCTCAATGACAAAAACAGGTGTTCCCAGTCGGGTTTAACGCCCTTGACCAGGCTCGTTGCGCCGCGCCAGACGGCCCAGGGGGCATTGCTTTGAAGGCTTCCAGACCACGCCGTCGTTTCCGCCCGCAGCATGTCATCATAGCCCTGTTCCAGAAAATGTTGTTCCGTTTGGGCCGCAATTGCCCGGCTGAACATCCCGCCACCCGCATGAAAATTGGGTTCAGACACTATCAGGCCTTTAACGCGTGACTTTAGCAGCGTTGCCGTTTCGATCGCGATACTCCCCCCCATGCTATGACCATAGAGCCAAAGACTATCCAGGCCGAGATGGTCTAACAGTTCAACCACCACCTGCGCCTGTTCACTTGTGCGATAACGGTAGTTGTCAGGTTTGTCACTGTAACCGCTACCGGGGAGATCGATCAGAATGGCTCTGCGCCCCCCGAAACGGGTATCACAGACAATTCGAGGATATTCATACGACGATGCACAGCCCAACCCGTGGATAAACACAACCGGGTCACCGAAACCGGGAAGATCCTGCCAGCGCACCGTGCAGCCTGCTTGCTGTGAATAGAAACTGTTCATAAGCACTCCATGTATGACGGACTGTATATTTATACAGCCTCAATGTATGGAATGCTATGTCTGGATGCCGATTCTTGAAGCGTGCTTCAGAAAAGAGAGATTAACAGGGCAACAGGAAAGCTCATCGGCCAGGTGGAGCCCACCAGGAATGCGCTCAACAGGCGAATACGTTTACGATCTTTAGACAGGAACCAGGTGATTAATGCGCAGATGGAGGCCATGATTGCGTAGAACACCAACATCTTTTGATACAACGTCATTCTGTTTACCTGAGCCGAAAAATAACCGCACGCAATATGCGTCATATGTTGACACAGATCAAGTTTTTTCGTTACACAATAACCACTTAATTATTAATGATAATAACAACTGAGTACCTTGTGTAACAACGCCGGGTAAAGCAAAACGGTTATTATTGATAAGATGCATATAGAATGCACTTTTTGGTAAATCTATCCCTGCAGAAAGCAGTCTAATAAAAGCAGGCTTTTAAGGGAGGAAACATGCTACGCATTCCGCAGAGTTGCATTCACACCCGTTCCACGCCTTTCTGGAACAAAGAAACGGCCCCCGCCGGCATTTTTAAACGTCACCTTGATACGGGCACGCAGCCGGGCGTTTACCCTCGCCTGTCGGTGATGCGCGGCGCGGTGCGTTATCTGGGATATGCTGATGAATTTACACCTGAGCCTGACAGCGAGCTCGTCATTGAAGCGGGTCGTTTTGGCGTTTTCCCGCCAGAGAGATGGCACCACATTGAGGTGATGACCGACGACACCCTGTTCAATATTGAATTCTTTGTTGAACCTGAGGTGCTTAAGTCCCTTTAAGCGTCCGACAACATGAAGGAAACTATTATGTTACGTATTCCTGAAAACTTTGTTCATACCCGCTCGACACCGTTCTGGAATAAAGAGAGCGCCCCAAAAGCGCTTTTTACCCATCACAACACCAAAGCCGGCGTGTACGGTCGGTTGTCCGTCATGCAGGGTGCGGTGCGTTACTTTGGCTTTGCCGATGGCGATGCCACCGAACCCGATCTGGAAGTGATCATTGAGGCCGGTTCTTTTGGCATCTCGCCACCGCAAAAATGGCACCGCATTGAGCTACTGACCGACGACACCTATTTTAATATCGACTTTTTCGCGGATCCTGCCGTCACGCTCAGCGGTGCGGGTATCGGTAAAGTGGTCAACACGCATAAGGAGTAAATAATGGGTAAGGCTACCTATACCGTGACCGTCACCAACAACAGCAACGGCGTGTCGGTGGATTATGAAACAGAAGCGCCAATGGAGCTGTTGATTCCGGACGTCGCGGCAGATGTCGTGAAGGATCTGGTGAATACCGTTCGCGCCTACGATACGGAAAATGAACACGAGGTATGTGGCTGGTAAGCTGAATCGCCCGGCACTGCGCCGGGCATGAGGGTTTAGTGTTTAAACATGACATGTCGGACTACCGTGTAATCCTCAAGTCCGTAGACCGACATATCTTTGCCATAACCGGATAACTTCATCCCGCCGTGCGGCATTTCGCTCACCAGCATAAAATGGGTATTGACCCAGGTGCAGCCATACTGCAACCGTGCGCTAAGGCGATGGGCGCGTCCGACGTCTTTTGTCCAGACGGACGAGGCCAGGCCGTATTGCGAATCGTTAGCCCAGTTCAGCACCTGCGCTTCATCCTCAAATTCTGTCACGCTGACCACCGGGCCAAACACTTCTCGCTGGACGATCGCATCTTCCTGCTTCGCCCCGGCCAGCAGCGTTGGCTGGAAGTAATATCCTGCCCCCTCTCTTTTACTGCCACCGGTGACGACGCGGATATGTCCAAGGGCTTTGGCTTCATCCACGGCAGCGCAAACGCGGGAAAGATGCGCTGCGGAGCTGAGCGGGCCCAGCTCCGTTGATGTATCGTCCGGCGCGCCCATTTTCAGGCTGGTAACAGCTGCGCCCAGCTTTTCGACCAGCGCGGAGTAAATCCCCTTCTGGGCATAGATACGACAGGCTGCGGTACAATCCTGACCAGCATTGTAGAAACCAAACGTACGCACGCCTTCAACCACGGCATCCAAATCTGCATCGTCAAAGACAATGACCGGGGCTTTTCCACCCAATTCCATATGGGTACGTTTAACTGAAGATGCGGTATGCCCGATAATATGTTCTCCGGTAGCAATAGAGCCGGTGAGAGAAACCATACGGACTTTTTCGTGACCGGTCAGCGGATCTCCTACGGTTTTGCCGCGACCAAACAGCACGTTGAGCACGCCTGGCGGGAAGATATCTTTCGCCAGTTCCGCCAGCTTCAGCGCCGTCAACGGGGTGATTTCAGATGGCTTGATGACGACGCAGTTTCCCGCCGCCAGCGCGGGCGCCAGCTTCCACGCCGCCATCATCAGAGGATAGTTCCAGGGCGCGATAGAGGCGACAACGCCAACCGGGTCGCGGCGGATCATCGAGGTATGTCCTTCGAGGTATTCTCCGGCAGCCAGCCCATTCAGGCAGCGGGCGGCCCCGGCAAAGAAGCGAAACACATCGACCACGGCCGGGATCTCATCTCCCTGGACACAGTGCAGCGGTTTCCCGCAATTTAGCGACTCCAGTTGTGCGAACGCGTCAGCGTTGGCTTCTATCACATCAGCCAGTTTCAACAGACATTCGGCGCGCGTTTTCGGCGTCGTTTGTCCCCACTCTGTAAACGCGCGATCGGCAGCCTGGACGGCAGCGTCCACCTGTGCTGCCGACGCTTCAGCAATCTCCAGCAATACTTCACCCGTGGCAGGATTGTAAACCGCCTGCTTCTCACCCTCGCCGGTCACCAGTTCACCATTAATCAGCAGTTGATTTTGCATAGCATCGTCCTGTTGAAATCGACATAGTTTTCGCTGTCAGCACACGTTCTGGCTGGTCGATGCGTGACAACGTCACGTCACCAATCCGCACTCCCTTACTAAAGGTAGACCGCGCATCATGTCGCTTCAGGAATTTTCATCAAGGTGTGACTGGGGGCAGCATCATTTCGCGAATTAACGCCGCCAGTTGGACGACCGCCTGCTCCTCCCGCTCGCCCCATCCCCATGAGGTATTGAAACGGAAAAACGGTGTCCAGATATTGGAGGTGGAAAACATTTTGCCGGGCGCAATGCTGATTTGATGAGTTAATGCCTTTTCACTCAACTGCCCCGCATCCAGCTCTTCAGGCAGTTCCAGCCATAAAAAGTAGCCGCTGTCGTTATGATGGATTTTGACGCCAGCAGGCATATGGCGCAAAAGCGATTGCCAGGCCTGCTGTTTGCGTTCAGCAAGCGTGCGCCGCAGGCGACGAAGGTGGGCGTCGTAACGTTTGGTCGCCAGGTAATCCACCAGCGCCAGCTGCATGGGGGAGCTGGTGGATAACGTACTCATCAGCTGTAACTGCTGAATACGGCGCGCATGTTTTCCCGCCGCCACCCAGCCAATACGGAAACCGGCCACCAGACACTTGGAGAATGAGGAGCAGTGCAACGTCATATCCTGCTTATCCCAGGCCTTTGCCGGAAGCGGCTTTTCGCGGCCAAAGTAGAGTTCGCTGTAAACATCGTCTTCAATCAGCGTGACGTTATGCCGGGTTAATAAGGCCACCAGCTGAGCTTTCTTCTCTGCACTCAGCGTGAAGCCGAGCGGGTTCTGACTGTTGGTCATCAGCCAGCAGGCTTTCACCGGATAATCATTTAACGCCTGCTCAAGGGCACTGAGATCGATGCCCTCACGCACGTCAGTAGCAACCGACAGCGCTTTCAGTTTCAGACGTTCAAGTGCCTGGAGTGCGCCATAAAAACAGGGGTTTTCAACGATAACCCAGTCACCTGGTTCAGTGACAGCCTGCAAACTAAGGTTGAGTGCTTCGAGCGCGCCCGCGGTGATCACAATTTCGTCCGGGGAGATATTCATCCCCTGCTGAGCGTAGCGACGGGCAATGGCATGACGTAAGTCGACGTTACCCGGCGGCAGGTTTTCAATCACGCTCATGGCCGTGGCCGTTTTACTGACATTAGCAAGCGAGCGGTTGAGTTGCTGAAGCGGGAATAGGCGCGGATCGGGAAATGCCGAGGCAAAAGGGACAACGGAGGGGTCGCGGCTGGCCTGTAGCACGTCGAAGATATAGGTGTTGATGTCAACTACTTCATCGCGCATCACCTGCGCGGGCGGTGCTGGCTGATGTGTGGTCGGACGGGCGGCAACGTAATAGCCTGACTGCGGTCTGGCAACAATGCGCCCCTGACTTTCCAGCATCTGATACGCGTGGCCCACGGTCATGAAACTCATGCCGCTGCTTGCCACCTGCTCTCGCAGAGAAGGCAGCTTATCGCCCGGCAACCATACGCCAAGCTCAATCTGCGAGATAATTTGTTGCGCCAGACGCTGGTATTTTTTCATCAGATTCTCCTTATTGCTGACAGTGTATATCAGCAGGAGAAAAAGAGAAGAATTTGCTAACTGTTATGGGAAACGCGGTAGATTACTTGCGGTACTCAGTAATGTGATTCTGAGCAGAACGCGCTGCGGCCAGGTGGTCGAGCGTGATCATCGACGATTTGCAGAAAATGCATTTTGCGCCGAACGGATTTTTGTCAGACACATCAAAAGCTGAGGTGCGGTACTGCGAGCCATGACAGCATGGGCAGCGGAAATGGATATAAGAAGTCATAGGATTCTCCTGTAAACGTAAAAACGTAAATTACTCATGAGCCGATCAGGCAAAAGTTGGTTCGATACAAAACTAATCGGAATGTAGATAAAGACCCAAGAGAGGCTGCGGAGAGGCACAACGTGATGAGAACTGCTTTATAAAACTACGTCAGATATTTATTTGGATTCAAAACCAGAAATCCATTAACGCATGTTGCTGGCGACAAAGCAAGCTGTTTAATGCGTAAAAATCATAAAAAGAAATTTTTTATTCAAGATTGTCTACAGCTTCATTGATTATTCAAGAAACCGATTTCGAAGCACCAACACATAACACATTGAAATATAATTGTTTTATATGGCATTTTATGCCTACCTGGTTGGTTCAACAGAGGTATTAACTTTTCAGATTCACTCAGAAAAAAGGAACTATAGGATGGCAATTCCAGCATACCTCTGGCTAAAAGATGACGGTGGCGCGAATATTAAGGGCTCTGTCGACGTTGTAAATCGTGAGGGAAGTATCGAAATTTTGAGTTTTGGGCACGGCCTGTATCTCCCTACCGACAACATGACCGGTAAGATCACAGGTACCCGTATTCATAGCCCACTTAATTTTGAAAAAGAGTTCGACAGCTCAAGCCCCTATTTGTACAAAGCAGTAGCAAAAGGACAAACCTTAAAAAGCGCTGAGTTTAAGTGGTATCATATCAATAATGCAGGCCAGGAGGTCGAATACTTCAACATGCTACTGCAGAACGTGAAAGTTGTCTCTATCTGCCCACTCATGCATGATATAAAAAATCCCGCGACTGAAAAACATAACCATCTCGAAAGTATCGCACTTCGCTACGAAAAGATTACCTGGAAGCATTGCGACGGGAATATTCTCTTCTCTGATGAATGGAAAGACAGATGATTCGATGTACTTTTCATTTAAACGGGGGACAACTTTCAACGCTGAGCTGTCCTGGCCTGGGTTTTTTCCCCGCATATTCAGGAAACTCAGGTCACAACAGAAACAATCCTGATGCCGTTTCAACGCCTGAGGTAGGGCCATTACCACCCGGACTCTATTATATCGTTACACGTCCTCGAGGTGGGTTAGCTACCCACTGGCATGATGTTATCAAAGAGTTTGAAAGCGGATCGAACCGTGATTTTTGGTTTGCTCTTTATCGTCATGATAATCACATTGACGATACAACCTTTATCAACAGAGTTGAGCGAGGATCTTTTCGTCTACACCCTGCGGGACAGTCCGGTATTAGTAATGGATGCATCACATTACCAAACCATGCTCACTTCAGAATATTAATGCATGGACTACTGGCGTCCGGCACAATAAAAGTCGCTGCTGGATTAAATACACTTGGCACCATACAGGTATATTGATGAATGCAAGAAAACATGCCCTTACGTGGGTGGTCGAAACATTGATGCTTTTCATTATTTATTCGCTGGTATGCTACATCATGCCGGATGTTTTGCTTTATCACCTCTACACCAGACATTTTGGATTTGTAACTGAACTTGAATGGAGTGAAAGCTACACATTATTACTTTTTATTTTTTCCTTTCTGCTTAACGCCGTATTGATCTACCTTTGGGCGTTACGAAAGTGAGCGTTAACATGGGCGGTAATATTACCGCCCGATACAAGTTTCACATAGACGGTCAAGAAAACTGTTATAGATAAATAACATCGGTCTGTCTCTGCAACCCAGACCTGGCAAAGCTTAGAATGGCATCGAATTTTTTGCACTGCGGAGTTTTGCATGTTTGGTTTCGATGCGTTTCATCTTGCGCGAATACAGTTCGCCTTTACCGTATCCTTTCATATTATTTTTCCGGCGATAACCATTGGCCTGGCGAGCTATCTCGCCGTGCTGGAAGGGCTGTGGCTGAAAACAAAAAACCCCGTCTGGCGTTCGCTGTACCATTTCTGGTCGAAGATCTTCGCCGTCAACTTTGGGATGGGCGTGGTCTCCGGCCTGGTGATGGCTTATCAGTTTGGCACCAACTGGAGCGGGTTTTCGCAGTTTGCGGGCAGCATTACCGGCCCTCTGCTGACCTATGAAGTGCTCACCGCGTTCTTCCTTGAGGCGGGGTTCCTCGGGGTAATGTTGTTTGGCTGGAATAAGGTCGGGCCGGGGCTGCACTTCTTTTCGACCTGCATGGTGGCACTGGGGACCCTCATGTCTACGTTCTGGATCCTCTCGTCAAACAGCTGGATGCATACACCGCAAGGGTATGAAATCATCAACGGTCAGGTCGTTCCGGTGGACTGGTTTGCCGTGGTGTTTAACCCCTCCTTCCCTTACCGCCTGCTGCACATGTCGATTGCGGCATTTCTCAGCAGCGCGCTGTTTGTCGGAGCCTCCGCGGCCTGGCATTTGCTGCGCGGAAACAACACGCCTGCCATTCGCACCATGCTCTCCATGGCGTTGTGGATGACGTTGATCGTAGCCCCTGTTCAGGCACTGGTGGGTGATATGCACGGGCTTAATACCTTAAAACACCAGCCTGCGAAAATAGCCGCCATTGAAGGCCACTGGGAGAATCCCCCGGGTGAGCCTACTCCGTTGCTGCTGTTTGGCTGGCCGGATATGGAGCAGGAACGGACCCGTTTTAACCTTGAAATTCCCGCTCTCGGCAGCCTTATCCTGACCCACAGTTTCGATAAACAGGTTCCGGCATTGAAGGAGTTCCCAAAAGACGATCGCCCGAACGCCACCATTGTCTTTTGGTCTTTCCGCATCATGGCCGGTTTAGGGATGTTGATGCTCTTCCTGGGCATGGTGGCGGTCTGGCTGCGTTACAAACAGCGCCTCTACACCTCACGTTCCTTCCTGTGGTTTACCCTGCTGATGGGGCCGTCCGGGCTAATCGCGATCCTCGCCGGATGGGTAACAACGGAGGTCGGCCGCCAGCCCTGGGTCGTCTATGGGCTACAGCGTACGAAGGATGCGGTTTCCGCACATGGCGATCTGCACATGAGCATCAGCTTGCTGGCCTTCTTCGTGGTTTATACCGCGGTGTTCGGCGTGGGTTACAGCTATATGGTGCGTCTGATTAAAAAAGGGCCGCAGCCTTATGAATCCTTCGCGACTGAATCCGATGGCCGCCCTGCTCGTCCGCTTTCTGCCGTCACCACTGAATTTAAGGAGTAACCGTAATGGGTATCGATCTTTCCATTATCTGGTTCGTGATTATCGTTTTCGCCACGTTGATGTATATCGTGATGGACGGTTTTGATCTGGGGATAGGCATACTGTTTCCGGTAACGCCGAATGCGGACGATCGCGACGTAATGGTCAACAGCGTGGCTCCCGTCTGGGACGGCAACGAAACCTGGCTGGTGCTTGGCGGTGCGGCCCTGTTTGGCGCCTTTCCTCTCGCCTATGCGGTGATCATCGACGCGCTAACCATTCCACTGACAATAATGCTGATCGGGCTTATATTTCGTGGCGTCGCCTTCGAATTTCGCTTCAAAGCGACTCCGGCGCACCGTCCGTTCTGGGATAAGGCCTTTATTGGCGGGTCAATTGTGGCGACCTTCAGCCAGGGCATCACCGTCGGCGCGGTCATCCATGGGTTCAACGTCACCGGTCGTGCTTACAGCGGTGGTCCGTTTGACTGGTTTACCGCGTTCAATCTTTTCTGCGGTGCGGGTCTTGTGGTGGCTTACGCACTGTTAGGAACAACGTGGCTGGTAATGAAAAGTGAAAATGCCCTGCAACAGCGGATGCGTCAGGTATCGAAAGTGCTTCTGCTCCTGCTTCTGGTATTCATTGCGGTAATCAGTATATGGACCCCTCTCGCCCAACCAGCCATTGCTGCGCGCTGGTTTACGCTGCCAAATCTGTTTTATCTGCTGCCCGTTCCTGCGCTGGTTGCGATCCTGAGTCTGTGCCAGTGGCGCTGCCTGAACGATCCTGCGAGCCATACACTGCCGTTTATCATGACGTTAGGGCTGGTTTTTCTTGGCTTTAGCGGGCTTGGGATCAGCATCTGGCCGCATATCATCCCGCCGGACATTACCCTCTGGCAGGCCGCTGCGCCAGCCCAAAGCCAGGGCTTCATGCTGGTGGGCGCACTGTTGATCATTCCTGTGATTCTGGTCTACACCTTCTGGAGTTATTACGTTTTTCGCGGAAAAGTACAGCATGGGGAGGGTTATCACTGATGCAACAACCTGTATGGAAACGTTTGATGTGGCTTGCCATCATCTGGGGCGGCAGCGTCCTGGCACTGGCCTGCGTAAGTATGCTCTTTAAAATGCTGATGGCCGCAGCCGGATTTAAATCGCACTAATTCATTCACCGGGTGCGTTGCCGCCCGGTCCTTATCTCGCACTTTCAGATAAACCCCATTAACACCCTGGAGGGTATGGTTACACTGAAAAAATATTTACAGCATTGATAGTTTGAGAAGAAAAATGAAAAAGCTCGCGGCAGTAAGTTTAATCAGCCTCGCACTGGCGGGATGCGTTAATCCCGGTAAAGCCTCCGTTCAGACCGATCAGTTAGAGAATCACCGTTTCGTGCTGGAAAACGTTGATGGAAAAGCGGTTAAGGGCCTGAAAACGCAGCCTGAAATTCGGTTCAGCGCGCAGCCCAGTATCAGCCTGATTAACAACATTGCCGTCTCCGGCACAATGTGCAACGGCTTCAACGGCCAGGGAAAATTGTCCGAAGGAGAGTTGACGGTCAAAACGCTGGCAATGACGCGGAAACTCTGCACCGAGCCGCAGCTTAATGAACTGGATCAGACCCTCGCCGATATGCTACGCACAGGCGCTCAGGTAGACCTGACCGAAGACCAGTTAACGCTGGCGACAGCCAATAAGTCTTTAATGTTTAAGCGAGTTGAATAACTCAGTAACTTCCGCACGATCCTACGGCAAGCGACTGCTCACTACAGCGTTTGCCGTTTGGCAACGCGCACATGCCGATAGCGGAGCCGTCGAGCTGACGGGCAACGGAGAGTGATCCTCCGATCATTGCGCAGTTGGCCTGGCCTGAACTGGACATAGCCGCTCGCATACCTGGCTTAACGTGTGCCGCAGTCGCCTGCTGTACAGGTTCATTGCTGCATGCCGACAACAGTAACGCGGCACATCCGACCCAAAATGCAGAACGCATACCTTCCTCCCCATAGTTAAAGCGAAACCTATGCATAATAGGCATCACGCGCCGCATCGTCGAGAGCGGATGTGCGTATTTATGCGCTCTGGTAACAATTTCTCGCAATTTTTTATCGCGAATAGCCATCCAGTCATTGATACAGCGCATACCAAGGACACAAAAGCGAAAATCGTAAAACCTGAGCTTTGCTAAAATACACAGATAATATTCAGGGTCTGTCGTCGTTTTACAGGCCCTTCATTTTTGCGCAATGTAAGGGTGTTGTCCTATGCAAACTATTGACGGCAATGGTGCAGTCGCGTCTGTTGCGTTTCGCACCAGCGAAGTTATCGCCATCTACCCCATCACCCCAAGCTCCACTATGGCTGAACAGGCTGACGCCTGGGCTGGTAATGGGGTAAAAAACGTCTGGGGCGATGTCCCGCGGGTTGTTGAGATGCAGTCCGAAGCCGGCGCCATTGCCACCGTGCATGGTGCGTTGCAGACCGGTGCCCTGTCGACCTCGTTCACCTCGTCTCAAGGGCTGCTGTTGATGATCCCCACGCTTTACAAGCTGGCAGGACAATTAACGCCGTTTGTCCTGCACGTCGCCGCACGTACTGTAGCCACACACGCGCTCTCTATTTTTGGCGACCACTCAGACGTGATGGCCGTGCGTCAGACCGGCTGCGCTATGCTCTGCGCCAGCAGCGTGCAGGAAGCACAGGACTTCGCGCTGATTTCGCATATCGCCACGCTGAAAAGTCGAGTGCCATTTATTCATTTCTTCGATGGTTTTCGCACCTCTCACGAGATCAATAAAATCGTTCCGCTGCCGGATGACACCATACTGAACCTGCTGCCGCAGGCTGACATTGATGCCCATCGCGCTCGGGCCCTCAATCCGGAACATCCGGTGATCCGGGGTACCTCTGCCAACCCGGATACCTATTTCCAGTCCCGCGAGGCGACAAACCCGTGGTACAACGCGGTATATGAGCACGTCGAACAGGCGATGGACGATTTTTCCGCTGCGACGGGTCGCGCATATAAGCCATTTGAATATTACGGTCATCCGCAGGCCGAGCGCGTGATCGTCCTGATGGGCTCCGCCATCGGCACCTGCGAAGAGGTGGTCGATGAGCTGCTTACGCGTGGTGAAAAAGTTGGCGTGCTAAAAGTTCGCCTCTACCGTCCATTCTCTGCGAAACATCTGCTCGCAGCCCTGCCGGAAAGCGCGCGTGCCGTGGCGGTACTTGACCGCACCAAAGAGCCTGGCGCGCAGGCTGAACCCCTTTACCTTGATGTAATGACCGCTCTGGCTGAGGCGTTTAATCACGGTGAACGCGAAACGCTGCCGCGCGTCATTGGCGGGCGTTATGGTTTGTCTTCCAAAGAGTTCGGGCCGGAGTGCGTCCTGGCCGTATTTGCTGAACTGCGCGAGGCAAAACCGAAGCCGCGCTTTACGGTCGGCATTTATGATGACGTGACTAACCTTTCTCTCCCTTTGCCGGAAAACACCCTGCCCTCGAATGCGAAACTGGAAGCGCTGTTCTACGGTCTGGGCAGCGACGGCAGCGTCTCGGCGACCAAGAACAACATCAAAATTATCGGTAACTCCACGCCGTGGTATGCGCAAGGGTATTTCGTCTACGATTCCAAAAAAGCGGGCGGGTTGACCGTCTCGCACCTGCGCGTCAGCGAACATCCAATCCGCTCGGCATACCTGATTTCTCAGGCGGATTTTGTTGGCTGTCATCAGCTCCAGTTTATCGATAAATACCAGATGGCCGAGCGCCTGAAGCCCGGCGGTATTTTCCTGATCAACACCCCGTATAGCGCCGATGAGGTCTGGGCACGACTGCCCCAGGAAGTCCAGGCGGTGCTAAACCAGAAACAGGCGCGCCTGTATGTCATTAACGCCGCGAAGATCGCCCGCGAGTGCGGCCTGGCCGCGCGTATCAATACGGTTATGCAGATGGCGTTCTTCCACCTGACCAATATTCTGCCGGGCGACAGCGCGCTGATGGAGCTCCAGGGGGCGATAGCCAAAAGCTACAGCAGCAAAGGTCAGGAGCTGGTTGAGCGCAACTGGCAGGCGCTGGCGCTGGCCCGCGAGTCGCTGTTCGAGGTGCCGTTGCAGCCAGTCAATACCAGCAGCCCGAACCGGCCGCCAGTGGTGTCTGACGCTGCCCCGGATTTCGTCAAAACCGTTACGGCGGCGATGCTTGCCGGGTTGGGCGACACTCTTCCCGTCTCTGCGCTTCCGCCTGATGGCACCTGGCCGATGGGCACAACCCGTTGGGAAAAACGCAACATTGCCGAAGCGATCCCTATCTGGAAAGAAGAGCTATGCACCCAGTGCAACCACTGCGTGGCGGCCTGCCCGCACTCGGCCATTCGCGCCAAAGTGGTGTCGCCAGAAGCGATGGCGGACGCACCGGAAAGTCTGCACTCGCTGGATGTAAAATCCCGTGATATGCGTGGCCAGAAATATGTTCTTCAGGTGGCACCAGAGGACTGTACCGGCTGTAACCTGTGCGTTGAGGTGTGCCCGGCGAAAGATCGTCAGGATCCGACAATCAAAGCCATCAATATGATGTCGCGTCTGGAGCATGTTGAAGAAGAGAAAGTGAATTATGACTTCTTCCTCGACCTGCCCGAAATCGACCGCAACAAGCTGGAACGTATTGACATTCGTACCTCACAGCTCATTACGCCGCTTTTCGAGTACTCCGGGGCGTGTTCTGGCTGCGGTGAAACGCCGTACATTAAACTGCTTACCCAGCTTTACGGCGACCGGATGCTGATTGCCAACGCGACGGGCTGCTCGTCAATCTATGGGGGGAACCTGCCGTCCACGCCTTATACCACCGACGCGTACGGCCGCGGCCCGGCTTGGGCAAACTCGCTATTTGAGGATAACGCAGAATTTGGTCTGGGATTCCGCCTGACGGTCGATCAGCACCGCGCCCGCGTAATGCGTCTGCTGGAACAGTTTGCCGATAAAATCCCGGCAGAGCTGAATGACGCCCTGCATGCGGAGGCCACGCCTGACGTTCGTCGCGCACAGGTTGCTGAACTGCGCCACGCGCTTCAGGGTGTTGAAGGGGCTGAACAACTGCTGACCGATGCTGACGCGCTGGTTGAAAAATCTATCTGGCTGATCGGTGGCGACGGATGGGCCTACGATATTGGTTTCGGTGGTCTTGATCACGTCCTGAGCCTCACCGAAAACGTTAACATTCTGGTGCTTGATACTCAGTGTTATTCCAACACCGGCGGACAGGCCTCGAAAGCAACCCCACTGGGTGCGGTCACGAAATTTGGTGAGCATGGCAAACGAAAGGCGCGTAAAGATTTGGGCGTCAGCATGATGATGTATGGACACGTCTACGTCGCGCAGATTTCGCTGGGCGCGCAGCTTAACCAGACGGTGAAAGCCATTCAGGAAGCGGAAGCGTATCCTGGCCCGTCGCTGATCATCGCCTATAGCCCGTGTGAGGAGCATGGCTACGATCTGGCGCTTAGCCACGACCAGATGCGTCAGCTTACCGCAACCGGCTTCTGGCCGCTGTACCGCTTTGACCCGCGCCGTGCCGATGAAGGAAAATTACCGCTGGCGCTGGATTCCCGTCCGCCTTCAGACGCCCTTGCCGAAACCTTACTTCAGGAGCAGCGTTTCCGCAGGCTGAACGCTCAACAACCAGAAGTAGCAGAGCAGCTATGGAGGGACGCGGCAGCGGATCTTCAGAAGCGTTATGACTTCCTTGCTCAGCTAGCGGGGAAAGCAGAAAAATCAACCAGCGAATAACCATTATGCCCGGCTTGTCCGGGCATTTTTTTGCCATAAAAAAGCCCGATGCACGTGCACCGGGCTAATCCAGAAGTTCGGTGAAAATTGCCTCAATGTTCTGAACAATATTCACGTGAATTATGGATGAAAAAATCTTAAAGGCATATAACGCCATGGAGAATACCTGCTTTACCACTTAATTAATAATTTTTATTTTGTATCGATTATAACGATTAATTCACGGCATCAATTGTTATTTCAAACGCATCATTTGCTTTAGATTTTACTCAACCCGTAACAATTATATTTTATTCATCAGCCCTCTGTGTGATTTAGCATGGGACAGCTTTCCAGCCCGGAAAGTTCACTAAGCAATAAAAAAATAACTGCAAAGGAATAATCAAAATGCAAAGAAAAGTACTGGCACTGATGATCCCCGCTTTGTTAATGGCTGGAGCCGCTCACGCAGCTGAAATTTATAATAAAGACGGCAATAAACTGGATCTGTATGGCAAAGTAGATGGTCTGCATTATTTCTCTGACGATGCGTCAAAAGATGGCGACCAAACCTATATGCGTCTGGGTTTCAAAGGTGAAACCCAAATCAACGACATGATGACCGGTTACGCGCAGTGGGAATACAACATTCAGGCAAACAACACCGAAGGCTCTGACAATCAGTCCTGGACGCGTCTGGCCTTCGCGGGTGTGAAGGTGGGCGACTACGGATCCTTCGATTACGGCCGTAACTATGGCGTCCTGTACGACGTAGAAAGCTGGACCGATATGCTGCCAGAATTTGGTGGCGACTCTTATACTTATGCCGATAACTTTATGACCGGTCGTGCAAACGGCGTGGCGACCTACCGTAACACCGACTTCTTTGGTCTGGTGCAGGGTCTGAACTTCGCGGTGCAGTATCAGGGTAATAATGAAGGTAATAACTGCGATGAGAATTTCTGCTCTACCAATGAAGGGACCAACAACGGTCGTGATACACGTCATGAAAATGGTGACGGTTACGGTATCTCCGCAACCTATGATTTCGGCATGGGCTTCAGCGCAGGCGCGGCATATGCTTCATCTGACCGTACTAACGATCAGGTAAATTACACTACTGCGGGAGGTGATACTGCGGATGCATGGACCGCAGGCCTCAAATACGATGCCAACAACATTTACCTGGCTGCAATGTATTCCGAAACCCGTAATATGACGCCGTACGGCGACAATGCAGATGCGGTTGCAAATAAAACCCAGAACTTTGAAGTGACCGCACAATATCAGTTTGACTTCGGCCTGCGTCCGGCTGTTTCCTATTTACAGTCCAAAGGTAAAGATCTGGGCAATGGTCAGGACGATAAAGACCTGGTGAAATACGCTGACGTCGGTGCTACCTACTATTTCAACAAAAACATGTCCACCTATGTTGATTATAAAATCAACCTGCTGGATGAAGATGATTCATTCTACAAAAACAATGGCATCGGTACGGATGACATCGTAGCGTTAGGTCTGGTTTACCAGTTCTAATCCCGTTAGCCCGCAGCGATCTGCGGGCTAATTTTATCTCTGTTTCGCCTGTTCTTTGCGAAAAGAGAGATAGCCAATTACCCCGCTGTCGCCATCCATAGGGTGATTTATCCCATCCATTACCGCCACTTCCGGGAAGTCGAATGGCGTAACATTTTCCAGACAGGCGACATTCACACCATATTCATTGGGATTGGAACGTCGTTGATGGAACGTGTAAATACCGCAAACCGAGCAGAAGAAATGGCGCGCCGTGCCGGTGTTGAAACGGTACTCTGTGAGCGTGTCCGCGCCCTGCGTCACCTTAATACCCGTCAACGGCGCGGAAACCACTACTGCCCCGCGCATCCTGCAAAACGAGCAGCTACATCGCCGTGCGGTATTCAGGCCGTCCGTCAGCTCAACAGTAAATTTCACCGCCCCACAATGACACTGTGCATGACGAATTTCAGCCATCGCTTATACCCCTTTTCTCACTAACTCAGCCGCTTTTAAAAAGACCTCATCTTCGACACCATCCCCCTTCTGCCTGCCGAGCCTCACCAGCTCATCGACAATACTTTCACGGTTGATGATCTTCTGCGCTGAAACCAGCCCGATAACGGCGGCACCAATCGCCAGCCCAACTAATCCTGTCTGTTCGTCTTTATTTTTCATAGAAGCGCTCCCTTGTCCCCCTCAAAAGCGTAGCAGGAGAACTGTAAAACGTGCTGGAACGCGGGGATGAGATCGGTGCTTTATCTCACCTTCTCGTCCGGCAAAACAGGGGGTTCTGAGCGGGTATCGGAATATCGTGAATAGCGTTGCGCATAGAGAGGCCGTAATGGGTGTTAAAACCGCCTTCGTAAAGGCGGCTGGTCATTACTCTGGAACTTTATCGCCTGATTCAGGCGCTGAGCCAGGATCATCTTTCGGTTTTCTTCCATCCTTTTCCGGGTTATCCGGGCTGGGATTATAATCAGGATGGTCACCATTAACGGGACGGTCAGACATTTTCACCTCCGTTTTTACTGCGTAAGCTGTAAGTGTAGACAACCCGTTAGTCTTAACCAAACTTCTTTGAGGGGCTCATTTGTAAATCGTGCTGGCATTCGGCGCTGCAATCCGTACCATACACGACACACTTTCGCATGCTGGTTTTTACCGGTAGCCGCAAACCCGTCTTTTATCGCTAACCAGATGGGGCACGTAAATGCGCAGATGGTGTATGAAATCTATGCTACATGGATAGAAGAGATGAACACGAAGCTGACGCTTTGAAATCGTTTTCTCACCCTGTGCCCCATTTGAGATCTGAGTAACGAATAGATGCAACAAAATCAAGAGATTAACAAGAAAGAACAGTACAACCTGAATAAACTGCAAAAGCGACTGCGCCGTAACGTGGGCGAAGCCATTGCAGACTTCAACATGATTGAAGAAGGCGATCGCATCATGGTCTGCCTGTCGGGCGGTAAAGACAGCTACACCATGCTGGAGATCCTGCGCAATCTACAGCAAAGCGCACCGGTGAACTTTTCCCTGGTCGCGGTTAACCTCGATCAGAAACAGCCAGGATTCCCGGAGCATATCCTGCCGGAGTACCTTGAAAACCTGGGTGTTGAGTACAAAATCGTAGAAGAGAATACCTACAGCATTGTTAAAGAGAAGATCCCGGAGGGCAAAACGACCTGCTCGCTTTGCTCACGTTTGCGTCGCGGCATTCTGTACCGCACCGCAACCGAACTGGGCGCCACCAAGATTGCGCTTGGTCATCACCGGGACGACATTCTTCAAACACTGTTTCTGAATATGTTCTACGGCGGCAAAATGAAGGGAATGCCACCGAAGCTGATGAGTGACGACGGCAAACACATCGTGATCCGCCCGCTCGCCTACTGCCGCGAGAAAGACATTGAGCGTTTCTCTCAGGCCAAAGCCTTCCCTATCATTCCGTGCAATCTGTGCGGTTCACAGCCGAACCTGCAACGTCAGGTCATTGGCGACATGCTGCGTGACTGGGATAAACGCTATCCGGGTCGCATTGAAACCATGTTCAGCGCCATGCAGAACGTGGTGCCTTCGCACCTCGCCGATGTTGAACTGTTCGATTTCAAAGGGATTAACCACGGTTCAGAGGTGGTGAACGGCGGGGATCTGGCGTTTGACCGCGAAGAGATCCCGATGCAGCCTGCTGGCTGGCAGCCAGAGGAAGAGGATGCGCAATTCGATGAACTGCGCCTGAACGTGCTGGAAGTGAAATAACCTGACTGCGTCTCAGACAGTGCTTCTGAGACGCTTTTATCCTTACTTCAGCAGCCGAACGCGGCAGGTTTTCCCTTTAATCTTCCCGCCCTGCAACTGTTTCCAGGCCTTATGCGCAACCGACTGGCGAACTGCTACGTAGACATGTGCAGGATGGACCGTGATCTTGCCAATATCTGCCCCGTCGAGACCAATATCCCCTGTTAACGCCCCCAGAACGTCACCGGGACGCATTTTGGCTTTTTTACCGCCGTCGATGCACAGGGTGGCCATTTCCGCCGCCAGCGGAGCGATGCTGATATTACCGGGGGCATTCACCCAGTTGAGTTTCAGTTGCAGCATTTCCGCAAGAATATTAGCGCGCTGCGCCTCTTCAGGCGCGCAGAAGCTGATGGCGAGACCACTGTTACCCGCACGCGCGGTACGCCCGATGCGGTGGACATGCACTTCCGGATCCCATGCCAGTTCGAAATTCACCACTAGCTCAAGCGATTTAATATCCAGGCCACGAGCCGCCACATCCGTTGCAACCAGCACGCGAGCGCTGCCGTTAGCGAAACGCACCAGCGTCTGATCGCGATCGCGCTGCTCCAGATCGCCATGCAGCGATAATGCGCTCTGTCCGGCATCATTCAGGGCATCGCACACCGCCTGACAATCTTTTTTGGTATTACAGAACACCACGCAGGACGCTGGCTGGTGTTGGCTAAGCAATTTTTGCAGCAGTGGAATTTTGCCCTGCTGCGACGTCTCGAAGAACTGCTGCTCAATCGCTGGTAACGCATCGACAGTATCGATTTCAATGGTCAGCGGGTTCTTCTGCACGCGCCCGCTGATCGCCGCAATCGCCTCTGGCCAGGTGGCAGAAAAAAGCAGCGTCTGACGTGTGGCGGGCGCAAAGCGGATCACGTCGTCAATCGCATCGCTGAATCCCATATCCAACATGCGGTCAGCTTCATCCATCACCAGCGTTTGCAGTGCATCGAGTGAAACGGTGCCTTTTTGCAGGTGATCGAGCAGACGGCCCGGCGTTGCCACAATGATATGCGGCGCGTGTTGAAGGGAATCGCGCTGCGCACCGAACGGTTGCCCGCCGCAGAGCGTTAAAATTTTAGTGTTAGGCAAAAAACGCGCCAGACGACGCAGCTCACCCGCGACCTGGTCGGCCAGCTCGCGCGTCGGGCAGAGTATCAGGGACTGGGTCTGAAACAGGGTTGCATCAATATGCTGCAACAGGCCGAGTCCAAATGCAGCCGTTTTTCCACTACCGGTTTTCGCCTGCACGCGCACATCCCGGCCTTCAAGGATAGCCGGCAGCGCGGCGGCCTGGACAGGGGTCATAGTGAGGTAACCCAACTCATTCAGGTTTGTCAGTTGGGCTTCAGGCAGAACGTTCAGCGTGGAAAAAGCGGTCACAATATACTCTCATGGTAATGATTGCAGTCAGATGGCGCGTATCCTCGCAGATCTCCGCTAACGATGCGACAATTTAATCGGTTCTTCGTCCGGTGGCGGATCCGGCATCGGCTGCGGACGCGGGATGGGATCGGGAATTGGGGTCGGATCGGTGGGCACCGGATCGGACTGCCATGTGTTCAGGCGTTGCAGGGCAAGTAGCATACTCATCTTTTCCTCCAGATTAGGGTGCTTACCCCTAAAGGGTAGACGCAGATAAACAGGAGGCAAAAAAAAGCCGACTATGAAGTCGGCGTCGTACGAATCAATTGTGCTATGCAGTAATTCAAAAAAAGGAAGTAAGACAATATGGAGCGCAACGCCCATCGCTTGACGTTGCATTCACCTGCGGGAGTAATATTGCACCTAACATGGTGTAAGTTTATTGACTTCGCTCAATTAAAATGTCGTTTTGAAGCAGTCGCAGCATTAGAAAATGCGTAAATTTACAGCCATTTACTACGATGCAACCACCATGCAACACCCCCAATCAAAACCACTAACATGACGCAAAACGTAGTGAAGCCATAGTGATATTCACCGCCGGGGATCCCCCCAAGATTGACGCCAAACAACCCAGTTAAGAACGTACTTGGCAAAAAGACCATCGCCATCAGCGACATGGTATAGGTTCTCCTGGCTAATGACTCCTGCATTACCTGTGCTATCTCATCCGCCATGACCGCCGTTCTGGCGATACACGAATCAATTTCGTCCAGACCACGTCCCAGCCGGTCAGCAATATCCTGCATTCTGCGACGCTGATCGTCATTCATCCAGCTCATGCGTTCGCTGGCCAGTCTCGCATAGACGTCGCGCTGCGGGGTCATATAGCGGCGCATAACAATAAGCTGTTTTCGCAACAACGCCAGAAAACCACGTGGGGGAATTTGCTGATCGAGCAGGTTGTCTTCCAGATCGATGATTTTATCGTGGAGTTCTTCAATAAACTCGCTGGCATGATCGGTCAGCGCATCACATACATCCACCAGCCAGCTTCCGCAATCCGTAGGCCCCGTGCCCTCTTTCAGATCGTTAATGACGTCATCCAGCGCCAGCACTTTTCGCTGACGGGTGGAAACAATCAATCGTTCATTCATGTAGACACGCATTGCCACCAGCTGATCCGGACGCTCATCCGTACTGCCGTTTATGCAACGCAGTGTTATTAACGTCCCCTCACCCATCCGGCTGACGCGAGGTCTGAGACTTTCTCCCGCCAGCGCATCCCGAACGTTGTTGGGCAATAGCGGCGTGGACGCGAGCCACTCGGCGCTGTCCGGGTGCGTGTAGTTGAGGTGCAGCCAGCATGGGTGTTCGTTGTCGATGTGATCCTGATCTTCAAGCGGCCTTGCGCCCCCGCGCCCATCAAGTACCCATGCAAAAACCGCGTCAGGTACGTTAACTTCAGACCCTTTAATGCTCTCCACAGCGCCTCCACCGATTTATCTCTTTCGGTGTCAGTCTAGCTTTCGTCGAGGGTTAAGCAATAATTATGTGAGGCATCATCCTGAATATGCTCAGGAATTCACCACCCATTCGCGGCTTATTAACGCATTATCAGCCTGGTACTCGTTCTTCAGACGGAAATTACGTGTTCGTGTCTGAAGTTCAATCACCTGATTGCGCAGCACATCTGACGAACCGTTGAGTTCTTCAACCATCGACACATTGCTCTGTGTTACGCGTTCCAGCTCTGACAATGCCAGCGTGATTTGTGAAATCCCTTTTTCTTGTTCCGATGTTGAGGCGGAAATTTCATCCATCAGTCGGCTCACGTTGCCCGAGCCGGTAACGATGTCGTGCATGTTTTTTTCAGCTTCAGAGACTACGTTAACGCCCTGCGTCACGTTATGGCTGGTGACTTCAATCAATGACTTAATATTTTTTGCCGCTTCGGCGCTACGATGCGCCAGGCTTCTGACCTCACCAGCGACCACTGAAAATCCTTTTCCATGGTCGCCCGCTCTTGCCGCTTCAACGGCGGCGTTAAGCGCCAGAATATTGGTCTGAAAAGCGATACCGTCAATCAGCGAGATAATCTCTGTCATTTGCTGGGCGCAGTCGGTAATTGATTGCATATTGTTCGCGACCTGCCCCATTAACTCTCCGCCTTTACGCGCCTGCAACGTCGCGATATTCGCCTGTTCGCTGGCTAAACGGGTATTGTCGGCATTATTTTTTGTACTTGCAGCCATCTCTTCCATGCTGGCTGCCGTTTGCACCAGCGAAGCTGACTGCTGTTCTGTTTTAACGGAAAGCTGCGCGCTGCGTGAAGAAAGCTGATCTGACAGGGTCATCGCGGTTTGCGAGGAGGCGCGGATCTCACGGACCAGCGTTGCAATGTTGCTGGAGAGACTATTAATGCCCGGGATCAGTCGTCCCGCACAGTTGTTGCCGAATTCAGGGATCGACACGCCGAGATTGCCTGACGTCACTTCTTCAATACTTTTTTTCACAGTATTGATCGGCGTCACAAGATATTTTGTCATATACGCCCAGAGTAAAATTAAGGCGATACATTGTACGATAATGACTGCAATAAAAAGCGAAAAACTCCCTGAAAATAGCGCTATAACTCCATCACTTACCAAAAACACACATAAAAGGAAATAGACAATGAAGGTTCTGACACTAATATTTCTTAGCATAGTTTTTCCTACGACTTTATATTTTTGTGGGCTCTAAGGTTTATAGCATTGCCACAGTATTTTGTCCTCACGTTCGTCGTTGGTTTGTTGTTTTGCAGTTTGATTTGAGCAGTTTCGCTTAAGGCAGATAAAAAGCATGATATACGGTAAATATCCAGCTTGTAGTTTGGTTACCGCCCCCCCTTAAATATTAGCGCTTACCTATTTAAGAAGGAGTACCGTAGGGCAACATTGTTTAGTCATGCTTAATAAGTTAACGTAGTTAATATTTATCAACTACGTTACCGTGACCTCCCACCAGGCTGGCTTACGTTCAGGCCAGACAGTCGACTGACTGGAAAAAATAGTCCTCCGTCATGAGGACATTCTCTTTCACACTTTGATGTCCGCGACGAATATACCAGCCTGTTTCAGGCGCCATGCTTAAATGGTATATCCTCTCCCCCGATATACTGCCGGGGGCATTAATGCACATTGTCATACACCCCTTCTCTGATCCCCTGATGATCTGTTCTGGCATAATGCTGACGCTGCGATCTCCATTTCGCAGAATGACAGTCGTGATGACATAACGACATATACTGCTACTGAGGCTGTAGCCGACTGTACTCAAATCGGTGATATGCTTTTGGGATAACAGGACTTCAATACCAGAACCCTCAAACCAAACAATAATTTGCTGTGCAAGATCATCCATCCGCTGACAAAAAACCCTGACTTCGGCTTCAGCCGAATTAATATGAATCGGTTTATTTACGTTATTCTGCTGCACTTTCTTAAAAAAACGCTCTCTTACTGACATGTTAACTCCGTGTTTTTCGCCAGTCTTATTGTTCTTTTTTGTGCTTCAGCAGGGCGTAGCTAACAATCAACTGCTGAAGATGTTGTTCGACCTTGTTTTGCTGCGCTGCTGACCGGGGTTGCCCGGCAGGTAGAGTGGAAAGCAGACGAAGCTGCTCCTCAAGCGGTATGGTTTGGCTAAATGACTGCGACATGGCAAACACGTCTGATTTCAGTTCACTCACCGTCATGTACTTCCCCTTCTGTTCATCCAGTGCGTTCAGCTTGTTCGTCAACTGCTGCAACTGCGCCATACCCTGATGCCATCCATTCAGATCTAAATCTGCTAGCGCAGCGATACTCATCTGTTTCTGCCAATGCTGCGCCAGGGGTTTGGCCTCTTCCGGCCACAGCATCAGCGCCTGCTGCACCAGACGGTCGCCGAAGCTCACTGCCCAGTCTGGTTTCAACTGTAAAAGCTGCGCTAACAGCTGTTGTGTCTTGCCAATCCCCGGTTCCGGTGACGGTGACGTTTGTTGCAGCGCCTCTAATTGCCCTGTAGATAGCCCTTGAGGTAGAGGAGCCAGAGCCGCGGCTAGCTGCGCTTGTGCCGAATCTGGCGCATGCAACATCTGCCATCCTCCTGCGACGACACTGGCTGCCACCAGCATGGTCAACATACCAGCAGCAAATGGCTTCCAGGGTTTCATCGACACCGGAGGTTCTTTAACCACCCCAACGTTCAGCACCGGCTCGGGCTCAACCACATAAACCCATTTACTACGCTCAGTCGGTTCGACGAGGTGAATTTCCGTAGCACCCAATGCGTCACCGTGCAGACTCATGTCCGTATTTTCGCTGTTTTCCAGACGCACTGCTGCGTTCTGCATCATCGTGCGCAGAGCATCAAGCTGAGTAGCATGCTTGAGTTCCATACGCTGCAAGACGTCCCCCAAAGCGCTCAGATGCTCTTCAGACTGATACAGCTGCCCTAAGTCAGCGTACGTCAGCGATAGCGTTCGTACTACCTGTTGCAGGCGCTTGCTGAGTGCACTGAGGATTTCGATTCGCGCATGGACAGGCTGTGGCCAGAGGTTTCCCCACTGGCGGGCTACCAGTGCAGCAAGTACCGCAAGCCCCTCATTCATACCGTACAATCCGGCCAGATGCGTACGGGCGAGCGTATACCAGGCAGCCGTTTGTAGCTCCACACCGTTATGCCCGAACAGTGACAGACAGAGCGTTTCCGCGTGTTGCCAGTTCACATCCGGGCGTGCCGGATGGGTGAGCTTGTTCATTTCTTCGCGCAAGGCAGCGTAATCCGCAAGCGTGCGCGGATCCCCGCCGGTTTTAAGTTGGCGTTCAGAATTTATTGTCATAACTGTTTTAACCTGAGTAATAACTAGATGGCGGCTCGTGCATCGAGGTATTGCTGTTGTTTCAGATGACGGATTAATACCCTGCCCTCGGGCATAAATTCCGTGCCGTAGCGCACCAGCCCCACCCCCTTCAGCTCCGCATCAATGGCGTAGCGAAGCTCACCGGCCTGAATCTGTTCCTGCATCACCACGTTAATTCGATTCAGGCGCGGCTCATATTTCAGCAACACGGCCGACAGTGTGGTGATCAGCTGATGGGCGCTTCCGGGCATCCCCTGGAGGATTTTTGTCATATCCGGCATGCCGTAGTCTGGCAGGTGAGCCAGCGTACCAGCGCGGCAGTTGAGGATGCGCTGCATGTTATCGAGTACTGATAAAATCACCTGATTCTGTTCGCTGACCTGGTTGAGGTTCAGGCCACCTGAGAAATTGCCGCTCAGCATTTCATACAGCGATGGCGTATTATGTCCCTTTGGCATCAGTCATCCTTCAATGGCTGTAACGTCAGGTGGTTATTCCCGGCCTCCAGAATGCGCGGCTTATCCGGATCGAGATCTTCACGTTTTAGAACCTGCTTCCAGGTATTGTTGTCCAGGTCCGGGTGACGAAACAGGCCGACTACCGCGACAAACTGCGTTTCTTCTTCCATTGGCATATCAAGATTTGTATCACCACCCGGTTTTACGACCACATCTCGGGTCGCCAGCAGGTCGGCTTTCAGGATGGTTTCGCCATCTTTCAGGAGTTGCTGGTAAACCGTTTTATCGAAGATTTTACGGTCTTTCAGTTGATAGACGCGGACTACCACCGGCTCGGAGAGTGAGTTATTTTCGCGGGAATCGGTGTTTAACGCTTCACGCGCCGTGAAATCCAGGTGCAGCATCTTAATTTTTTTGTAGAACACGGAGTTAAATGCCGATTTGGTGCCATCAGTGATGCCCTGCGTCACCCCGCACCCCGTCAGGCTGAATGCCAGCAGAGCAGGCAGCAAGCTCGCGTGTTTAATTGAACTTGTACGTAACACGTCGGTTTCCTTGTTGTGATATTGCCGGCTTCAGGCCGGTGTAATAGCCCAGTTCCGTCGTAAAGGTCGGTGGGATATCGTCTGTAAACTCCCCCTCATCAGCCCCCAGCACGCCGTTCATCCCGAGCCAGAAAGGGCCTTCACCAAGCGGCGGAACGGCAAGAAGTCGGGTCCGGGTGGTCAGGGTGAGTTTTGCCTTAAAACGCCAACCGAGCCAGACACGAAGCATCACCATAAAGTCCTGATACAGCAGACCGTCCGGCTTCCAGCCCTGTGCCTCCTGTTCATTATCTGTCCTAAGCGCAACCAGCAGTTGGCTACCCGCATCCATCGCTTCGTCACCCAGTGGTGTGTTGCCGTCCAACAGAAAATCGTCATCACCGTAAAAGCCCAGTGGCTGACCAATTTCCACCGGCCGCAGGCAGTACGGGCTAACCTTAACGGTGGTTTCCGGGGCCAGCAAAGTCACCAGCGCCTGCATCCCCTCCTGAGTTTTGCCCGGTTGCTGTAGGACACCCAGCAAAGCCAGAAAACGGGATACCGGTGTGGCAATGTGGTCTGCTGTGCCGGGAATACCCAGCCCCACCAGGCCCAGCAGTGACTGCGAGATGCTGTCCGTACCACCGGGTTCAAAGGTGGCAGGATAAGAGTATTTACGCCAGATACGGTAAAACTGCGTCAGAATGCGATGACTGAAGATATCCAGAAAACCCTGTAGTGCATCATGCCCTTCCCGACGCTGAGCGATGTCATCGAGATACGCCGTCGGCAAGGGTGAGTCGACACCGTACATTCCCATAAAGGTCGTGCGGATGAGTGGTGGCCGGCTGTCATCCTCCTCATCATATTCCACGGCTTTCATCTCACTGGCCGGAAATCCCATCCCCGGATGTGGGGCAAAGCGTACCGGATCATCCCCCGGGTGACTGGTCGAGCCCATCAGCGGCCTGCCCGGGTTACGCTTCTCCAGTAACTGGCATAAACGGTAAAAGTTAATGCGATGCAGGTCGGCTTCCAGCCGTGGGCTCAGCCGGGAATACGGCGATTGTGCTTCTCTTCCCATTCCAGGCGCTCTCCGGTAGGTTGCAGGATGATAATCAGTCGGTTAAACAGATAAATGTCGGTGTAGAGCGCAAAGAAACGACTCAGCATCTCGCCAAACAGGCAGATGTCACCGCGCCCGGCAAAGCCATGGCTGTCCAGGGTCACCTCAATCTGCACGCCGCGCACCAGATAGCCCTGCTCAAAGCGTTCGGTTTCACTGTGCTTCACGTCAATGATGGCTTCCAGGCGGCGACGGTTCATCTCGCTGTCGGTCCATTCATACAGCGCCAGGGTACCGCGCAGCACGTCGGCATTATCCATCATCGACAGAAATCCGCTGCCAAGGTGACTCAGCACGCGCCAGTGGAAACGGTCCTGCGCCGGTGGGTAACAAGGTAGCGTCGGCGCGCACAGGTTGCGCACGGCAATGCTGACCGAAGTGGTTTTCATCACCGTATCAAGCACGGTGCTTTGCAGCGCACGTCGTGGCAGTTGACCGTTTGTGCCGGTGAGCGTCAGCGACAGGCTTTCGTCTTCCGGGACGGTATGATTATCAAATGCTTCGCCGCCAAGAATGAGCCAGGTGTTATGCAGGCCGGACGGACCGCGGCGCACGCGGGTGTGGTAGTAATATTCCGGTGCTTCATGACGCATCATTCCTCCCTTATGACGGAAGCTCGAAAACGGCACGTAGGTATGCTGACTCGACGACATCACCGAATCCACGGTATATATCTCGGTATGGCCATCCTGCACGCGCATCGGGCGCAGCATGTATTCGGTTTGCAGAGAATTGAGCGTCAGCGGATCGGATTCCAGCGGAAACAGGTTAATGACCGGCACGCAATTCAGGCGCAGGTGCTTTTCGGTAAAGCTGAAGTCATGCTCCCAGCGTTCCGCCAGCACCACGTCGATTTCAAACCAAGGAAGCTCAGAAGGAAAGATCACGGCCTCCAGCCCGCGCAGCCCCATGAACATAAATTTCTCGCGGAAGGTGAAGTACTCCAGCAGCAACTGGTAACCGCTGAAACTGCTGTCCCCCTTCGGCCACAGCCTGTCATCATCACCAAACCCCAGTGCGGTGAAATACCCGTCCATCGGCCTTCTGTCTACGTCACCTGGCATGCGCAGCCACAGACGCGCCGTATTGATGGTAAAAGCTTCATGCATAGCGCAGGCCAGCGGTGCGTCAGCATTGAAATAGAACGGGATCTGGCTGAGATCGACACGGCTCCAGTCAGCAAGATGGCTACAACTGAAGCGCAGGCTGATGACAGAGCGCCCGTCAGGATCAGTCGACAGGCGGGCATGCTCCAACGCCAGTGGCTGAAGGGTTATCTCTTTAGTTGTGGTGTAGCGACAACGCGTGCCTTTTTCACCGATCGGCCGCGAATTGACCTCGAAACCTCTGGCGATACGCATCGGTTCTTTCATCTCACGCCAGACAGGAGTGAACTCCACCACCGACATCGAGGGAATGGTGCGCAGGTAATGCGGCCACAACAGGCTGACCAGCCCTTCGGTCAGTTCCGGCAGGTCGTCGTCAAGCTTCTCGCGCAGACGGCCCATCAGGAAGGCAAAACCTTCGAACAGGCGCTCCACGTACGGGTCGCGCGCGCCCGTCTTATCGAGATTGAGCATTGCTGCCTGCTCAGGGTGAGCGCGGGCAAATTCTTCGCCGGCTTCCAGCAGGTAGCGCATTTCAGCGTCGTAATAACGCAGGGTTAAATCATCCATAAGAACCTGAATAAATGTGTTTTAAAGGTATGTCAGTCGCTTTACCCGCAAAGCACCGCACAGCCTGCCGGGTCAAGCGCAATCAGGCCCGCCAGAAGCTGGTCCATCTCTGGCTGAAGCCGTGACTTATCGGTTTCGCTGCGGGCGGCTTTCATGCGCAGCAGCCTGAGGCGGCGCGATTTCACTTCAAACAACAATGCTGGCGTCCATTGCGTGAGGGTGATGGCCTGTGCTGCACCGTCAAGCTCACCCAGCAGATGCAGAGCCAGCTCATTCTTACCCTTCTGCTCCGCCACACGTGCCATCAGCAGACGCACCAACCATTTGTCTTTTGTGGTGTCGGTGCCCGGGCGCGTTTGCAGCCAGTGGAGTGTGGCATCCAGACCATCCGTGTCAGCTTTCTCCAAAGCTTCCGGTTCAAGGGCCAGAATATCGTTGCCAGTTTCACTCAAGGCATTGACAGGCTCATCCCGCCAGTTGGACATCTCGTCCTGCACGCTCTGGTTTATCCAGTTCAGCGTGACCTCATCAGCAAAGGGTGTGCCGTCATTGAAGGCCAGCGTTTCAAGTCCGGGAAGGCGCCGCAGCAGCCCTTTCAGGTCAGCGATAATGATATCGGCCAGCACATCCTGGCCTGATTTAATCAGGGCCTGATGGATGTACCACTGCAAATCCAGCCAGAGATGATTGGCGCCACGCGAGAAAGTGCTGTCCGCTTGTTCCAGTATCTCCAGCCAGCTCTGTTGCAAATACAGCCGTTTGAGCATTGCCCGCTGGTCAGCCCGCGGCGGTTCGATGCGCGTTTTCCCTTCGGCATCCGGTGCCGGGATCGCTCTCAGCGTGTCGTGACGCAGACTTTTCATCAGTCGGTGTGCGGCAAGCCAGCCATCGGGTTGCTCACGTAGATATCCCGTCAGGGTTCGGGCCTGAGCCAGCAAATCCTGACCTGACGTGATGTGGCTCAGCACTGGCGCGTCCTGTTCTGCCGCGTGAGATGCCCACTGCGCGCGTGTTTTACTGCTGGCGTTCTGGGGTATTACCGCATCCACGCCACCGGCTTTCATCAGGCGGGAACCCAGCGCGCTGTACAGGGCACTCAGATCTGGACGTGACGCTTCAGGCTCAGTTTCAAGACTGTCTCGGATGAGAAGCAACGCACCGGTCGTACGCTGGGCATCGTCGCGTACCACTTCTGGCCAGAGTAACAGGCTGTCAAGCAGACGAGAGCCTGCGAGCCACTCCAGTGCTGGTTTACGGCTTCGCTCACGCTGAGGGTGGAGCTGTGTTCCATATTGGGTTAGTAATCCCGCCAGTAACTCAAGCCCTTCAGCAAACCCGGTTTCACCGTCCTGGTGCAAGCGCGCCCAACAATAGTAAGTAGCAACCCGGACATCTTTGGCCACAGTGTTCAACACCTTTTCAGCCAGTTGGCAAATCAGCCCGGTATCAATACTGGAAAGTTTATTGACCTCCTCCCGGATACGCTGGAAATCATCGTCATAACCCGGGTCTTCTCCTGTAGGACTGTTCTCACTGATCGGGGTAAGCCAGCGCTGCCAGCTTTCGGAATGTGACTGCGCCTGCTGTCGCAGCAGGGTTTCATCTGCCTGGCAGGCAACAACCAGATTCTGCAAAGCGTCCATTATTCGACTCCGTCCATGTCACTGTTTTCTGTATTGGTCATCAGCGCCTGCGCCATAGCCGCGCTATCTACGCTAAATATTTGATCTGGCAGCGTAAAACCCCGGAGTGCCAGTAACGCCAGCGGCCCACTGCCCAGTTGTGAACGCAGTACCCACTGTAGGGTACGACCATCCGGGGCGGTAAAACTCATCATCCACTGACTGCGGTCAAGCTGCTCTCTCTTACTTTCATCCAGCCAGCGAATAAAGCCCCAGGTTCCGCTGTAATCACCAAACAGACGTGCACCCGCATTGACGGTAGTCCATGTCAGCATGGTTCCGGGCTTGTAGGTGTCACCAGGCCAGCGGAAGCTCTGCCAGTCTGCCATCTGGTTGAAGTAGTGCAGCTTTTGTCCATCAATAGTCAGTTGCGTTTCTACCACCTGCGGTACCGGACGCGCCTGTAGCTCAAAGCTGATGCCCTGACTGCCGTCGGTAAATAAGATATCCGATAGCTGGCTGAGCTGATTAATCGCCCGCAGGAAGGCTGGGTTAAAGCTCAGCCCCTGGCTATTAACCTTATCCGGCACCCACTGGCTGCCCTCCTTATGCAGCACACCGCCGAGTTCCGTGGTCAGGAAGCGCTCAATGCGTCCGCTGTCCTTACGCACAAACTCAGCCAGCATTGGCAGAGAGGAATCACTCTTGCTGATAGCGAATGGGAAACGTCCGTCAAATGCCGTATGCCAGTTCGCCACCACGGAGCGACTCCATTTGTCATTCAGGCTCGCTGCCGATGGCTGAAGCACAGTTTCCCAGGCCTGGGTCAGTGGTTGAACAAACGTGGTGCTGCCAAAACCACTCCACTCTTCGCCCAGGCTTGCAGCAATCAGGCTGCCGTACTGCTGGGTGTCGGTCAGGTCCACGCTTTTACCCTGGAATACGGTCTGCGCCAGGCTCTGCATCATTTCCTGAGGGTCAGAGGCGCTGGCGACCTGTTGCAGACGCAGACGCACACGGGTGATACGGGTAAGATACGTTTGCAGACTCAGTGAATTGTCAGCCGACATAACGTTGCTGCCTTTGTTTTTACCCATAAGTGTCAGCAACGGTCCAAAGGTTTCATCCAGTGGGCCCTGCGGGCCTGAGGCTGACTGGTCAATTACCGGTTTGTCCTTCCCGCCTACCAGGTCTTTAGCCGATTTGATGATGGAGTCCGACAGGCCTTCACTCTTCTGGCCGGTCTGCCCCTGCCAGGCGAGGGTGTTCATCAGGGCAATCAGCGGTGACTGACGAACATCACTCATCAGCGTCAGCTGGTCGGTGACGTCTGCAATATTGTTTGCCGGATTAAGTTGCAGGCTGTTGAGGAAGCTCAGCCAGCTACCGGCAAAGTCGGTGAAGTAGCGTTCCGTCAGACGTGCTTTCAGTGCTTCCGGCGACAGGTCTGAGGAGACGGCTTTCCGGCTGTCGCTCAGCACCCAGTCAATTTCATCGCGGCGGGAGTTTGCCGCTTTCTCAATGGCCTGCTGAATACCACCCTCCCAGGCCTGACGGGTGAACATGCCCGGCACCACCTCATCGGTGGTAAACAGGCGACGGGCATCGGTACCGCCGGTCATGTCCTCCAGAGACACATCGGCGAAGTTACGACGCACGGATTTGAGCATGTTCTCGTAAAGCGTACTTTCCGCGTTGCGCCGTCCAATTTGCTGCAACAGCACCTGGCGGCTCTGGCTGACCAGTTGCGCATCCGGTGTGGTTTTCCACTGTGGCTGCGCTGGCAGTTCGGTGATGTAGAAAGCCCACAAATCCGGTGACAGGCTTTGCCACAGGCCAGCTGAGATGCCTAAACGCGTCGGCTGCACGGTTTTCATGGTTTGCGCGTAGAATGCACCATCAGCTTTATCCGGACGGGACATCATCAGCCAGGCTTTCAGCTGGTCATAACCCGGTTTCGCCATCTGTGTCCGCTGGTCGCTGTTGGGTGCCGAATTGACCAGCGCAATGAGCTTCTGCTTAAGCGCTTCATTTGCCGGGTCACGTATCAGACGGTTGTTCGCCACTCCGTACCAGGGCAGCATTGCGTCAAGCAACTGCTGATCATGGTCCAGACCAAAGCGCTGATACCATGGCGCGCCGTCCTGAATATGGTGCAGCAGACGACCGGCATCATTACGCAGAGCATGCAGGGCCGTCAGTTGGTAATCCGATACAGAAGGGTGCTCCACCAGAGCATGAGCCTGCTGTGCAACAGAAACGATTTGTGACCGGTTGACCGCAAACGACAGCAGCGTCCCTCCACCCCAGACACTGATGATGGCCATCAGTGCCCAGGCCAGCGCCCGTTCCCACGGCATACCGACACGACGGCCACGTACGCGGGTGCAGTCGTCGACAATCCCCTGCCAGGTTGCTGGCAGAGTCAGGGCATGACGCTGTGATCCATAATTCTCAGCGTCGGCTGTTCCCGCTGACATTCCGGCAGGTTTCTTCTCCGACAGGCTGAACATCAGACCACGCAGCGGGACGCGCTGCTGAGAAACAAAGAGCCATGGCTGCAACTGCTGAGCCCAGCGGGCAATAGCACCATCGTTCAGGTGCTGGCTCAGGCGCAGCAGGAAGTCGTGGCTGCTGTTTTCCGCGACCTGACTCATCCCCTGCGCCCGCAGGGCTGGCAGCATCAGTTCCAGCTGGCGGATTACATCGTCTTCTTTTGCGCGTGGTGGAAAGCTTGCACCTACCGCCTGCTCAGGACGCGTACCCTGCGACCAGTGACTGCTGCACAGTTGCCACAGCCAGACCGGAGCGGAATAACGCAGCAGTTCGCTGATTTTTTCCAGGCCGCGTAAATCGCTGTCGCTGATATGTGGGGTAAGATTAAGCGACTCAGGCAGTACACGGATAATCCCGTCCAGCGGGCGCCCGCGGCGTAGTTTACGCAGCGCTGTGTATTTTTCGCGGTCAGGCTCCGATGCCAGGCTGCCGCCATAAATCAGCACGGTGCGGTTGCCTTCGAGCCACTGCTGCTGTTGCAGGCCGGGTACCAGTTGCTCGATCGCGGCTTCATCGCCGGTGATTAACAGCAGACGTGTTTTGCTACGCCAGTAAAAACTAATACGGGAGCGGAGATGCGCCCGAATCCTGTCACACATGACCACCGCAGGGTGAACAGGGGCGTTATCATTTTCCCGCTTCCTTTTTTCATCATCACCACTGGTATCGTCGACAAGCGCATTAAACTCCTGCTTACCGGCATTACGAACTGCCGCCAGGAGCAACATGGATAGGATAAGGGTGCAGCCTGAAATACATCCGCCAGCGATAAGCCAGTAAATTTGCTGCTGACTACCGTCTTGAATCCCGGCAATATCCGGATGCTTCCAGATCATGAACGTCATAACGGCTAACAACAAAAAGAAAAGCAATGCGACAGCAAGATAGCGGCCTTCCGTAGTCTTTGGTGCAATAGCAAAAGGTAGCTTCACGGATCCATCTCCTGTCGGGAAGCAATCGGGGTAATGAGCGTGCTCCACAGCACATTCTTTGTGGTATCGCCACAGATAATCATCTGTGGTGACTGTGTTTGTTGGGCGATTTCAGTGGCGGCAGCGATGGCAAGCCAGGGGGCTGCGGCACCGGCACGTCCCATAGACCTGTCGAGTGAAATGACGGAGTCGTCCGCTACAGACTGCGCAGGATGTACATTCTGACACGTGATCACTTCTGCGTGCTGCTCACCCGTCAGTCCGGCAAGCCATAAATTTTTAACGATATGTCCTTTGAGCGGGACGTTCCAGGCTGCCATGTTCATCCCCTCGCTCAATTCACCAGGAGAGGAAGCATCTGGCCGGTGCAGCAGCGCGAGAGGTTCGAGTGCCTCCTGTGTCAGGCGATTGCCGAGAAGCAGTGCAACAGCGGCTTCTGCGGTATTGTTTGAGTCAACCGGGTCAATCTGGAGGCCAACGATCAATAACATCGTTTCATCTTTAATGCGGTAATCCAGCCAGTGGCTAACTACTCCCGGCCCATTGCTGTCCACATACTCAACCGCGCAGGTTATTCCACTTTCCTTCCAGGCTTCCTGCCAAATTTCCTGAACCGCAGGGAATGACAAAGTTGACGAGATATTAAGGATGACAGCCAGTGAGGCATTTTCCGGGAACTGGCCAACTGGCAGATCCGCAATGAGTTCAGAAAACAGACGTGAGACAACCAGCTCAGGAGTCTCTCCCGGCTCTGTCGTAATACGGCTCAGCCTCTTGCCTTTTTCACCTTTCCAGTCCGACTGAGAAATAATAATGCTGTGATTCTTGAGCATCTCAACAGCGACAGAACCCTGTTTGTCTTCCTTATGGGCAGTTATAAATGTCATATTCAGTATCTGAAGCGCGCGGCGTGCTTTACGGGTCTCACTTAAGATCCAGCGTTCCCGATGCCGGTCAAAACTATTCGCTTTACTGTCCTGTAATGACCAGTGCCACATACGAAAACCGAAACTTATAATCCAAACAACAACGGGCGTACCAATAGCGACCAACCAGAAGTGGTTGTTATCGATGTATCGCCCGAATATCCGCATGAGGATCACACTGATGACCAGCATTGCCGCCAGGACAGCAAACCAGCGGGATGTTTTTGGCGGAACTGGTAGTGGATAACATTCAGGAAGATGTTTAAGGGAATACCGCATTCACACACTCATGATTCAAAATTTCTAAGCATTAGCTAAAAGGGAAAAATGTTTGGCTCTCTCGGGATATCTGTCAAAGATCATTTCATATTTTTTATGGCCTCTGTTTTTAATTTCAATTAGCGTTACCTCCCCGTTTGAATCATATGAAATGCGCTTACCCTCCTCAATATAATTACCTTGTATGTCAATGTAATTTGTTTCTATTCTGAGGCGGCCAATTTCAGGGCCTGATGTATAATACCCACGGCAATGCATTGTTTTTTTGAGTACATACTTCGGAATTCACATAAAGTGGCCCATGTTTTTCGAAGATATAAAATATAGTCATTTCATTATGAAAAAAGAAAAACCTGTTCTCTCTGTTGGGTATGTAGTTGTAAGCAAGATACGCTTTATTATCTTTATCTGCATTCAATTTACCTGGTCTTTTTCCGTAAGCATAATCGGAAGCATATACATTACCGATTTTTTATGTCTCTAGCTACTACCTTTGTAGTTGAATGAAACATTATTGATATATTGGATTTTATTATCATCCCCACGATAAGAAATGCAAGAACATGAGTGGGATTTTTTCATTAATTTTTTACCTTTCCCATTCAAAAATAATTCTGGTACACTGAATTTATTTAATGTCTAATCAAAATATGTTTACTCCAGAACAACTGTTGATGCTTTACACCAATTGTTGAGCATGTATTTATGCAAAAGAATATTATTTTTTAAATTAGTATCTGGTAATGGTCTAATATTATTATCAATTACCCCATCAGGCGTAATCATCCGTTCTTCTCCTCGAAGAGAATGCTTAATACCATTTTCATAAGCAAAATATTTTACAGCAACTGGATCAAGGCCGCCCACACAACCTATGGTATAAGCAAACAATACTGTATCTAATGAGTCATTAATTTTCTTAACCTCGAATGAGCCCTTAATCAAGGCCATATTTATATCAAGCGGACATTTATTTACAAAATCGACAAGACTCCATATTTTTTTGTTTTTCACATACTCCGAAGCGGTTATTGTTGAATTTTTAACATCCCCAAGATTTTCTTCTTGAATATCAATCCTCACCTTATGGACACCATCAATCCTAACAAACTCCTTAGTAAAAGAAGATGCAAAACTACTCATAACAGGCAAAGTCACCAGAAATAATGCTAGTTTTATCTTGTTTGTTAGAATCATCTTGTGCTCTCGTGTCCAGTTGTTTTAGAATGAATACCAATCATTTCATTCAGTTCATTTACATCAAAGATGTCTAATTCTTTTTGTGCATTTGACTCATAGTATCCTTTATATGCCACTGGTAAAAAAAATCTAAAATCTTTAAAAAGTGAAAATTTTATTGTGTCACCCTGATTACCGCCCAAACAAATTAATTCTCCAGACTTCGATTGACCATATACAAAGGTTGCATGCTTTCCTGATGATGCGGCACATCCATAGATAGGTTTTTTGATTTCAAAAAAGTTATTGCTATCTTTAAAAAACGAAATAGCACGATATGGATCTGGCACTGTTTTATGATATCCACTTTCTTGAAAACAATAATTTACAAAAGACGAACACCAAGCATTTGATGTCCCAACTAGATTTTTTATCCATTTATGACCTATTAATGCATGATAATTGCTGGTAATAGAGTCTTCTTTAGTTCCATGCCATTTCTTTGCCTCACTCAGTGCAATATTCATCCACGGAGCTTCTCTCTGGTCGTGAAGGAGTATAGCTATTGGATTTACAGAATTTTTTCCCCCAATCGATTCCAGCGTTTTTTTATTCACTGATTTTGATGCTGGAGGGCTAACTGCTGGTTTTTCTGTTTCGCCAACAGCATTACTACCACTTTTGCTTATGGAAAATGATTGCCCTGGGTAAATTTTATTAGGATCGGATATGTTGTTCTGTCGTGCGATTTCGTCTAAACTAACATCGTATTTATCCGCGATCTCCGCAAGAGTATCACCCGGTGAAACGATATACACTGAAGGGTCACTAGTATTGACACCATAAATCGTCAAGTGCTGACCGGGGAAGATCTTACTTACATCTTTTATATTATTATTTTTAGCAATTTCATCAGTACTTGTCTTATAACGTTCGGCAATTTTCGAGAGGGAGTCTCCTGACATGACTATGTACTCTATCGTTTTTCGCTGTCGACCAAGAGGCCGAGATTCAGCTGGCTCTTGCTTTTTTGGTACTAATTACTCTCTCCCCACCGGAAACATGCAAGGAATATTGCCCATACGTATTATAACCAATTCTGCCAGAAGATTGCGTACAATATTTATTCAGTAATTTAATGTATTCCTCTTTTGCCTGAAAACCCGTATCTTCACATAAATTTTGCGTAGCAAATTGATTCCACGCCTCATAGTCACTAATAAAATTAATGACTGTTTGATGAGGAGTCAGTTTTGCATTTGAACTCATTGCAAAAACTGAGAAGATCATTAACACAAATAATAGAATTAACAACTTAAGAAATTTCATTTTCATTACGTAATAGCATAATAATCGGATTCTTGTTCTGTAAAATCGTTAAGCACATACCAGGCATGCTAAAACGCAGGCTATCTGACATCCTCAAATGCCATTCGTCCTGGATTTATTCTCCGTGTAACCTCTTCTGCTCCCTTATCAGCCCGAAAAATGCCCTAATTTTCCGGAGGCCATTAATCGTCTATTGCGGATTGTATATTTTTTTAGTGTTGATGAGTTTTCCACCAAGTTCACTCAGAGTTTTCTCACCTGAAAAAAGCTCTTTGCATTTACGATCAATAACTACATCATCTTTATCCTCCAGGAAGGCAACTTTCATTTTCCGTTCAATATCCCAAACACCAGGAAATGAATTCACAGTACAATCCAAGTCATTTGGTGCGACATATTTAGCATTGACAGATATTTTTCCAAGATATATCGTATGTCCGAGATAAAACAAGCTGTCATCATCAGATTCCTTTTTAGAATTACTCCAAAACCCTTTTCCTGACAATAGATTATCAGTCCCATTAAATTTTGAAACAATCGCTTGATATGACCTGAGGTGAGCATCAATCACAACCAATGCCAGTACTATTTTTTTTTCAAAGTTCACATCTATAATTGACGAAATGTCTTCATCAAAGTATGGGATGAAATGAATGCTGATGGACTTTTCTTTACAATTTATAATATCATTAACAATCAAATATTTATTACCTGATGCTATAAGCACACCTACATGATCACTAGTTAAAGATATGCTTCCTGCTCCAGAAAGTAATGAATCATCCCAGTTATCTAATTTACAGGAATAATTCACATTTGACTTTTGATCATGAACAATTACATCTCCAGCTTTATTTTTATCAAAACTTATGCTAACACCATCAACTTCAATGGTATTGTAATATGCCCCCCAAGAACTAAAAGTCATAGCGCCGAGCATCATAAACAAAAATAGATTGGTTTTAAATTTCATCATCAATCACCTCTTTCGCTTTTTTTGTAGTTATCTTCCTTTGGGCTATCCCTTTAACTGCACCATTTATACCTTTAGTTACCGACAAAATAGTACTATCATCATCAGACTTACCAAATTTGTCTCCATCCATAAGTTTAAGAACTTTAGATTTAAAACACGCTATAAAAAAGCCACCTGTATCAACACAGTTGTATGAACTCTCTGTCAATTTCTGAGGACTTTCTATTTTTGGAGGATTTTTCTTCATGCCAGCAGCATTTTTTTTCTTGTACTCAGGGTCATCCCACCAATATTTATCGAAATCATTTTTAGTCAACCAACCTCGATATATCCAATAGCTTGAATATGTGTCAAGGCCAGTTAGCATCTTAAATCCTCTACCTCTGAACTTTTGCGCGTCAACATCTCCACAGTTACCATTGATCCAGCTATAGGAGCCTGTGATATACCCTCCACGAGAATTGTATTTTTTCCCTGAGAAGTAATTATCTTTCTCAGTTTCAAGAAATCCGTACCAATGCCCTAGCTCAGTAGTTTCATTAAGTGTCGATGTTTCGACAATAGCACCACCTTTCTGAACACCATCGACTATAATCTGTTGCTGACTGGTTTCCTGCATAGACAATAAATACCCTGATTCCACTGCGCCCTGCCCTAAAAAATGACAAATTCTGTTAGTATCAGATAAATTATATTTTTGCATTATTTTATTTATGTCCACATAGTACTCTAACACACTCTCTTTAATGTTATCAGATGCATTTTTATTTTTCTTACTAATATTCGCTGCCATTACCTTTTCAATTACATCACAGTCAAGCCAACCACACTTTCTGAAGTGTCTAATAAATGCTTTTGGCTCAAAATGCCACAGTCTTCCACTACTCAATGCTCCGGAATCAAAGCACAACGCTTCTGCATGAGCCTTAAATTTTGCATAATCTGCTTCCGTCATCGGAGCACGCTTGTCATTTCCTGTTTTCAGCCATGAAAAACGGGTATCGATCGTACTTTTTTCCCATTCGAACGGGAAATGACAGATTAACTTTCCACACTGATTATTGTACTCACCGTCCTCCTGCAGCTTCCTGATTATGGCTGAGCTACACTGACTATTACTGTCCGCATCGTCATCAACCAGCTGCCAGCCCGTCCAGTGAGGAAAATCAGCGTCACTGAACTTTTTAATATTCGGATCAGCGAGATTGACCACCCCTTTGCCACCCGGATAACTGACCGTCATCCATAATGGCGCATCTGCCGGTACCAGCGTTTCATGCTCCGTATTGATCACCCGGCCAAAACGAAGCAGCTCAAACCCGGCGCTGGGGCTTTCCTTATAATTCCGCATCGCGGTGTTATAGAGATTATATTCGTAGTCCTCTCCGTCAGCATTCACCAGAGGGTCGCCCAGCAGGTCATACTTCCCGTCAGTCTGCGTATTTTTCTGCCGGGTCACCATCGTGCAGCTGCCCTGTGCCAGCGTCATACTGGCATACAGAGGCGCACTGCTGGTATACAGCTCAGAAAGCCCGGTTATGGAAGTACTGTTATTTGCGGGTGCCTTATCAAAAAACTTCGTTCCGGCCGGAAGATAAAAGTGAATATCTCCGTAAACGGCATCAGTCCGGCCATCTTTCGACACGTCCAGTTCACGGGTCGTTCTGCCCGTCAGCTTGCTGATATTGTTGTCATCACAGAAAATCTGGAAATGGAATTCATTCCGTCCACTGCACGTGCCTGAAGAGCCCAGGAGGGCTTTACGGTATATTTTTGCATCCTGTTTTATTTCTGCCTCCAGAAATTTCATATGCATGCACAGTGAATAGAATATGACCTTCCCGTTATCTCCGCTTCCTGTCTCCGTTTCATGCTTCAGCAACACATAGCCGTCATCTGTCGGTCCGAGATAATTGAGTGGTTCTGCATCTTTAGACGACGATGGCTGGCGGAACGAAACCACCACGCCATCAGCAATTGCCCGGATTTTTTCAGGAGAACTTGCTCTGTCTGTATGTGTAATGTGAATACCTCTATGCCAGGATTCTGCTCCGTTCAACGGGAATCCCTGGTCTGGATTAACCGGCATCATTGCGCCAGTCCAGTCGGCATCAGACTGGGATGCAGTTCTGTTTCTCAGAAACGGTGGGCTGATAATCATGTTATGACTCCGTGTCAGGAAAAAAGGAAATAACTGGCTGGCTCTGCTGCTTCCGGAGCAGCAGAGCCAGTACCCGGGACATCTTCGTCTTTGTCTGGTTTTTCTTGCTGGTTGTTACCGGAGCTGGCAGGTTCTGCTGTTTGTCTTCCTTATAAAAGTCATATTCAATATCTGAAGCGCGCGGCGTGTTTTACGGGTCTCACTTAACGCCGGGCAAAACTATTCGCTTTACTGTCCTGTAATGGCCAGAGCCATATGCGAAAACCGAAACTTACAATCCGCACAACGACAGGTGTGCCAATAGCAAGCAACCAGAAGTGTCTGGTATCGATGTAGCGTCAGAATATACGCATAAGGGTCACGCTAATAACCAACATTGCCGCCAGAACGACAAACCAGCGGGATGTTTTTGGTGAAACTGGTCGTGGATAACATTCAGGAGGATGTTTCAGTGAATACAACATTCATACTTCATACTTCATAATTTATAATTTATAATTTATAATTTATAATTTATAATTTATAATTTATAAATATTAACTAAGGTTAGTTATCATCAAATGAAATACTCTCAAGCAGTTTTAACGCATCTTTAGAGAGCTCTTCATTTTTATCATCAGGGGAATTAATGCCAGAGCCACATAGAGCATTATTTTTATGTATCAAACAGAAATAAATGCTCTCACCTAGAGTTCCATCTATGAGTTTCGCCATACTGTTAACAGCCATAAAACCAGATGCATTTTTACTTTTTACCTGCACTAGTGATAGATGGTTTATCTTTCCATTTTTTACATAAGCTGTATCTGGTATTAGTTTCCATATCTTATTCTTATAATCATAAACAATTTTATTATCAGTACTACTAACACTAATTCCTTTAGTGTTTACTTGCTGTGTATCATATCCCGCTTCAAATGCCTCACCAGAATATAAACAACTCCACTCTGATATTGGCGATTTTTTTTAAAGTACTCATCCTCTGACAATGTAGGGAATTTGTAATCACTGAAATGCACATTACATGCATCAAAACTGGATGACGAAGAGATTTCTGCGTTAGAATCTGAAGTCAATGCTCTGGTTACTGAAGTATTTTCAATTTTAGCTTCAGGAGCAGAGGCCATAGCGAAGGAACTAATACTGAGAAAAACCACTATATATAACAATTTCATATAATTTACGTCCTATGATTATATCCTTCTGGAAAGTCCAAAACAAAACTTCCAGAAGCATTCGGGAATTTATTTTCAGTTAAAATAGCAATGGCAACTCCGTAGGCACAGCATCTTGAATCGAATCCATTTAGTGAGCGATGGTAAAGTGAACCGATCCTTCCAGGTAAATTAACTGCGGCACTTGCTTTCCAAAAACTAGGACTTCGGTAGTAATACTTAATTCCCAGATTTGAATTAACAGAAGCCCTCTCTAAAACATGCTCCTCATCGGCATATTTAGCCATCTTATTTTTTACCCAATAAAACCCAGCGCTATCTGCAGCTAATGTACCTTGTGAATCACTAACCTCGCTCCTTAGTTCTATAAACTCTGTTGGAAGCGTAGGGAAGTGGCGATCTTGCAATGTCGCATTAGATCTTTTCGCAGGTGGTTGTGCTGCAATTAATGCATATGCGTCAACCAAACTTCGTTTTAATTGATCCTGAACTACCTTGCCAATATATTTAAAATAATTTAGATGGTTTTCTGGATTAGTTAATTGCAAAAAACCGCGTCCGTACCACGGGGCGTACCAGAGGTTACTGCCATTTCCTTCATGAAGGGTACTTAACCAGCCTGTTTCTTGTATTGCATTACCTAAAAAGCAATAAATCCTAAAGGGAGTATTAATACAATACTTTCTCATCGAGGAATTTAAATTTGAAATCTGGTTACTTAAAATTGAGCCCGGCTTTCTTAAATTCGCATTAATTGCCTCCCAAGCAAACCGATCTCTGCCAGATTGCCGCAGTGCATGGCTAGGTACTATTTGTTTCATTTCATAGAAACTTAACCATCCATAGTTTCTAAAATGTTTAATGAATGTTTTTGGCTCAAAATGCCACAGTCTTCCACTACTCAATTATTGATACTTATTTCACTTAAGAGCGTCAATTGGCATAGCGCATGATTTCGGAGCGTTACCATCATAAAACGTGTTAATTAAATTGTCACCTTCAATCCGAATATTAACAAAACCATCGCCGCATCCAGACTTTATCTCTTTGAATTTTACCTCAGATGGTGCAAAGATAAATAATCTATAAATCTTATACGTACCCATTCCTTCATCTAAATGCCATACACTGAAGTCTTTATAACCATCACGATTATAATCTTCGAATGTAACATGATTTTTTTTCTCAGATGAAACATCTATTTCTTCTGTACTAATAATCTTACCATGAATTAAAATCGACATTGACAACGAATCATTACTTTTCAGCAAAATCTTCGCAGAAATACCCTCTGCAATGTTAACATTTAAAAGTGTATTATCACAACCCAATGCAATATTTGTAAAAATGCAAAAAACAAAAATAATATATCTCATCATAACACCTTAGGATTTTGTTAAGTCCACAACAATGCGAGATTTTCCAGTAGGGCTTACAGTAACAGTTGCATCAGTATTTATCTCATCCATTAAATAAAAACCAATAAATTTCGAGTAGGCTTGTCTTTCATAGTACCCATTCGAGCCCCCATTAACCAAACGATTGATTAACCCGACATTATCTGCTGTGAAATCTTCATCCGCGACTCTATTCATTGAGGTTTTTCGTCTATATACCTTTGAAGCCCAATAAAATCCACCAGAATCACAAGCGTTGTATTTATCTTCAGCCACGATATCAGGATCGAATCTTGGAGACCACCGAAACAAAGTCCCCCCATCATCGGGATGGGCTGCATAATGGGTTGAGATTGAAGTAAGCCGCGGAGCATCAGGGCGTAATCGATCCGTATATGAACCTGAATGATTTGGAAAATTTCGGTATTCACCGTAGGTTTTATACAGTCCTGCCCATGTAAGTTGCATGATCCCTCTACCATAAAAAACAGTATAATACTCCGTGGCAGGATTCACTGAATTATAACGTCCAAACCCCCACTCATGTAATAACCTCTTACTACCACCTAAATCCCTCCACTGAGCAGTTTCTAGTAATGTTTGGGGTAGAAAAAATGATATTCTTTTTTTGTCGTTTCCAATGTATTTTCTAATACACAAATTCAACGATTCGTAATGCGACTCAATCCTAGTTTTGGCTTGTTCATGATCTATTGTATACACGCTTGCAGGCTGCTTTTGAGCAGTTCTTGGGTTTCCATTTGAAGAGTAAAATAAATATTTCGGAAATGTGGCAGCTAACTCATCAAGATTCATCCAACTACATTTTCTAAAATGTTCAATGAATGCGTTTGGCTCAAAATGCCACAGTCTTCCACTATTGAATGCTCCGGAATCAAAGCACAACGCTTCTGCATGAGCCTTAAATTTTGCATAATCTGCTTCCGTCATCGGAGCACGCTTGTCATTTCCTGTTTTCAGCCATGAAAAACGGGTATCGATCGTACTTTTTTCCCATTCGAACGGGAAATGACAGATTAACTTTCCACACTGATTATTGTACTCACCGTCCTCCTGCAGCTTCCTGATTATGGCTGAGCTACACTGACTATTACTGTCCGCATCGTCATCAACCAGCTGCCAGCCCGTCCAGTGAGGAAAATCAGCGTCACTGAACTTTTTAATATTCGGATCAGCGAGATTGACCACCCCTTTGCCACCCGGATAACTGACCGTCATCCATAATGGCGCATCTGCCGGTACCAGCGTTTCATGCTCCGTATTGATCACCCGGCCAAAACGAAGCAGCTCAAACCCGGCGCTGGGGCTTTCCTTATAATTCCGCATCGCGGTGTTATAGAGATTATATTCGTAGTCCTCTCCGTCAGCATTCACCAGAGGGTCGCCCAGCAGGTCATACTTCCCGTCAGTCTGCGTATTTTTCTGCCGGGTCACCATCGTGCAGCTGCCCTGTGCCAGCGTCATACTGGCATACAGAGGCGCACTGCTGGTATACAGCTCAGAAAGCCCGGTTATGGAAGTACTGTTATTTGCGGGTGCCTTATCAAAAAACTTCGTTCCGGCCGGAAGATAAAAGTGAATATCTCCGTAAACGGCATCAGTCCGGCCATCTTTCGACACGTCCAGTTCACGGGTCGTTCTGCCCGTCAGCTTGCTGATATTGTTGTCATCACAGAAAATCTGGAAATGGAATTCATTCCGTCCACTGCACGTGCCTGAAGAGCCCAGGAGGGCTTTACGGTATATTTTTGCATCCTGTTTTATTTCTGCCTCCAGAAATTTCATATGCATGCACAGTGAATAGAATATGACCTTCCCGTTATCTCCGCTTCCTGTCTCCGTTTCATGCTTCAGCAACACATAGCCGTCATCTGTCGGTCCGAGATAATTGAGTGGTTCTGCATCTTTAGACGACGATGGCTGGCGGAACGAAACCACCACGCCATCAGCAATTGCCCGGATTTTTTCAGGAGAACTTGCTCTGTCTGTATGTGTAATGTGAATACCTCTATGCCAGGATTCTGCTCCGTTCAACGGGAATCCCTGGTCTGGATTAACCGGCATCATTGCGCCAGTCCAGTCGGCATCAGACTGGGATGCAGTTCTGTTTCTCAGAAACGGTGGGCTGATAATCATGTTATGACTCCGTGTCAGGAAAAAAGGAAATAACTGGCTGGCTCTGCTGCTTCCGGAGCAGCAGGACCAGTACCCGGGACATCTTCGTCTTTGTCTGGTTTTTCTTGCTGGTTGTTACCGGAGCTGGCAGGTTCTGCTGCTATCGGGGCAATACTCGGGAAATCTTCTGGTTTATTTGCCTTCTGCTGCCGGTCATAAAATCCCGCCCGTGTCCGGTAATCCCCGAGCGTCGCCGCCTCAATCGCATTCACATCCAGTGTGATATAACTCCCGCCGCCGTTCAGCGTGATCTTCTTCTTCGCAAGGATTTTGATTTCATCTTCCGTGCTGACGATGCTGAGTTCTTTTCGTGCCAGCAATGCCATCAGGTCGTTCTGTGCCTGTACCTGCACCGGCCCCTGGTTCGCGATAAGCTTTATTCCCAGCTTGCGCACAAACACGCTCAGGGCACTGCCCACCCCGATGAACAGATTTTTCACCACGCTGACGTCCGCATTTTTACCGGCTGTGGCAATCAGGTTCTGCCCGGCCGAGACCTGCAGGTGTTGTCCGCTGGTCAGCGCCATACCGTCCGGTGCGCTCATCAGCAGCACTGATTTTTTAAGGTCCGTCAGATGCTGTTCCAGCAGGGCGATTTGCGCCTGAAGGTCTGCCGGGTTCGCGGTCGCCTGCTGCGCATCACCGGAGATGGATGTCATCTGCTCCCGGGCATCGCCGAGATTGCTGACCGCCGGCGCCATCTCCAGCACCTGGCCCTGCGCCTTCGCCTGGCCGTCAGCACTGATAAAAATCCCTTTCTGCGCCCGGATGGCGCCCCAGTTGTCGGTTCTGAGTTCAAACCCCTCGCCGCGCTTCTGCCTGTCGCTGTCAACCAGATGGCCTAGATTCAGCTGGCTCTTGCCGCCGTACTCCGTGCTGACCTTGATATGCTCTTTCCCGCGCTCGTCGTCGAGGCGGATTTTGTTGTTCGCCGGCGTGCGCAGCACGTTACGCTTGTAGTTGCGGATGGTGACGTGGTCGCCGTGCGCCGAGTCGTGCAGCACACCGGCAATGTACGGCCGGTCCGGGTTACCGTCCTCAAAGCCAATCGCCACCTCGGTGCCTGCCAGCAGCGGCAGGTGCAGGCCGTAGGTATTCCCGGCGTACGGCCGGGACTGACGGACCCACAGGCTCTCGAACCCGGTCTCCCAGTTCTCACGGTCAAACAGCATACTGACGCGGTAGCGGCCGTCTTTGTCGATATGCCCGTAGGTGTCATTTTCAGTGGTACTGGTGACGCGGGCCGGTAAGGTACCGGCCATCACCGGACGTGAACCAGGCTCCGGGCGAAAACTGAAATCCGGGCTGTCCGGGATACCGTCAAACCTGACGCAAAAGTCCGCATCACGCTGCGCATGGCTGTGCATCGCCGTGACAACCACGCCCTGCGCAAACACGTCTGCCACTTCGTACTCGCCGGTGACGGTCAGCAGCATACCCGGAGAGAGCACCGGACAACTAGTGAAGGCAACGGTCTGCGTCTGGCCATTCAGGTAGCGTTCGTGACGGATGCGGGCGTAAAACGCACCGGACTCCGCTGCCGGGTTGCGGTCATACGCACTTCCCTGCATCAGATAATTATCGCCGTAATGATAGGCCTCACCACAGGTGGTGGTATCCCCGCCGGTCGCGTCAACCCGGGCGTTCATATCCTCCGTGGCCTGACGGTAGTTGTAATCGCGGGTGCTGACCTCCTTCTGGACCACCTTATGACGGCTCTCCATATCCCACACCGCGTCCACACCCTGCGAGTACTGCCCTGACGGCGGTACCGACGGCAGCGTCAGGCCTTTCTCATACCCCTGCTGGCTGTCATAAAACTCCACCACGTCAATGCTGAGGCGCGTGTCGGTGGTGAAGCGGAACCATATACCGACCTCGCCCAGCAGGCGGGTGATGAAGTGCAGGTCGTCCTCAGCGTACTGCATCACCTGCTCACGGCGTGGATACTCTTTACTCAGTGAGAACAGGAAGTCCTGGCCGCGCATGCCGTGACGTTCGCGCAGGATTTTTTCCACGATTTGCGGAACCGACATGTCCTGGTAAATCGCGTTCTGGTGCGAGCGGTCGAGCAGCGCCAGACGCGGCGCAAGCGTCAGGGCGTAGCGGGTTTCATCTTTTGACGTGCTTAGGCGTTCAAAACCGGTCACCACGCCCTGAATCACCCGCACCGGCTGCTGTATTTTGATACCGTAACCCTGGTCTACCGGGGCCTGAAGCGTCAGGGAAGCCGCTTTCATCAGCATCATCTCTTTGCTGATGGCATGATCCGCGCTGGTGAATTCAGTACGGTAGCTGAACGGTGTGCTCAGGGCTTCATCGCCCTCAAATGCCAGCACATCAAGCCCTGCATCGCAGCCCTTCACCGAAAGCAGGTGATGGCTGTGGCTGAATCGTAAGGGAAGATTACTGCTCATGCATGCTCACCTTCTGTCCGGTCAAACTCGAGCACTATGCCCTCTTCCTCATCCCAGCCAAGCGTCAGGGTATGCGGCTTCTTTCCCGCCGCCATCTGGCTCAGCAGCTGCTGGCTCAGGACCGGCAGAATCTGCTGGTTCAGCAGGCTGTCGATATTGCGCGCCCCGGTGTCCGGCAGCAGGCAGGCATCGGTCAGCGCATCAGACAGGCTGTCTGCTATAGCGGTTTTCATGCCGTAATGCCGGGCCAGGCGCTGACTCACCTGGCCGAGCTTCATGCCGACAATCATACGCATCGCTGCCTGTGCCAGCGGACGGTAAATCACCGTCTGGAAGCGCGCCAGCAGCGCGGGCTGGAAGTGGTCCCGCAGGACAGGACGCAGCAGTTCGTGCAGGTCGCCTTCGGTGGCGTCCGGATTTTCATCCAGCATCTGCATGATAAGGTCGCTGCCAAGGTTCGAGGTCATCAGTATCACCGTGTTACGGAAGTCAATTTCACGCCCCTCTCCGTCGCGCATGAATCCCCGGTCAAAGACCTGGTAGAACAGGTTCATCACGTCCCGGTGCGCCTTTTCCACTTCATCCAGCAGCACCACGCTGTACGGGCGCTTGCGGACGGCTTCGGTCAGAATGCCGCCCTGACCGTAACCAACGTAGCCCGGAGGTGAGCCCTTGAGCTGAGAGACGGTGTGCGGCTCCTGGTATTCCGAGAGGTTGATGGTGATAAGGGATTTCTCGCCGCCGAACAACTCGTCCGCCAGTGCCAGCGCCGTTTCCGTCTTGCCGGTGCCGCTCGGTCCCACAAGCAGGAACACGCCCTGCGGGCCATTCTCTGGTGCAAGGCCGGTTTTGCTGGCGCGCAGGCGCTGCGCAATGGCATTCAGCGCACTGTCCTGACCGACAACGCGTTTCGCCAGACTGTGCTCAAGACTCAGCAGTTCCGTCTGCTCGTCCTTCATCAGGGAAGAGAGCGGTACGCCGGTCCAGTCGGCGATAACGGTGGCGACGGTACGCGCGTCCACATCCAGCCCCAGCAGCGGGGTATTCTGCTGCACGGCAGTAAGCTGCATCTGAAGGTCCGCAATTTCCCCCTGACGGGAGATATCCGTGCGGCAGGCAAGCAGTTCTTCCGTGAGTTTCAGCTCCTGGCCGTACCGGGTTTCCCGTTCATCGAGCTGCAAAATGATGCCGACTTCTTCCTCTCCGATGGCGGCCAGACGTTCGGCGTGGGCGGTATTGCCCACCGCGATATCCTCCAGCAGCGCCTGTTTCTCCATGGCAAGTGCCGTGAGCTGCGCCTTCATCCTGGTCAGCGGCTCCGGCACCGTATCCAGGCTCATGCGGACACGGGCCGAAGCGGTGTCCAGCAGGTCAACCGCCTTGTCCGGCAGCTGGCGTCCGGTCAGATAGCGTCTGGAGAGCGTGACGGCGGCTTTAACCGCCTCATCGGTAATATGCACGCCATGGTGCTCCGCGTAGCGTGACTTGAGTCCCCGCAGCATCAGGCAGGCGGTGTCGTCGTCCGGTTCGTCCACCTTCACCATCTGGAAACGACGCTCCAGCGCGGCGTCGCGCTCAAAGTACTGCTTGTATTCGCACCAGGTGGTGGCGGCGATGGTTCTGAGCTCACCGCGGGCCAGTGCCGGTTTCAGCAGGTTGGCCGCATCGGCGCCCCCCGCCTGGTTGCCCGCACCGATAATGGTGTGCGCCTCGTCAATGAAGAGCAGAACCGGCAGGGGTGACTGCTGCACCGCGTCGATGATGTTTTTCAGGCGGTGTTCAAACTCACCCTTCACGCCTGCACCCGCCTGTAACAGGCCGAGGTCAAGGGTGCGCACGGAGACCGGCTTCAGCGCGTCCGGCACATTCCCTTCGGCGATGCGCAGCGCCAGTCCTTCAACCAGGGCGGTCTTGCCGACTCCCGGTTCGCCGACCAGAATCGGGTTGTTCTTGCGGCGCCGGGAAAGAATATCCACCATCTGGCGGATTTCATTGTCGCGGCCATAGACCGGGTCGATTCTGCCCTCACGGGCGCGGGCGGTGACGTCGAGGGTGAACCTGTCCAGCGCATTCTGTAACGCCGGGTTCAGCTCTCCTTTTATATCCGCATTCACCGGACGGCCGACAAACTCCACCTCATCGCCCTGCGTAAGCTCCGCTTCCTGCTGCACCTCCGGGCGTTCATCCGACTGCGCATCCAGAAGCCCCCGCAGGCGCTCAAGCTGGCTCTGCGCCAGCGTCAGCAGCGGCCACAGGCCGTCGCAGCGCACCAGTTTCGGTTTGTCCACCAGGGCCATCAGGAGGTGAATGCTGCGGATGTGCTCTTCCCCCGACAGCGAGGCGTGCAGCCAGGCCTCCTGCATCAGAGCCCGGACACTGTCCGACAGCTGCGGACGGCTGCGCACCGAACGTGGCAGGCTGTCCAGAAAACCCAGCATATCCTGCCATATCGTATCCATATCCCATTCGTAGCGCCGCGCCAGCACCGTCAGGTCGCCCTCACCCTGCTCCAGCAGCTTCAGCAACCAGTGCTCGGGCAGGATTTCCGCATGGGCGCGGGTCTGGCACAGGGACGCGGCCCCTTCCATCGCGCGGGCACAGTAAGGGTTAAGACGGCGTAACAGGATGGCGGGATTTTCCATGAGACTCTCTCTTTATCAGTTCCGGACACGCTACCGCCCGTCGCTGTTCCCTGTTATTCAGGAACCCAAAGCGCATCAGGTCGGGCAGGCAGATTGTGTTTTTCTTTGCACAGCGTCCGTGCATACAGACGCTGTGCAAAAAACTGCGGACAGGGCCCTGTCCGCATGCGACTTACGCGGTGGCGCGTTCGTTCCAGGAATCGGAATGAATGATGTTGCCGTCCTTGTAGGTCCAGGTGATTTTTTCGTAGCGCAGTTCAATCTGCTCGAGGTGGTTGTGCTTCTCGAACGCCGGATCTTTGATGTCGTGCATCTTCGGATTCACTTTCACCAGCTTCACGTTCTCAAGCTTCGTGTTGAAGTACTCCACTTCCTGGCCCGCGTCATTGATTCTGTACCACTTAAATTCCGCAGATTTCAGGGTCTGGCCGGTGGTCACCGCCTTGTACAGGTACGGGCTGGAGGAGTCGATTTCCTTGGTGAACAGGAACGGGGTGTGGATACGGGTACCGGTCAGCTTGCCGGTGTTATTGTCGGTCGGGATGTACAGGTTGTGCTCCTGGGCCACCACCTCGATGCTGCCTTCACGATCCTGAACGTCCACAGACCCTTTGATGTCCGCGCCGCCGTCGTCCTTCAGCCACAGATAGACTGGTATTGCCATGTTAATTACTCCGTTAAGTTGTTATCAGCGCCATCATCCTGCGATGACGCGGGGGTGTTGCCCGGCAGCTGGCAGGCGTTCGCCTGCGGCACCAGACTGATTTCGACACGGCGGTTCAGCGCCCGGCCTTCCGCCGTGTCGTTGGTGGCGACAGGTCGGCTTTCACCGTAGCCCTGCACCGCAAAACAGCTCTCCGGCACATCGCCGGTGTCCCGCATCCAGTCGCGCACCGACTCCGCACGCTTCAGGGACAGCACCTGGTTGGACTGGTCATCCCCGGTGCTGTCGGTATGGCCCGCCACTACAATCAGCCAGCCGGGCTTCGCCTTAATGCCCACCAGTGAGTTCACCAGCAGCTTTGTTGAGGCGGGTTTCAGCGCCCATTTGCCGGTATCGAACAGCGACATGCTGTCGAGGCGGATGATTTTCGGCGCGACCTTTTCCACAGGCTTTGGTGGAGGAGGTGGTGGCACATATGAGCGGATCGCTTCCAGCACCGGTATTCGCAGACGTTCCCCCCGATAAAGCCCCAGCCCCAGCCGGGCCGGTACACCATTGCGTGCATGCTCATCCAGCAGCGCCGCATCCTCGCGCAGCACCTGTACGGCGCTGGCTTTAGGACCGTAATCATCCATGGCGATGCTGTTGTAACGGACAATATCGAAGCTAACGCGTTGCAGCAGTTGGCGGTTGTTCCAGCTACTGCTGAGCAGTGCAGCAATGGTCGCCAACGTGAAGATTCCGAGCGCACCGCGCCAGGTTCGTCCATGCGGTGTCAGGCCTCGTCCTTCTGGCAGTAAAGGGAGGACAAAATTCGGGAACAGGGAAATAACCGTACTGTCCGTTCCCGCCGGCTGCCAGCCAGACACCTGCTGCATCGCAGTATGGCGGGACAACCACGCTGTCCAGACAGAGGTGGCCATGCTTCCGGCCAGGATCGGGCCCAATCCCCACAGAACCGCAACAGGTTCAATGACAGGAATATCGGGGTTTTCATCCATAAGGACAGCGTGGACGTGCTGTTGGAACCAGCTCATCAGGCTGTTCATAAGCACCTGTTGATGCATCGCAGGCGTTCCGCCAGTATTAACCCATTCAGCAACTGAGCCAGGCGCTGAAGTCCCACTCCAGACCTTTACCCCTTCCCCCAGGATCGCCGTCTGCCAGAGCATGTCATTCATCATCGCACTGCCGACCTGTCCATTCAGAACCAGTGGCACAGAATGGCCGGTTGCTTTACGCAACCGACTAATCTGCCAGCGCAGGGCAAGCAAACGACTGGTAAGGCGTTCACTGTCAGGGTGCTGCTGCGGACAAACACTGACCATCACTGACAGCTGACGTCCCCAGTCGGGGCGCAACCACAGTACCTGACGGGCGGCCTGCTCCAGTTCCAGATGATCCTCCACACGGATCCAGCAGCCCTGCGTGACAGTAAGTACCGGTGACTGATGCGGCCAGGCAAGCGGCAGATCGCCACAGACCAGTACCACGGGCTGGCAATAACTCGTTTCAGGCAGGTCCTCCAGACACAGGGTGAAATCGTGCTGCACGCGACGGCAGGCGACAGCCCAGAACGCCATGATTAGCCCCAGTACCGCCAGCAGGACGAGAACGGAAACCAGCCGGGATGCTGGCAGAAACCACAGGCAGACCACTGCACTCAGCAGGGCAGCCCAGAGCGCAAGCCCGCGCTGTTGTGCAGGGCTCATTTCACGGCTCCCGGCAGCAGGGTAAGCAGTGTCTGATCCAGCCAGCAATCCAGTCCCCACCATAATGCGGTGACCACCACCACACTCAGGCCAATGCGCATGGGCCATGATGCAAGCCAACCCCTTATCCCCCGTCCGGCATGGCTTTCCGCCAGAACGGGATGGGGTTGTGAATAGCTGAACGGCGCAACATGTTCATTAAGTGCATTCATGAGTTTCTGCCGCTCAGGATCGTATAGGGAGCGGAAGTTGCCGAGGAATCCGAGCATCATGACCCGCTGGAAGCAGGTCACGACAGCGTGGTCAGGAGCCGGTTCACGCAGCACATCGCGCATCCGATCGCACAGCGTGTCACCGGCGTCCATGGTGCCAAGGAAGTGCCCCTGCAGGGGAATGTCATACCACTGCACGCAGGCATCATCCTCCACACCGCGACTCTTAACCGCCTCATCCAGCAGCGCACATTGTGCGGTGAGAATATGCCGGCAGCTGGCTTCATCAAGTTCGCCCGCTTTCAGCTCACGCTGCACACGTTCGACATCAGCAATGCAACGCTCCCACAGCGTGCGCCCTTCTCCATCCTGAAATTTCGGACCGTGACGCAGGCTGATCACCTGCAGCCAGGTATCCTGCAGCAGGGCATCAATATCAATGGCCGCGGCAGCGCCGCGTTTACGCTCACTCATGTTCTCAGCACCGCAAAGAGTTCGAGTTCAGGCTCGCCGAGCATGCCCGGAACGTAAAACATGCAGGTGCCGCCCTGGAGCATTTCAGTGGCCTGAGGATGAGAGACATCAAGACTGAAATACTGATTTTCCAGACGTAACGGAATGGCTGCCGGCACATGGCGCAGCGGGGTCAGCGGCACGCCCACCCGCGATGAATTGACGATACTTCTGACATGATCGGGGCTGCCAACCTTGCACTGGCGCGGGAACTGCTCCTGCAGCTGAGCCACCGGCACCATTGAACGCACGGAGAGGTAGTAATCCGCCCCTTCACGCAGACGCGGATCATGCAGACGGGCCTGCCAGAAGTGCAGCCGGGCATCGTGCTCAAGCTCAATCGCCACCACCCGCGATGGCAGACTGGCTTCCAGAAGGTCCCCCAGTAAATCAAACAGCGGCGGAAATACGTTATTCAGTTGCTCGTGCTGCCAGACCGGGATCGCACTCACCTGGTGCTCCAGCGAGAAGGTCAGCAGGCTGCCCGCCAGGCGGGCCAGCTCCGGATACAGGCGTTCAGGCGGACTTTGCGGATGGCGCTGAAACTGCCCCAGCACGGGCTCAGCGCTGTTGAGGGCATTCAGCAACCAGAACAGCGACACGTCGGCCACGGCAAAGTCTGCCATGCGCTCATTACTTTCCCGTCGCATGGCCATCAGTCGGCTCAGGCGTACACGTAGCTGGATCATCAGCTGTTCGAGCTGGGTTAACAGCCAGCGGCTGCCCTCGATGGCCAGGAGCGGGGGGAGAAACGTCTCATCAGGCTGCCATGCCCCCTGCAGATCCTGCTGCAGGCGGGCAACCGGACAGGTCAGGTAATCGCTGTTGTTCTGATGTGCAAACCGCAGCGTCAGCTCAGGACGCATTACCGCAATCTGGCGGGTATCGTCCCCGAAGGTATTGCGGATATCCTGCCAACGCTGGCGATAGCGAACAGGACGCCCGGCTACCTCATCGGGCTTAAGACAGTTGCCACCATTCGCGCGCAACAGCGGAAGCGCGAGCATCACTACCACCTCATTTGATTCACTCTCCAGCGCGAGAACCGGTGGCAGATCGTCAGCATTATCCGTGTCGATAAGCGTCCCGTCGGGGAAACGGATGTGCAGATGGCGGGCCTGCAGGCGGCCCAGTTTCAGTGCATCCGGTTCGAAAGTGGCTTCAATCACTCCCCAGGGATGGGAGAGACCTAACCGGGCGATGCATTCCGCAGACCAGGCCGCATACGCGGCCTGTTGCTGGAAGTGCTGGGGAGAGACCATCTGGCCCCTGCCCCATAACGGTTGTTCCGTTTTCATGCTTCCTGCCTTACGTTACGCTTTCGCTTTCGGCATCTGGCTCACCAGAGACAGGTTCACATCCATGCCTTCCACCTGGAAGTGCGGCACCGCAAACAGCTTCACGCGGAAGAAGCCCGGGTTGTCTTCGATATCTTCCACCACCACCTTCGCGTCACGCAGCGGATGAGAAGCCTGCAACTCATCGCCCGGATCGGTCATTTCCGTCACCAGACTACGCACCCAGGTATTCAGCTCCAGCTCCAGCAGACGGCGGTCCTTGGTGGTGCCGATGTTCTCGCGCTGGATGAGCTTCAGATAGTGCGCAATACGCGACAGCAGGAAGATGTACGGCAGACGGGCATTGATGCGGCTGTTGGCCGTGGCATCTGCGGTGTCGTACAGCGCCGGTTTCTGCGCGGAGTTCGCCGAGAAGAAGCAGGCATAGTCGCGGTTTTTGTAATACGAGAGCGGAATAAAGCCGAGGTTGGCAAACTCAAACTCGCGGGTCTCCGGGATCATCATCTCAGACGGGATTTTCACCTGGTTGCCGGTACCCAAATCGTACAGATGAATAGGCAGATCTTTCACCGCCCCGCCCGCCTGCGGGCCACGGATCTGCACGCACCAGCCGTTATTGATGAAGCTCTTCACCATGTTTGACGCGAAGGAGAACGACGCGCTGGTCCACAGGTATTTCTCGTGATCCGGGCCTTTCACCTGCTCAACGTAGTTAAAGCTGCGCACCGGTACGGTGTCCGGGCCATACGGCAGACGCCCCAGCACGCGCGGCATCACGAGGCCGATGTAGCGGGCGTCGTCAGTGTCGCGGAAGGATTTCCACTTGATGTATTCAGCGCGGTCGAAGTAGTTGCCGATGTCCTTAATTGCAGCGACCTCTTCCATAGAGTCTTTCAGGAAGAATTTCGGGCCGACAGAGCCAATAAACGGCATGTGTGCGGCGGCAGACACTTTCGAGATGTTGCGCAGCAGCGCCACATCCTGCGGGCTGGCGTCAAATTCATAGGATGAAATCACGGAACCAATCGGCTCGCCGCCCGGGGTGTCGTATTCGGCGGTATAGGTGTGCCAGTAGAGGCCGCTCTGGATCAGTTCCGGTGCATCCTCAAAATCCTGGCGCAGGTCGTCCTTGGAGACGTCCAGAATCTCGGTTTTCACATTCTGGCGGTAGTCGGTGTTGTCCACCAGCTGCTTCAGGCCGCGCCAGAGGGATTCCACTTTCTGGAACGCCTGGTGATGCATTACGGCATCCAGCTGACGGCTAATCTGGAAATCCAGTTCGGCGATATGGTGGTCAATCAGCGTTTTGTCGAGCTTCTCCACGGGCTGACCGGATTTGCGGATGCAGTCCATAAACACCTGCATCGCCGCCGTCAGGCGTTCACCCGCCGGCGCGTCAGAAAGCGCGGCATCATCCAGAAACGCATTGATATCACCCAGGCTCGAGGCCGGAGTCAGGTTGATTTTTTCAAACAGGGAGGCGTAAACGCCCTCTTTTTCCAGTACGATGGTCTGCCCCTGCGCGGAGGCGGTTTCACTATTCACAGACATCAGCATATTCCCGGTTAATCCATTAAATTACACATGCCGCTTATTTCGGGGCCAGTGCACTCATTTCGTCGCGTAATTCCTGAGACAGCGCCGGGTCCTTAAGAATTTTCTCGAGTTCTTTTCTGAAAGTGGCGTTATCAAGAAGATTGGATTTGAGGTCGCGTAATAAATTACGCATGGCCAGCATGGCGCGGAGCTGGGGGATCTGGCGGGCAACCTGTTCAGGTTCGAAATCCTTAATATCGGAGAAATTCAGTTTTATACTTTCCTCCGAACCATCGACAGCCATGGTGTTAGGCACCGTCAGATTAACCTCCGGGTTAAATTCCGAAAGTACGCTATTAAAGTTATTTTTGTTGACGTTGATTTTCTTCCTTTCGGACAATGGACGATTCTCTTTTCCATTACTGAAATCACCGACGGTGAGAAGTTTAAGCGGCAGTTCGACTTTCTTCTGCGCGCCGCCTGTATGCAGCGCCAGCTTTAAATTTATGCGTGCCTTGGGCACCTCATTCTGAAATGAATCGGCCATAGCAGTCCCTTTCTTTGCAAGAAATACGAGTTAAGTGAGTGACGGGTCTTTACAAAACCATATTAGAGCAAAAGCCCATTCATGATCAACTTTTCAGATCAAAGATCTGCACATGGATTTTTCTTAAGAATTTTCCACTAATCACTAGTATTTATAAATTCCAGATATAAGTGGCACGCAGAAAGTATTAACCATTTATTCACAATAGATTAGCAGGAACGTCTGCCTTGATAGAGAATATTGAATTCATTACCACCTGTCGTTGAATAATTGATTTATATCAATGCTGATCTAAGCATCAGCTGCAAAATCGCAGAGACATATCATCTTATTCAATAAACCTCCTGAATATGGAAAAATCCTATATCGGACAAAAGTCAGGTTTTAAATAGCAGGAATTAAGCTATTACATGGAGGATGTATAAATGCTTGCAGGCTTTTCAATAAACTGGAAAAGAGATGTCGCTCGAAGCATTCATCAAAAGAATAAATGATTTTTTATGAAAGGAATTTTGATAATAACTAGCCTGTAGGTACCATGAACCGTGTGTTCAGGCGCTTAAGCGATGTATAGCTATTTGCCAAAACCACTTAAGCGCCTTTCCTGTTTTTTTAATGCTTTTCAATATACATTGTACGACTGTACGCAACATCCTCTGGGTTATTTATCGGATACCCTTTAACCCAGGGCTTAATGAGGCGGCCATTGGTGTATTGATAAATAGGGGCTATCGGCGCTTTCTCGGCGAGGATCTTCTCGGCCATGTTGTAGTCTGCATTACGCGCTTTTTCAGTGGTTTCGAGCGTCGCCTGATGAATAATCTTATCGTAAGCAGGGTCGTTGAACCGTGAGATGTTGCCGGTGTGAGAGGACGTCAGCAGCGACAGGAATGTCGACGGCTCATTGTAATCCCCTACCCACGACGCACGGATCACGTCGAAATTCCCGGTATTGCGGCTGTCGATGTAGGTCTTCCATTCCTGATTCTGCAATTTAACGTCAACACCCAGATTTTTCTTCCACATAGATGCGACGGCAATGGCGATTTTCTGGTGGTTTTCAGACGTGTTGTACAGCAGCGTTAATTTCAGCGGGCGCTGGGGACCATAGCCTGCCGCCTGTAATAACGTTTTCGCCTGAGCATTTAGCTCCTGCTGCGACATCTGCTCAAATGGCGAGATTTCCGGTGTAAAACCGGCAGTGACATCGGGAGTGAAATGCCAGGCCGGTTTCTCACCGGTTCCCAGGACTTTTTCCGCCATAATACGTCTGTCGATAGTCATGCTGAGCGCCAGACGTACGCGGGCATCCGCAGTTGGGCCTTTTTGTGTGTTAAACGCGTAGTAATAGGTCCCAAGCTGTGGCGGTGTATAAACCTGTCCCGGAATATCTTTAAGCAGCTTCTGGTACATGTTTTTCGGAAACGATTCTGTAATATCGATATCGCCCGCCAGGTAGCGTTTGGTCGCTGAGGACTCCTGGTTGATTGGCACAAAGGTGACTTTTTTAAGCACCGTGTTGGCGTTATCCCAGTAGTGAGTATTCGGCTCAACCACCAGTTTTTCATTCACCACGCGATCTTTCAGCACATACGCACCGTTGCCGATGAGCGCGCCAGGGCGCGTCCATTCTTTACCGCTTTCCACGTTTGCCTTTTGAACAGGATAGAACGCAAAGCTAGCCGTGAGGTTGCTGAACCATGGCAGCGGTTTATCCAGCTGCACGCGCAGCGTTTTAGCATCGACTGCCGTCACGCCGAGCGTTTCCGGTGCAGCTTTACCATCGATAATGGCCTGCGCATTATTAATACCCGCCAGCGCTGCAAACCAGGCGAAAGGTGACGTAGTTTTAGGATCAACCAGACGACGCCAGCTGTAGACAAAATCTTGTGCCGTCACCGGGGTACCGTCAGACCACTTCGCGTTATCCCGCAACGTAAACGTCCAGACACGGTTATCGTTGCTCTGCCAGCGCGTCGCCACGCCGGGAACCAGCTCCCCTTTTTCGTTCTGATTCACCAGCCCTTCATAAAGGTCGCGGATCACCTGTATCTCGGGTAAACCCACCGCTTTTGCCGGATCGAGCGAGGCGGGTTCATCTTTAATGTGTCGAACCAGCTCCTGCTTTTGCGCCAGCTCCGTTCCCCTGGGAACCTCCGCGGCATATGAAAGTGAAGAAAACCCGCACAGCCACAGCGCAGTACAAAGAAGCGAAACAGGATGCTTCATACGATCCCCTTAATGATGTCAGGTAACAGGCAGATGCGTAATTATTTGTTTCGAAACGGAGAAATGCAAATGCTTCCTCAGGAAAGTTGATGTCAGGCAATTTTACACACAGACGGAAACTATTTGATTAAGCGCGGGTTTTGCACAACACTGCCAGAAGCGACTTCATCATCAGGGTTTATTATGGCAACCACCCGACCAAGAACGGAACGCGGCGCCTTCCCGCCCGGGACTGAACATTATGGCCGCTCATTTTTAGGCGCCCCACTGATCTGGTTTCCGGCTCCCGAGCCCGATCGCACAAGCGGCTTAATCATTGCGGGCACACATGGCGACGAAAACTCGTCCATCGTGACGCTTTCGTGCGCGCTACGTACGCTGGCCCCCGATTTACGACGACAACATGTGATTTTGACCGTCAACCCGGACGGATGCCAGCTTGGATTACGGGCGAATGCACGAGGCGTTGACCTTAACAGGAACTTTCCGGCAGCAAACTGGCGTGCCGGTGAAACGGTGTATCGCTGGAACAGTTCGGCGCAGGAACGAGATGTGGTCCTGCTTACGGGAGAAAAACCGGGTTCCGAGCCCGAAACCCAGGCGCTGTGTCAGCTTATTCATAAGATCCACCCGGCCTGGGTTGTCTCTTTCCACGATCCCCTCGCCTGTATTGAAGATCCTCGTCATACAGCGCTCGGGCAGTGGCTGGCGGATGCGTTTGCTCTACCTCTGGTAACCAGCGTCGGGTATGAAACGCCCGGGTCGTTTGGCAGCTGGTGCGCGGACCTCAGTCTTCACTGTATCACCGCAGAGTTTCCGCCTATTTCCTCGGATGAAGCGAGTGAAAAATACCTCAGAGCGATGACAGATCTTCTGCGCTGGCAGCCTCAAAGATGAAGTACGCCGGAGGTAAAACTCAGGGCGGGTGAAACGTCAACCGCCAGCCAGGTTGGGCCATCCAGATCGGCAAAACGCACGCTGTTCACCAGCGGGAGTGCAGCACCGATCGCTCTGGACGTACACAACATACAGCCCAGCATCAGGGAAAAGCCTTGCGCCTGGGCATCTTGTGCCAGTGCCAGGGCCTCGGTTAACCCACCCGTTTTATCCAGCTTGATGTTCACCATCTCGTAGCGGCCCTTGAGGGCTGACAGGCTCTCACGGGTATGACAGCTTTCGTCTGCACAGACGGGAAGCGGATGAATAAAATTCGCCAGCGCGGCATCGTCTTCTGCCGGGAGAGGCTGCTCCAGCATGGCAACGCCCAGATCGGCAAGCAGCTGACAACGGGCTGCCAGCCCTTCGCTGTGCCATGATTCGTTCGCATCGACGATAAGGGTGGCATCAGGTACCGCCGCACGAATGGCGACCATGCGTTCGCTAATCAGACGATCGTCGAGCTTCACCTTTAATAAGGTTGCACCGGTGGCATACAACGCCTGAGCGCTGGCGGCCATTTGCTCTGGTTCACCAATGACCACCGTTTGCGCGGTGACGATCAATTGCGGCAGCGTAACGTCCAGCAGCGAAGGTAGCGGTTTTTGTTGTTTCGCCGCTTCCAGACTCCAGAGTGCGCAGTCAATCGCGTTACGTGCCGCGCCGGCCGGCAACCTCTGCTGAAGAGCCTCACGCGTCAGGCCCGCCTGCAACTCGGGCACCACCGTCATAATTTGCGCCATGACTGACGCCAGGCTTTCTCCGTAGCGAGGATAAGGGGTACATTCCCCGACGCCTTTTACGCCGTCCTCTTCACATTCAACCACGACCACGCAGGCCTCATTACGGCTGCCGCGCGAGATCACAAACGGGGTGTGCAATGGCCAGGCTTCTTCATAGACCTTAACGCTTCTCATCACTGACTCCTTGCAGGCCGGAAAGGCAGAAAATTGGTTTGCCGTGCTAACTGCGGATGACATACACTAGCCACGACGTTAACTATTTGTAAACAGGAAGATATCTATGTCACAACTCGTTCATTTCCAGGGCAACCCGGTTGCTGTTGCAGGTTCCATCCCACAGTCTGGCAGCAAAGCACAGCCTTTTACTCTGGTGGCTAAAGATCTGTCTGACGTCACGCTGAGCCAGTTTGCTGGCAAACGTAAAGTCCTGAACATTTTCCCAAGCATCGATACTGGCGTTTGTGCTGCATCAGTGCGTAAATTCAACCAGCTGGCGACCGAAATGGACAACACCGTAGTGCTGTGCATTTCTGCTGACCTGCCGTTTGCCCAGTCCCGTTTCTGCGGCGCTGAAGGCCTGAGCAACGTCATCACCCTTTCCACTCTGCGCAGCCCGGATTTCCTGGAAAAATACGGTGTTGCCATTTCCGAAGGCGCGCTGAAGGGTCTGGCTGCTCGTGCGGTGCTGGTGATCGATGAAAACGACAACGTTGTTTTCAGTGAGCTGGTTAACGAAATCACTACCGAACCGGATTACACCGCTGCACTTGAGGCACTTAAAGCCTAAACGTAAAAAAGCCTCTGCAAAGAGGCTTTTTTATTTATTCGTCACCCTTCTTCTGATTTAACCCATACTCGCGCAGCTTATTCGCAATCGCGGTATGTGACACCCCAAGACGTTTAGCCAGCTTGCGCGTGCTCGGATAGCTGCGATAAAGCTGCGTTAACACCGAACGCTCGAAACGGCTGGTGATGTCATCCAGCGAGCCTTCCATTGCCTCTTCGCCTACCGAGACCGTCCCGGCATCGTAATCCGGCAACAGAATATCCTGAGGACGCAGTTCATACCCTTCAAGCTGAGTTAATGCGCGATAGACCGCATTTTTTAGCTGACGAATATTGCCCGGCCAGCCGTAACGCGTCAGCACGGTACCCAGGTCGGCAGAGAGCTTCGGACGCGGCACGCCCTGCTCGTCGGCAAAACGGGCGACGAAGAGTTCCGTCAACGGCATGATGTCCTGCGGGCAATCGCGCAGCGGCGGAATATTGAGCGTCAGAACGTTGAGACGATAGTAGAGATCTTCGCGGAATACCCCTTTCTGCACCAGCTCCACCAGGTTTTTCTGGGTGGCGCAGATGACGCGTACATCCACGTGCACTTCATGATCTTCCCCCACGCGGCGGAACGTACCGTCATTGAGAAAACGCAGCAGTTTCGCCTGCATGCGTGGCGACATTTCACCAATCTCGTCCAGCAACACCGAGCCGCCATTCGCCTGTTCAAAGAAGCCTTTTTTGCCTTCCGGCGCATGCCCGAACAGTTCACTTTCCACCGCATCTTCAGGAATAGACGCGCAGTTCAGCGCCAGATACGGTTTTGCCGCACGCGGGCTGGCCATATGCACAGCATGCGCCAGCAGATCTTTCCCCGTACCGGTATCCCCGGTAATCAGCAGCGGTGCCGTAAGATTTGCCAGCTTGCGCGCCTGGTCGAGCACGTGACGCATCTTCGGGCTCACCGCAATAATCTGGCTGAATGCGCCTACGTCCTGGCTGGAAAGGTTCTGTAACTGGCGTCCCATGCGCACCGTGGAGCGCAGCATGATTACCGCGCCGGTGAGCACCCGCGCGGCATTTTCCCCTTTCAGGTAGACCGGCGTGATCTCCATCAGGAAATTCTGTCCATTGATGACGACGTGCTCGCTATGGGTATTTTGCGGGTTGCTGTCCAGCCAGCGCTGGAAATTAAAACCTGGGATCAATTGCGTGGCGTGATGACCGATTAGCTTTTCCTGAGTCTGCGCAAACAGCTGGCAACTGGCCTGGTTAACGCGCTCGACTTTGTTTTTCAGATCGAGAGAGAGAAACGGCTCCGGCATTGCTTCCAGCAGTGCGCTCAGCGCAAGGTGTTCCCGCTCGGATGGCATCCAGGGGATGGTGCGTACATCCGTAACGCCAGCGATACGGCGGATTTCGGCCATCAGGCTACTGAAGGTATTAAATTCAATTTCGGCAAAATTGAGGTAAATTCGCCCGACAGGGTCGATCTCTATGCCACGTAAATCAATGCTACGTAAAACAAGAAGATCGAGTAACTCGCGGGTCAGACCGAGACGGTCCTCACAAAAGACTTCCAAACGCATGGGAAATTCACCGTTTAAGCCAATAACAGTAAAATGATATGTCAGATCACGGTATTCGGGAAGGTGGCTGTCAACAAATATTGACAGCCCGCACGATTAGTAAACGAAACCTCACTGAGCAGGTTTTTTATTGAGCGTCTCTTTAAGCTGACCAATCAATTCGCGACGGAAATCCCCCAGCCGCGGCTTATCGCCATCGATCCAGGGGAGTGGACGACAAACCTCCATCGCTTTTATTCCTAAGCGTGCCGTCAGCAGACCGGCACCAATCCCCTGCGCCGCCCGGGCAGAGAGACGCGCCGCAAGATCCTGCGACATCCAGTCCATCCCGACCTCCCGCACCAGTTCGCTTGCCCCGGCGAAGGCGATATTCAGCAACACCAGTTTGAACAGGCGCAGTCGGCTGTAATAGCCAAGCTCAATGCCATACAGTCTGGCGATGCGGTTGATCAGGCGCAGGTTGCGCCAGGCGATAAAGGCCATGTCCACCATCGCCAGCGGACTGACGGCAATCATCAGGGTGGATTCCGCCGCCGAGCGGCTGATCTCACGACGAGCCTGCGCATCCAGTACCGGCTGAACAATGTGCGCATAGAGCGTGACCACTTCCTGGTCATTCTGGGTTTCGTGGATCGCCGCATACCAGCGCTGAAGCGCCGGGTGAGAGTGATCTATCCCGGCCTGAGCCGCAAGCTTTTCACAAAAAGCACGCCCTTTTCCGGTGCCGTGACTGTGCAGCAGATCCCGCGCTTCATCGCGTTCGTGCGCACGCTGACGCAGACGCCAGAGGCGACGCCACTCGGTCACGACCGAGCCGACGCCCGCACCAACGATCAACGCCCCGGCGGCGCATCCCCCCAGCGCTACCCAGTCCTGGGTTTGCCAGGCATTGATGCCCCACTGCACGCCCTGACCAATTACGCTCACACCAAAAAGGGCTAACCCGGCGGTCACCATCTTACGCCACAGGCTGCGTTTCGGGCGCAGTGCCGCATCAACGACCGCTTCCGCCTGCCCCTCTTCAACCAACGGCTCCTCTGCCAGCACGGGAGCAAAGTTGTCGGCCTGCGGACCGCTGAAGGTTTGCGCTGTTTTAAACGCCTCATGCGGGGACTGCTCAAGCTGGCCGGTAAAATCAATGCGGGGTTTTAACGGTTCCGTCATCGCAATTTATCTCCAATTAAAAACTCCAGCGCGGCATCCAGACGAATATGCGGCAATGGCTGGTCAACGTTCATGCTCTGCGGACGGAAGTCTTCGAACTGAAAACCCTGGCTTTGCCAGAAAGCCTGGCCCGGCAAACGCGGGGGAACTTCGCCCGGATAGACCGTGAGCGGCTCACCGTCGCTGAGTCGGTTGCCCCGCAGGGCCGGAATTTTCTCGCCATTCACGTCAATCAACCCACTCTGTGTAGCCTGTACGGACGCCAGACCCAGACAATCCATACTAATCCCTTCGAACGCCGCGTTCTGCCAGGCATCCTGCACCAGCTGTTGCAGCAGGGATACCATGTTGGCGTGCTGATCGACCGTCACATGATCAGCTTTTGTGGCGGCAAACAGCAGCTTGTCGATGACCGGCGAGAATAAACGGCGAAACAGCGTACGCTGGCCATAATGAAAACTTTGCATCAGCTGCGTCAGCGCCAGCCGCATATCATTGAACGCCTGCGGCCCGCTGTTGAGGGGTTGCAGGCAGTCCACCAGCACGATCTGGCGGTCAAAGCGTAAAAAATGATTTTTATAAAAACCCTTAACCACCTTCTCACAGTAATAATTGTATCGCTCGCGGAGCATACCGGCGTTGGTGGTCTTGTCTGCCTGTGCCAGCTTCGATTCGCCGATGCGGTCAACGTCCGGCCACGGGAAAAACTGTAGCGCGGGAGCACCGGCTAGATCTCCCGGCAGAACAAAACGGCCAGGCTGAATAAAATGCAGCCCTTCCTGCTTGCACTGATGCAGGTAATCCGTCCAGGCCTGGGCTATGACGGCCAGACGGTTTTCATCCGCCGGCGCCAGCGGATCCAGCCCTTCGCAAAGCTGGCGCCATTTGGTCGACCACTCTGCCCGCTGCCCCTGCAACAGACCGGTCATCTGTCGGGACCAGCTCAGGTAATCCTGCGCCAGCATCGGTAAATCGAGCAGCCATTCTCCCGGATAATCCACAATTTCGAGATACAGCGTGGACGTTTCTTTAAAGTGACGCATCAGGGATTCATTCGAGCGAAAACGAAGCGCAAGGCGAATTTCGCTCACGCCACGCGTCGGGGTGGGCCAGGCGGGAGGCTCCCCGTATAACTGTGCCAGACCTTCATCATAGGTGAAACGGGGGATGCCAAAATCACGTTGCGGTACGCGTTTTACGCCTAACAATCGCTCCTCGCGCACCGCGCTAAGCAGTGGCAGGCGCGCCCCAGCATGCAGGTTCAACAGCTGATTGACCATCGCCGTAATGAATGCCGTCTTACCGCTGCGGCTCAGCCCGGTAACGGCAAGACGCAGATGGCGATCAACGCCACGGTTCACCAGAGAATTGAATTCGTTTTTAAGTCGCTTCATCGCCGTCCTTCATTGTCTGGAACCCTGAACAAAGTCACTTCAGAATACAGTAAATTGGGGCAGATCGTTGATTATCAATTCTTAATTATTGCTATTGCCGTTTTCTCTCCAGTAAGATGGACGCAATTGCTGTCCGTCTGGAGTGAGTAAGGTGTATGTCACCCACCATCTATGATATTGCCCGCGTTGCTGGCGTTTCGAAATCAACCGTGTCACGCGTTCTGAATAAACAAACGAATATTTCTCCTGAAGCGCGTGAAAAGGTGTTGAAGGCGATAGATGAGTTAAATTACCAACCTAATAAACTTGCCCGCGCACTCACCTCTTCTGGCTTCGACGCCATTATGGTTATTTCGACCCGCTCAACCAAGACCACTGCAGGAAATCCCTTTTTCTCAGATGTACTGCATGCCATTACGGCAAAAGCAGAAGAAGAAGGTTTTGATGTTATTTTACAAACGTCCAAAAGCAGTGAAGATGATCTGCAAAAATGCGTGGGTAAAATAAAGCAGAAGATGATCAAAGGCATCATCATGCTAAGCTCGCCGGCGAACGAGTCGTTTTTCTCGACACTGGATGAATACGGTGTGCCCGTGGTCGTCATTGGTAAAGTGGAAGGAAATTACCAGAATATCTATTCTGTCGACACGGATAATTTCCGCGACAGCGCCATATTAACAGACTCGTTTATCACGCATGGCCGCACCAAAATTGCCTGTCTGCATGCCCCGCTCGATTATCACGTCTCTATCGATCGCCTGGCGGGTTATAAATTCAGCCTTGAGAAACACGGCATCGAAATTAACCCGACCTGGGTTATCGATGGCGGCTATACCCATGAAAGCGCGCTTCAGGCGGCCTGCCAGCTACTCTCCTCAGACAACCCGCCCGATGCGGTTTTTGCGACTGACAGCATGAAATTGCTGAGTCTTTATCGTGCCGCGGATGCGCTAAATCTGGCGATCCCGGAACAGGTCGCAATGGCAGGATACAGCGACCCGATGCTATCTCTCATTTTAACCCCTGCACCAGGCGGCTTTGATATCCCCACGAAAAAGCTGGGCGAAGAGAGCTGCGATTTGTTGTTCAGGTGCATTGCGGATAAACCTGCGCCGCATAAGGTATTGGTTGAAACACATTTTTCAGATGCAGCTTCGTTACGCTAAAAACCAGGGGCAAACGCCCCTGGTATAACGTCATCAGAACGCGTAATTGACGCCGACACCCGCATAGTGGAAGCGGTCGCTCTCGCCTTCGTCATGATTTTCCCATTCGTAGGCATACTCGAGCGTCATGGAAAGGCCATTCGCAAAGTCATAAGCATAGAGCAGACCCAGTCGGTTGAAGTCATGCCCTTCACGAGTTGGATCGTCCTGCCAGTCCCAGTTTGACCAGCGATCGAGCCCCAGACGGGTGTAAGGTGTAAGCGTTGTCTGGCCTAATGAAACAGGCAGGTAGGCACGAATCTCCTGGGTGGAGAATTCACCGTTATTACGTGAACTGTCCATATTGAAGCCACGCTCTAAATAGTAGTTAACTTTTGCAGAGACGGTTTCGTTTATTGTCCAGGTAAATCCGGTTTCCGTTTCGACGCGGCTGTCAGAATAACCGGTTTTTCCCAGGTCATTCGCAAACTGGTACATGGCAAACCAACCGCCAAAACGCCAGTCATCTGTTAATTTCACATCCCAGTCAGGCTGAATTTTATAGCGCTGCATATTAGCACTACCGTCTTTCGCACCGTGCTCATCTTTAAAATGATATCCATAATTACGGAAACCGCCCGTAAGACCCAGCGTAAAATCCTCTGTGCCAATGAAGCGATACCGTAATTCAAATTCAGGACGATCGAAATAGGTGCCGCGCGTCATGCTGCTGTAATCAACCGGGCCTTCCTGATACATCGCCAGTGAAATTGTCCACGCATCATACGTGGCGTTAAACCACACGGAAGGTTCATATAATCCATCTTTATCGTCGCCCTGACCTTCGACGTTTTCAATTTCATACATGGCACCAATATTAAATTCCCACTGTTTGGTTGACTCTGTTGCTTGCGCGCAGCTTACCCCTGCGCACAGAACGAGCGCAGCACTTCTTAGTAGAGTACTCATTAAAATATTCCTTTATAATTAACATACAAAAAAACCGGAAACTTTCATTTCCGGCGAATACCTTTCTTATCTAATAGCTGCTTCAGTATCAGCATCGAAGAAATGGCACTTACTCATATCGAACTGGATGCCGATATTATCTCCTGCAACGTAATCATCCGCCGCTCCCGCACGGACAACCAGTTCATGCCCTCCCACGTTGGCATAAAGCATAAATTCTGCCCCAGTCAGCTCAGCGACGCTGATCTTCGCCGCGATATTTTCACCGCTGCGCTGTAGCGTGAGAATGTCTTCCGGACGGATCCCAAAGACGACCGCTTTGCGCTGGTAACCTTGCGCATTCAGTACGGCGAGCTTGTCTTCCGGGATCTCCAGGCGCAGCGTTTCCGTCACGAAGTATCGGTCGTCGATCGCGCCACGAATGAAGTTCATCGCAGGTGAACCAATAAAGCCTGCAACGAACATATTCGCCGGCTCGTTGTAAACCTGCTTCGGCGCGCCCACCTGCTGAATGATGCCGTCTTTTAAAATCACAATACGGGTCGCCATCGTCATGGCTTCCGTCTGATCGTGCGTCACGTAAATCATGGTGGTGTTGAGCTTCTGGTGCAGCTTGCTGATTTCAGCGCGCATCTGTACACGAAGCTTGGCATCGAGGTTTGACAGCGGTTCATCCATCAGGAAGACCCCTGCTTCACGCACTATCGCCCTGCCTAACGCCACGCGCTGACGCTGACCACCTGACAATGCGCCAGGTTTACGCTGGAGATAGTCGCGTAAACCCAGGATCTGGGCCGCCCAGCTAACACGTTCTTCGATGATGGAAGGTGCTATTTTTTGCATCTTCAGGCCAAACGCCATGTTGTCGTAGACCGTCATATGCGGATAGAGCGCATAGTTCTGGAAGACCATTGCGATATCACGGGACTTGGCGGGAACATCATTCATGCAAACCCCGTCAATAATCAGTTCACCTGCGCTGATCTCCTCAAGGCCGGCGATCATTCGCAACGTCGTGGATTTCCCACAGCCCGATGGACCGACGAAGACGATAAATTCTTTATCTTCAATCTCGAGATTGAAATCCTTAACCACGTGGACCTGGTTATCATAGATTTTCTGAATGTGTTTCAGAGACAGTTGAGCCATTATTAATTCCTTATCAATACGCCCGGGATGCCCAGAACGCCGTCAGGCGTTCCCAGGTCAGTTCCTGCGTTGAATGAAGTTGTAATCCCGCATGGTTCAGGCCAGGCCCAATTCCGACCGACAGCATTCCTGCGGCGTTGATCGCATCTACCCCTGCGGCGGCATCTTCGATACCAATGGCCTCTTCAGGACGCACGTTCAGTCCTTTACAGGCTGCAAGGAAGATCTCCGGGTCCGGCTTTGAGCGGCAAATGCGCGAAGCATCGGCGCAAAAATCGAAAGCCTGATGAATGCCCAACGCGTGCAAAATCCCAGGGGCATTAAGCGATACGGATGCCAGCCCAATTTTGACCTTCGCGGCGCGAATATCCGCCAGCACGTCGCGAATACCCGGGAGCAGCGAATCCTGCGTCAGTGATGCCAGCGACTGGACGTAAAGCGCGTTTTTTTTCGTCGCCAGCGCCAGGCGCTGCTCGTCACTGAACATCCCCTCTTTCCCGCCATGTTTCAGAATGCGCTGGAGGGAGTCCATTCGGCTTATTCCCTTCAGCTGTTCGTTAAATACTTCATCGAAGGTAATACCAATCTCCTCCGCCACGGCGCGCCAGGCCAGAAAGTGAAGATGCGCGGTATCGGTGATCACCCCGTCCAGATCGAATACAACAGCGTTAAGCGTCATGGCGCCCCTCCGTGGTAGCGGTCCCATTAACAGGTGCAAGAAAGTCCTTGTGCGCGCAGACTTTTCGCCCTGATACGTGCAGCGTTTTACCCCACAGCGTCAACGTGACAGGTGCGGTAGTCTCAATGGTTAACTGGTCATTTTCACAGGTAATGTGCATTGTTGCGTCCCGCCACCGCAGCGGGAAGGCGAGTTTCTGCCAGTGAACAGGCAGTTTCGGTGCAAGATGCAGCTCCCCTTCGCTAATGTGCAGGCCAGCAAACCCCTGAATAGCGCCCAACCAGATCGCACCGGTGGCGGCGGCATGAATACCGTCATCACTGCTGTGTGGGTCGTCCCCCAGGTCGATGGCGATACCGTCACGCCAGAAGGCATACGCCCCCTCGGTGTCACCGCAGCGTGCGAGCACAATGCCGTGAATGGCTTTACTCAGGGATGAATCATGAATCGTGCGTGGCTCGTAGAACGCCAGATTGGCGGCACATTGCTGCGGCGTAAACCGTTCCGGCAGCAGGTAGTTAAGCATCACCACATCGGCCTGCTTCAGGATCTGCATCTCGTTCACTTCCGCGCGAGAGTAATCAAGCAGAATGGTTTGCTTACCCGCTTTGGCTTTATAGCGGCTCAGATCGATGGCAGGTTTTGCCATGAAGGTATCATCCTGCGGGATCACACCGTCTGCGTCGGCCTCTGGCAGCCACAGGCGCGCCAGGAACTTCCCGGCATTCTCCGTAAAACGCGCATCTTCACGGCCAAACATCGCCATAAACTGACGCGCGCAGGCAACGTTGTGCCAGGCCAGATAGTTGGTGTAGGCGTTGTTGTTGACATGCTCGGTGTATTCATCCGGTCCGATCACGTCATGGATCTCAAGACGACCATTGATTTCCGTCGCGCGTCCCATCCAGAACGAAGCGGTTTCCATCAGTAGCGTCAGCCCCTCATTCCGCATAAAGGCATCGTCGTGTGTTGCCTGCCAGTAAGCGACCACGGCCCAGGCGATATCAGCCACGATGTGATGTTCAGCGAGTGCGGAAGCCACCTTCTGGCGAACCCCGGTGCGGATGTTAATGGCCGCGAATTCTGGCGTCTCTTCCTGTCCGCTGGCCGCACTTTCCCACGGGAACAATGCACCCGGCCAACCGTTACGGCGCGCTTTTTCCCGTGCGCCTGCCAGATTAAGCCAACGATAGCGTAGCAGGCTGCGGGCAATCTGCGGGCGGGTAAACAGATGGAACGGCAGCAGGAAAATTTCGGTATCCCAGAAGACGTGCCCCTTGTACCCCTCACCCGTCAGCCCTTTCGCCGCAATACTGCTTCGCTCATCATGAGCAGGCGTCATTGTCGTCAGATGCCAGACGGCGTAATCCAGCGCCAGCTGATCCTGTTGCTCTGTGGTAGTCACTTCCACACGTGCGTCGCGCCAGACATCTTTCCAGGCATACGCTGAGCTTTCAAGCAACGCCTCATAACCTCTTGCCGCACAGACTTTAAGATCGGCCAGCGCGTTGCGCGCGATTGACTCCTGCGACAGCGCTTTCTCGCTACGATGAGCCACCCAGACGATCTTCTCAAGCGTGACAGTGTCACCTCTAGCAATCGTCAGCGAATGATGCACGCTGAGACGGCGGTTTTTGGCGGTGAAACAGCTGTCGCTTTTCGTCGAGAGCTGGCAATACGCCGAAACCACAACCTCAGATGCACGGTCCTGCGTTTCATACACGCCCTGCATGTAGTGCTGGTCAAAGATCCTGACCGAGATTTCATCCAGATGCTGTCTGCCGCTGTTCGTTTGTGTCGCATCTATGCCGGTTTTCAGCACGGCCTGAGCGTCGCCATCAAGCGGTGTGATCGAGAACTGCATTGCCACTAAGGGCAACTGGTCCAGCGAAACAAAACGACGGCTCTCCAGCCGATAACGTTTCCCGTCGGGTGCACGCCAGACAACGTTGCGATGCAGTTCGCCGTTAGCAAAGGCCAGCTCGCGCTGCCATTCAAGAATTTCGCCTGACAGGAGCGTGAAATTGACGCCATCAAGCTCAACATCAATACCGGTGATATCCGGCAGATTGACCAGCTCAGTAGTCTCGTTGCGACCCGCGCAATGATAAAGCCCCGCGAGATACATGCCTCTGGTCTGCTGGGTGTAATCTTCTTCATGCGTAGCGCGAATGCCCATGTATCCATTCCCGCATGTCATGACAGAGGCATATTTGTTCAGGCTGTGAGGACAAAAGCCCGGATCGTTTAATACAGACACGTTCAGCATAATGTCACGCTTTCCCCTGTTTCTGCTGATTCATAAAGCGCGGCAACAAGCTGTTGTATAACCAAACCCTGTTCTGCGTCAGCGATCATAACGTGCTCTCCCAGCACATGACGCACGAAGGCATCCATACTGCGCAGATGGCGCTGATCGTCCGCCTCTTCTCGATGGATAAGGGTTTCTAAAACACCGGCTTCGTCGTTATAGATATGCGCCGGGAACAGCGTTGCGCCTGCCTTATCACCGCAGAAAGAGACGTTCATGATGGACTGCTCGCGGATGTTAAGCGCAAAGGAGGTGTCCAGACGCAGAACGCCGCCGTTGCAGAATTCAATCGTGCCAAACAGGGCATCTTCCACGGTAAACTGCGTAGGATCCCATTCGCCAAACTGACCGGTGTGTTTCCGGTTCCCCAGTCTCAGGAAGCTGTGTGCGGTTACCCGCTTCACAGCCGGGAAGCCCAACACGTACATCGCAGCATCCAGCATATGAATGCCGATATCGATAAGCGGCCCGCCACCCTGGAGCGATTTATTGGTGAAAACGCCCCACCCCGGCACACCGCAGCGACGCAGCGCCTGCGCGGAAGTGAAGTAAATTTCACCGAGTGTGCCGTTCATTACCGCATCGCGCAGGAGCTGGGTGTCCAGGGCAAAGCGATGATGAAAATCATACGCAAGGACTTTTCCTGCCTTGCGCGCCGCGATGCGCATCTGGTCGGCATGTTCCGGCGTCATTGCCGGCGGCTTTTCACACATCACATGGCAACCCGCTTCGAGAGCCGCAATCACATGTTCAAAATGGAACCGGTTAGGCGAACAGACGCTCACCACATCCGGTTTTACTTTCTGCAACATCTCGTGAGCGTCCTGCCATGCCGATGGAATGGCATAACGTTCCGCGAACGCCTGTGCCTGCTCAAGGCGGCTGTCCATGACAGCCACCATTTGAACATCACTGCGCGTGGCGTAATACGAGGCATGCACTTTGTCTGCAACCTGCCCGGCGCCAATGATGGCGACGCGCAGAGGCAAAGGTGTAGAAGCACTCATCACGCTCGTCATCCTTAGCATTCACGCAGGTAATTGAGTGAGTCCTGATAGGCTTGAGCCGGATCGTCGGCACGAACCCGGCACTCGTACACCACATAACCCTGATAGTTATCAGCACGCAGCTGACCGAACAGGCTGGCGAAATCGAGGCTGCCGCTGCCCGGCTGATAGCGGTGGTTATCAGCAATGTGCACATGACCCAGCAGGTCGCGGTTGTGATGCAGCGCTTCCGTCAGTGAGTCTTCTTCAATGTTCATGTGGTAGAAATCACCGATGATCTGCACGTGCTTCAGGCCGTTCTCTTCGATATAACGACGCGCGTCGGCCAGGGTGTTGATCATATGATCCTGATAGCGGTTCAGCGGCTCCAGGTAGACGGTAGTACCGGTGCGCGCTGCTACCTCATCCAGCCAGCGCAGGGAAGCGCTGACCGCTTTGCGATCGCCATCCAGGCTACGTGGCGAAGTCATTGGCGGCAGACGGAAGGTAAACATCCCCCAGGCAGCCGGGACGATAATCCCTTTGCCGCCCACTTCTGCCAGCGCTTCCAGAATGCGTTCAATCTGCTGGAGACCGTTCAGGCGGCGTTCTTCGATGAAATCCCCGATCCAGCCATCGTATCCGCCACACGCCGTCGTAACCGGCAGACCGGTGGCTTTGATAGCGGCTTTCACTTCGTCGAGATGTTCAACCAGCAGCCGGCCATCTATTTCATAGCCATCAAATCCCATCGCTTTGATATATTTGAATTTTTCCATGATAGCGGTCGGGAAAAAGGCCTGGTTTTGTGTTGCAATTTTCATGATTTGCTGTCCTTAGCTTAAAAAGTAACGCCCATTTTGATACTGAGTTCCGGGTGCTGATCGACATACTTCATGTAGCTTTCCGGGCTGGTGGTAAAGGTGACGACCGGGTCGATCAGATCTTCACAATTGAGATAACCGTTCATCAGCAATTCCCAGCAGGTCTCTTCAATACGCTTGCGACTCCAGCGTGGATAATCCGGGTTGGGTTCACTGCATGCGCGGGAGAAGACAATCTTCGCGTTGTTGAAGTGTGCTTCGCGGCCCAGGTTGAAGCCTGCCGCAAAAGGTTTGGCGAATGCCACGTAAGAGATCGTGCCGCCGTAGGCGAGTCCGCGCAGCGCAGATTGCAGCGCATCTGCAAAGCCGCTGGTTTCGATGATCACATCAGCGCCCTGCTTGCCGGTCAGTTTCTTAATTTCAAGACCGACATCGGTACCGATTGGGTTCAGGCAGTGGTCTGCACCGTGACGGCGGGCGATCTCACAGCGATGTTCAATAGGATCGACACCAATAACCACTGACGCGCCAGCTTTTTTCGCCAGCTGAATCGCAATCTGGCCAATAGCGCCCAGCCCGACAACTACAACGAAATCCCCTACGCGGACGTTAGCATCACGCACGCCGCTCATGGCGAACTGAGCCGGATCGTAACAAACAGCGTTTTTCCAGGATGCGCCCTGCGGCATTTTGCGCAGCTTATAGTTGTTCACCGCGTTGACGATGACCGTTTCCTGCAATGGGCCGTAGCAGCAAACGCTGTCGCCGATCTGGTATTCCGTTACGTCCGCACCACATTCGATGATGTCGCCGACGATCATGTTTCCCAGTTGGAATTTACCAAATTCGATGCCGCGTGCTGCCCCCTCTTCACGTGGGGTAAACATCTGCCACTCGGCGTTAAACTCTTCATCAATGAACGGGCTTGCCGCGCGGAAATCCACAACTTCGGTGCCGTGTTTCGGGGCGCCATAACGGGCACGAATCTTCACTTCATGTGCTGCAACAGGACGATCTTCGTATTCCACCAGCGCCGCTACACGAGGCGCTGTCGCAACTAATTTTTTCATGACTCACTCCTTGTTAAAATCGGCCGCCTCAGCCCTTTACGCCGCCGGCGGTCAAACCACTTTTAATAAAACGTTCAGACAGGGCATACATAATGACAACGGGCAGTGCCGTCACCAGCGATGCCGCCATCATGCGACCCCAGATGTAATCTGGCGTACTGAAGAGCGTGTTCAGCCCCACCGGCAACGTGAAGTTGCTGGCGCTGGACAGGAAAATGGAGGCGAACAGGTAGTCATTCCACGCCACCATGAAGCAGTAAACGAAGACTGACACCAGACCCGAGATCGCCAGCGGCACGGTGATGCGGAAGATGATTTGCAGGCGGTTCAGGCCGTCCATCATCGCGGCTTCTTCGATTTCGTCCGGGATAGTGTCGAAATAGCTACGCAGCATAAAGACCGCAGTCGGCAACGTCTGCGTCACCATGGTGATGATCAGCGCCAGCTCGGTGTCATAAATGCCGAGCGCGGTGATGATTTTGAACAGCGGCACTACCAGCAGGATCCCGGAGAACATATAGACGGTGTAGAAGCTCGCATTGATCGTCGTGCGCCCTTTAAAGCGCAGTTTGGATAATGCATAAGCGCCCAGCGTACCGAGAAACACCGCAATGACTGAGGAGGTCAGTGACACCACCATGCTGTTACGGAAGTAATCCACAAACGGGAAAATCAGCGGGTTAAAGATGTCGATGTAGTGCTGTAACGTCCACTCCTGCGGCAGGATAGTCGGGTGCAGTGAGATCGCCTCTTTCGCGCTTTTGAACGATGTCATCAGCATCACAAAAAACGGAAACAGCGTGATAATCAGGAATACCGCCAGTCCCAGATAAAAACCGATACGGCCCAGAACGCGTTTATTTGTTGCCATTGAGGTTTACCCTTTTTCTGGTCAGCAGAATGACAGCGAAGATGATCACAAACAGCACAACGGAAATGGCGGCTGCTTTACCCAGGTCATTGAACGCAAAGGCGGTTTTGTAGAGATATACGCCCAGAATGTCGACCTTGGTGGTGAGCAGATAAACATCCGCAAACATGTAGAACATCCAGATGGTGCGCAGCGTGACCACCGTGGCCAGCACCGGCATGATGGCGGGCAACGTCACGATACGAAAACGCTGCCAGGCATTCGCCCCGTCCATCTCTGCCGCTTCGTACAAGGATTTATCAATGGTCTGTAGAATCGCGAGGAACGAGATAAAGGCATACGGGAAGTAACGCCAGATGGCGAACAGCACGACCAGGACAAAACTGCTGCCAGGGTTATCGAACCACAGCGGGGCCTGATCGTAGAGGTGCAGCAGATCAACGCCAAGATAGTTCACAATTCCGTAGCCGTTGTTGAACATGTATTTCCAGGCAAATACCAGTGAAATAGACGGCGTCACATAGGACAATATCACCAGTGAACGTGCCGTTTTCCGCATGCGGAATTCACGGTTAAAGAAGATCGCTACGGCCAGCCCCAGTCCGGTGCTGCCGATCACCACCAGGGCCGTATACCAGAACGTCATCCACAGGGAGTGCCAGAACGCAGCATCGCCCAGGATGCGAATGTAGTTATCCAGACCGACGAAAACCGCATCAATACGCGGATTCAGCGGTAAACGTAAAAAACTGATTTCAATGTTAGAAATCATTGGCCAGGCCACCAGGCCCCCCAGCAAAATCAGGCTGGGGGCCAACAGCAGCATGGCGAAAGGCATATCTGAACGACCAGAAAACAACGTCTTCATAATTCCCTTCGCAAAGCGCTCCTATCGTTGTGATATCAGGTCAGTCAGTTTCTTCTGGCTGTTGCTTAACGTCGCATTGAGATCTTTTTGTCCCACCGTCACGTTATGCACCATGGAACTGATAATGCCGGACCCGGTAACATCACCCATGCGGGTAAAGTTCTTGTCGCCCACGGCACCAAACACCTGGACGTTCGGGAACTGCGCAATCAGCTCGTAAGGCAGTTGACCAAAGGCCTTGATAACGTCGTTGTTTTTCCAGGAATCAGTGCCCACCACGAGTTTATTGACCGGTAGCGCGGCGCCCGGAGACATCATGACCCAATCAGAGGCGTTCTGAGCCTGCTCCATCCAGGTGACAAATTTCTCGGCGGCCTGCGTTTCCTCTTCGGTCTGGCCGGTAGTGATCGTCAACGAAGTGATCATGCCGTACACGGCAGATGATTTTTCCGTCGGGACCACGAACCCCAGGTTGGCCGGATTGCCATCTTTGAAGACCGCGGGCAGGATATAGGTAGAGTAAACGGCCATAGGCGCAGAACCGTTCATGAAGGCGTCTTTGATCTCCATGACATCATTCGAGCCCGGCATGGTGTTCGCGGCCAGTGCCCTATAAAACTCAAGCGCTTTCGACATCTCAGGGGTATCGATTTTCACGCTGCCGTTTGCATCAAAGACGTTAGCCCCTCCAGACAAAGCAAACTGCGAGAAAGCCTGCTCCGTCATGACGCTTTCTGCGGTTGGAAGCGCGATACCGTAATGTTTTTTAGCCGGATCGTTGAGCGCCTGACTGGCTTTCAGCAGTTGCTCCCAGTTGTGCGGCTCTTCAATACCCGCTGCCGCGAGCGCATCTTTGTGATACCAGACGCCGGACAGCCAGGCGCTAACCGGCACCCCCGTCCATGCGCTGCCATCTTCCGTGCGAACAACGCGTAAAATACCGTCGTAAAATGTCTCCTCGCCCACCGCCTTGACGGCGCGGCCGATGGCGTCACGATCCAGCAATTGCTCTTTATCCATGACTTTGGCGTAGTCATGACTGATCTCTATCACCTCCGGTAGCGCACCGGTACGTGCCAGAGTAATAACCTTGGTGTTATAGGCATCTTCCTCAACGGGTACCTGTTTCACCGTTATAGTCGGGTTCTCTTTTTCGAATTTTTCAATCAATTTCGTGATAACGGCCTGACGCTCCTGTTCTACCGACGAGTGCATAAACTCAATGGTGACCTGAGATGCTTTATCGTCCTTACAGCCTGATAACAGGGCGCACGAAACCAGTGCTGATAACAGCACAATTTTTGGCATTTTCATTTTAGGGTCCTTTTTAGTTTTCTTTAATCCACATTACCTGCCATGGATTGAGGATCAGCTCCGTACCGCTAATATCCTGTCCTGATAATAATTCCTTACTAGAAAGCGTTTGTTCATATACGGTCTGCATTTTATTGCTAAAATTAAATAATGCTGTAATTCGCTCGCCATTTTCAGCAACACGAATAATTTTAAGAATTTGTTTACCCACTGCGTCGAAAACAGCCTGACTATCCGGATGGAACGCCCTCTCGCCGCGACGAATAGCGATAAACTTACTCAAACGAGAATAAATTTGATAACGAATACTCTTCTTATTATTCAGTTCGCTATCAAGCTGCCCCGCCGTGTATTTTTTCCGGTTAATCGCGCGGTTATATCCGAGGCGTTCGACGCCTTCATAATCGTTCCGCGAACCAAGAATGCTCTGAATATAAACAGCCGGGACGCCTGGGAAACTTAACAACACAGCATGCGCGAGGAGGAACCGTGCAATACGTTCCTCATCTGAACTGTCTTGTAAACTTAACGCATCAAGATAGGTGACATTAATTTCATAAGGGCTTCGCGTTCCGTCAGGATTATTTTTCCAGTTGACCAGCGCGCCTTCCTGCTGAAGATTTTCGACCAACGAGAGGATCTCTGATTCCGGAAGAATGCCGCGCAGCGGATTCAAACCGATACCATCATGCGAGGCCAGGAAATTAAACCATGTAGTGTGTGAAGAAGGCAGTGCCAGCGACCCCGCCCATTGGCAAAGTGCTTTCACATCCTGACGATGAACGGCATGCAGCACCAGCGGAGGTAAGGAAAACTGATAGACCATCTGGGCTTCGTTTTCACCATCACCGAAGTAAGAGATGTTGTCTTTGTGCGGAACATTTGTCTCAGTAATGATCACCGTTCCAGGTGCCACGGCGTCCGTAATGGCGCGGAACAGCTGAATAAGGCAATGGGTTTGTTCCAGATGGATGCAGGTTGTTCCCGGGATTTTCCACATAAACCCGACCGCATCCAGACGAATATAACGCGCCCCTTCCATGAGGTAATGGAGCAGAACGTCAACCATTGCAATCAGCACCTGCGGCGAGGCGAAATTGAGATCGATCTGGTCATCGCTGAATGTAGTCCATAAATGACGAACGCTGCCATCATTAAGCGTAAACGGCGTCAACAGCGGTAAAGCGCGTGGGCGCGTCACCGCGGATAAATCGGTTTCCGGGTCGACAGAAATAAAGAAATCTTCATAACCAGGCTTCTGCGCCAGATAATTCGCAAACCATTCGCTTTTCGCTGACATATGATTGCAAACGAAATCAAACATTAAGCTGGCTGACTGTTTTAATTCCGCGACATCGCGCCAGTTTCCCGTTTCAGGTGCAACGGTATGATAATCAATAACGGAAAAACCATCATCTGATGACCACGGATAGAAAGGTAAAAGATGGACATGAGAAAAAGTACGAGAAAGCCACTCATTATAGAACCGGGTAAATACCGGCAATGCTTTCTCCCCTTTCGCGGAGATCTGATCGGCATAGGTAATCAGAACAACATCTTTTTCATCCCAGCCTGACTTACGCTTCTCCGTAATATTAACCGCCGCCAGTTGAAGCTTAGTTAATAACACGTCCAGGTGTGCATCTGAAAATGATTCACCGTAAATATGATTGATAAGGTATTTAATTTTTGCGTTCACATTATTTTCCATGGTAGCGGTCCCACGGAGTGGCAATCTACTCCCATGAAAAATATCTGTCAACGGACCTGGGGGCTGAAAAAGGCATTCTCAAAGCAGCGCAACGCAGTAATGTGAGCTGCCGCAAAGAAAGAGAAAAAGCAGAGGGGGAATTCATGCCCTCTCTCAGCGCGAGAAAGGGCTTATATGAGCGGGATTAGCGTGAAAAGTAGCGACGTGAAACGCGTTTTGCCAGTTTTTGTAACAGCGGCTCCAGCGCGACCGCCAGCAACATTCTGACCGGCTTACGGGCAACAGACTTGATCGCCCAGCCCGCCACACCAGCCGGACCATAACGTAACGCCGTCATCAGAACCAGTTTACCTGCGATTTTCAGGCCGGGTTTTACCTTCTGACCGGCCTGTTGCCAGTTTTGTTTCATGTAAGTTCTCTCTTAAAGCTGACGGAAACGACTTCTCAGCGTAAAGGTATCGGAGGTGACATAACGTTCCATCTCGCGCAATCGCTTCTCCCCTGCGCTCAGCTGTTCATCCACCGCGTTAAGAAGATCGCTGCTGGTTGGCGTGTTTTCCGCATCCAGCTCACCTTCCGGCATCGGATCAAGTACAAACGACAGAATGATGTAAGCCACCAGTGTAATAAAGGCCAGGCCAAAGAAAATCGACAATACGGTGACCACACGTACCAGTTTTACCGGGACATCCAGATAGTGTGCCAGCCCGGCGCAAACGCCCCGAACCATGCCCTGCTGCGGGATGCGCCACAGTTTTTTATTCAGATTTAGTCCAGCCATTAACGCTCCCTCCAGTTCGGGTGTTCCGCATCCAGGATGGCTTCCAGCGCTTGAATACGTTCGCGCATTTTGTTTGCCTCAGAAGAGAGCTGCGCCAGCCGCTGTTGCTCGCTTTGCGACAGCTCCCCGCGAGAAGAGCGGTTGCTGTAGTGCAGCCATAACCAGATGGGCAGAACAAACAGCACGAAAATTGTCAGGGGTATTGCCAGAAAAAGCGCGCTCATGTGTACTCCTTGTCTTGCGATGCGGCACGCTCAGGTGCCGCAGGATTTATTATTGGTTGTCTTGCTTCATTTTGGCTTTCAGCGCCGCCAGCTGCTCGCTAATTTCATCATCGGCTTTCAGGTCAGCAAACTGCTGATCCAGGGTTTTCTGCTTACCGATGCTGTGGCTTTCGGCTTCCGCTTCCATGTGGTCGATACGACGTTCGAACGATTCGAAACGCGCCATCGCTTCATCCAGTTTGCCGCTGTCCAGCTGGCGACGCACGTCGCGGGACGAACTTGCAGCCTGGTGGCGCAGCGCCAGCGCCTGTTGACGTGCACGGGTTTCGCTGAGTTTGTTTTCAAGCTCACCAATCTCTTTCTTCATACGCGTCAGAGTATCATCCACCAGCGTCACTTCATGTTCCAGCGTGGCAACCATATCGGTCAGCTTCTGCTTCTCAATCAGCGCAGCGCGGGCCAGATCTTCTTTATCTTTGCGCAGCGCCAGTTCAGCTTTTTCCTGCCACTCGTTAAGCTGGGCAGTCGCCTGCTCAATACGACGCGTTAACTGCTTCTTCTCTGCCAGCGCGCGGGCGGAGGTGGAGCGTACTTCAACCAGCGTGTCTTCCATCTCCTGAATCATCAGGCGCACCAGCTTATGCGGATCTTCTGCTTTCTCCAGCAGCGAGTTGATGTTGGCGTTCACGATGTCGGCAAAACGAGAAAAAATACCCATAATTCAATCCTCATAGTTCTGTTATCGGGCGATGCCCTGCTGAGTAGTTAATACAAATCCCATGCCAACTTTTTATCTTATTGATTTTACTGGGTGTGATTGATATTTATCCATCCAGCGGCTATTCTCACCTGGTGAATATCACTAAGGAGTGGTTAATTTCATCATGGCTGAATATAAAGACAATTTGCTTGGCGAGGCAAACAGCTTCCTGGAAGTGCTTGAGCAGGTATCGCGCCTGGCGCCGCTGAATAAACCGGTGCTCATTATCGGTGAGCGCGGAACGGGTAAAGAACTTATCGCTAACCGTCTGCACTTTCTGTCTGGCCGCTGGGACGGGCCTTTTATTTCGCTTAACTGCGCGGCGCTGAATGAAAATCTGCTCGACACGGAGCTTTTCGGTCATGAAGCCGGCGCGTTTACTGGCGCACAAAAACGGCACCCCGGTCGTTTTGAACGTGCCGATGGCGGAACGCTCTTTCTCGACGAGCTGGCGACCGCGCCAATGCTGGTACAGGAAAAGCTGCTGCGCGTCATTGAGTATGGCGAACTGGAACGCGTTGGCGGAAGTCAGCCGCTTCAGGTTAACGTTCGCCTGGTGTGCGCCACTAACGCCGATCTGCCCGCGATGGTGGCAGAAGATAAATTCCGCGCCGACCTGCTGGACCGGCTGGCTTTCGATGTCGTCCAGTTGCCGCCGCTGCGTGAGCGACGCAGCGATATCATGCTGCTGGCCGATCAATTTGCCATTCAGATGTGCCGGGAACTGGGCCTGCCGCTCTTTCCGGGCTTCAGCGAACAGGCCACCGAGACCCTGCTCGGTTACCACTGGCCGGGGAATATCCGTGAACTGAAAAACGTGGTGGAACGGTCTGTTTACCGTCATGGCAGCAGCGAGACCGAACTGGACAACATTATTCTCGATCCGTTTCGGCGCGAGGTTAAACAGCCCCTTGCTCCGGCGGCGCGCCAGCATGATCCGGCGTTGCCGCTCGATTTACGCCAGTTCCAGCATCAGCAGGAGCAGCAACTGCTGGAACGGAGCCTGAAAGAGGCGAAATATAACCAGAAACGGGCAGCTGAACTGCTGGGTCTGACCTACCATCAGTTAAGGGCATTGCTCAAAAAACATCAAATGCGCTGACATTATCAGCACTTACCCCCAGACATTTTTACGAAGCAGGCGTAAGTGCGATACACTTTGCAGATCGAATCTAAAAACCTTAAAAACTATGCGCCTGGTTTTATCATCCCTGTTTGCACTCGGTCTGTTCAGCAATCTGGCCTTTGCTGCGCCCGATCGTACTGCGCCTCCTGATATTCGTGATAGTGGTTTCGTCTATTGCGTCAGCGGGCAAGTTGATACCTTTAACCCGCAAAAGGCGGGGAGCGGCGTGATTGTTGATACGCTGGCCGCACAGATTTACGATCGCCTGCTCGACGTCGATCCTTATACCTATCGGCTGGTTCCGGAGCTTGCTGAAAGTTGGGAAGTGCTTGATAACGGCGCCACGTACCGCTTCCGTCTACGCGATGATGTGGCTTTTCAGCACACCCCGTGGTTTACCCCAACCCGCAAGCTCAACGCGGATGACGTGGTTTTCACCTTCCAGCGCATCTTTAACCGCAACCATCCGTGGCATAACGTCAACGGCGGAAACTTCCCCTACTTCGACAGTCTGCAATTCGCGGACACGGTCAAAAGCGTTCGTAAGCTGGATAACCGCACGGTTGAGTTTCGCCTGACGCGCCCGGACGCCTCATTCCTCTGGCACCTGGCGACGCACTACGCGTCCGTCATGTCAGCCGAATACGCGGATCAGCTGACGAAAAAGGATCGTCAGGAACGTCTCGATCGTGAGCCTGTGGGCACAGGACCCTTCCAGTTAGCTGAGTACCGCGCCGGACAATACATTCGCCTGCAACGACACGATCATTTCTGGCGCGGCAAACCGCTGATGCCGCAGGTTATTGTCGATCTGGGTTCAGGTGGAACAGGTCGCCTCTCCAAACTGCTGACCGGTGAGTGCGACGTTCTTGCGTGGCCTGCGGCCAGCCAGTTGACTATTTTGCGCGACGACCCCCGCCTGCGCCTGACCCTACGCCCGGGAATGAACATCGCCTATCTGGCGTTTAACACCGATAAGCCACCGCTGAATAATCCGGCCGTGCGCCATGCGCTGGCGTTAGCGATCAACAATCAGCGTCTGATGCAGTCGATTTATTACGGCACCGCGGAAACCGCCGCCTCTATTCTGCCCCGCGCCTCCTGGGCCTATGACGGCGAGGCGAAGATCACGGAATATAATCCGGCGAAAGCGCGCGAACAGCTTAAAGCACTGGGGGCAGAAAACCTGACGCTTCAGCTGTGGGTACCCACCAGCTCTCAGGCGTGGAACCCCAGCCCGCTGAAAACCGCCGAACTGTTGCAGGCAGATATGGCCCAGGTGGGCGTTAAGGTGATCATCGTTCCTGTCGAAGGCCGTTTCCAGGAGGCGCGTCTGATGGACATGAATCACGACTTAACGCTGGCTGGCTGGTCTACCGACAGTAACGACCCGGACAGCTTCTTCCGTCCGCTGCTGAGCTGTGCAGCGATCAACTCCCAGACCAACTACGCGCACTGGTGTAACCGGGAATTTGATGCTGTGCTGCAAAAAGCCCTCTCATCTCAACAGCTTGCTTCACGCATTGAGGCCTACGATGAAGCGCAAAATATTCTGGCCAGAGAGCTTCCCGTGTTGCCGCTTGCCTCTTCCCTGCGCCTTCAGGCCTACCGTTACGATATAAAAGGGCTGGTACTCAGCCCGTTTGGTAACGCCTCCTTCGCGGGCGTGACTCGTGAGAAAGAACAAGAGGTGAAAAAACCATGATTATATTTACCTTGCGGCGGCTGCTATTACTGCTGGTCACCCTGTTCTTCCTGACCTTTGTCGGCTTTAGCCTTAGCTACTTTACGCCGCACGCCCCGCTTCAGGGCTCATCCCTCTGGGACGCCTGGCTGTTCTGGTTTAACGGCCTGTTGCACTGGGATTTTGGCGTGTCCAGCATCAACGGACAGCTCATCTCTGAGCAGCTGAAGATGGTTTTCCCGGCCACCATGGAGCTGTGTATACTCGCCTTTGGCTTTGCCCTCATGGTGGGGATCCCGGTGGGGATGCTGGCGGGAATTTATCGCAATAAATGGCAGGATAAATTCATCAGCGCGCTTGCCTTAATTGGCTTTTCCATCCCTGTTTTCTGGCTGGCGCTGCTGCTTACCCTCTTCTTCTCACTGACGTTAGGCTGGCTTCCGGTGTCTGGCCGTTTCGACCTGCTATATAACGTGCAAACGGTGAGCGGCTTCGCCATCGTTGACGCCTGGCTTTCCGATTCAGTCTGGCGCGACGAAATGATCGTGAGCGCCCTGCGCCATATGGTGCTGCCAGTGCTCACGCTGGCCGTCGCACCGACGACCGAAGTGATCCGCCTGATGCGCATCAGCACTATCGAAGTCTTCGATCAAAACTATGTGAAAGCCGCCGCCACACGCGGACTGTCTCGCCTGACGATTCTACGTCGCCATGTGCTGCACAATGCGTTGCCGCCGGTAATCCCACGGCTTGGGCTGCAATTCTCAACCATGCTGACGCTGGCGATGATCACCGAGATGGTTTTCAGCTGGCCGGGCCTTGGACGCTGGATGATCAACGCCATTCGCCAGCAGGATTACGCTGCGATCTCCGCCGGAGTGATGGTGATTGGCTCGCTGGTTATTATTGTTAACGTTGTTTCCGATATTTTGGGTGCCATGGCCAACCCGTTGAAGCATAAGGAATGGTATGCCTTACGATAACGTCTACAGCGAAAAGCGCACGCCTGGTGCGCTACGCACCGTGTGGCGTAATTTCTACGGCGACACCACGGCGATGATCGGCTTTTACGGCTGCATTGGCCTCGTGTTGCTGTGTGTTTTGGGTTCGTGGTTTGCGCCGTATGGCATCGATCAGCAGTTCCTTGGTTATCAGCTTTTACCGCCATCGTGGTCGCGTTACGGGGAGGTTTCGTTCTTCCTGGGGACTGATGATCTCGGACGCGACGTGCTAAGTCGTTTACTGAGCGGCGCCGCACCTACGGTAGGCGGCGCGTTCGTGGTCACCCTGGCCGCCGCGATATGCGGCCTTGCGCTGGGCATTTTTGCCGGCTCAACCCATGGGCTGCGGTCTGCCGTGCTTAATCATATTCTTGATACCTTGCTCTCGATTCCTTCGCTGTTGCTGGCGATTATCGTCGTGGCCTTCGCGGGGCCGCACCTCACACATGCGATGTTCGCCGTCTGGCTGGCCATTCTGCCGCGCATGGTGCGATCGGTTTACAGCCTGGTTCACGACGAACTGGAGAAAGAATATGTCGTCGCCGCCCGTCTGGACGGTGCCACCACGTTTAATATTTTGTGGTTTGCCGTGCTGCCTAACATTGCCGCCGGGCTGGTGACGGAGATCACCCGCGCCCTGTCGATGGCGATTCTTGATATCGCAGCGCTGGGCTTCCTGGACCTGGGCGCGCAGCTCCCCTCCCCGGAATGGGGCGCAATGCTCGGCGATGCTCTGGAGCTGATTTACGTCGCGCCGTGGACGGTCATGCTGCCGGGCGCGGCCATCATGGTGAGCGTTCTGCTCGTTAACCTGCTTGGCGACGGGATCCGCCGCGCAATCAATGCGGGGGTGCAATAATGCCGTTACTTGATATCCGCAACCTCACGATCGAAATTAAAACGGGCGAAGGCTGGGTTAAAGCGGTGGATCGCATCAGTATTACGCTCGCAGAGGGCGAAATACGCGGGCTGGTGGGCGAATCGGGTTCCGGTAAGAGTCTAATCGCCAAAGCCATTTGCGGCGTGGCGAAGGACAACTGGCGGGTGACCGCCGACCGTATGCGTTTCGACGACATCGATCTGTTGCGTCTCTCCCCGCGCGAACGCCGTAAACTGGTGGGCCATAACGTCTCGATGATTTTTCAGGAGCCGCAATCCTGTCTCGATCCGTCCGAGCGCGTCGGGAAACAGCTGATGCAGAATATCCCCGGCTGGACCTATAAAGGCCGCTGGTGGCAGCGTTTCGGCTGGCGTAAACGCCGTGCCATTGAGCTATTGCACCGTGTGGGGATCAAAGACCATAAAGACGCGATGCGCAGTTTCCCCTACGAACTGACCGACGGTGAATGCCAGAAAGTGATGATTGCTATCGCCCTGGCCAATCAGCCGCGTCTGCTGATTGCGGACGAACCGACGAACGCGATGGAGCCAACGACTCAGGCGCAGATTTTCCGCCTGCTCACGCGTCTGAACCAGAATAACAACACCACCATTTTGCTGATCAGCCACGACCTGCAAATGTTGAGCAAGTGGGCGGATAAAATTGACGTGATGTATTGCGGACAAACGGTAGAAACCGCGCCAAGTGAAGACCTGGTGACGACGCCGCATCATCCCTACACGCAGGCGCTGATCAGGGCGATCCCTGATTTCGGCAGCGCAATGCCACACAAGAGCCGTCTGAATACTCTGCCTGGCGCGATTCCGCTGCTGGAATCGCTGCCCATTGGCTGCCGTCTGGGTCCGCGTTGCCCGTATGCTCAGCGTAAATGCATTGAAACACCGCGCCTGACAGGGCCGAAAAATCATCTGTTTGCCTGTCATTTCCCGCTGAACATGGAGAGAGAGTGAAATGGTCGAAACCTTACTGGAAGTGCGTAACCTGAGTAAGACCTTTCGCTATCGCACCGGCCTGTTTCACCGTCAGACCGTCGAGGCGGTTAAACCGCTGAGCTTTACGCTGCGCGAAAAGCAGACGCTGGCGATTATCGGTGAAAACGGCTCGGGCAAATCGACCCTGGCAAAAATGCTCGCGGGTATGGTTGAGCCAAGCGGCGGTGAAATACTGATTGACGATCATCCTCTGGAATTTGGTGACTACTCTTTCCGCAGCCAGCGCATTCGGATGATTTTTCAGGATCCGTCAACGTCCCTCAACCCGCGCCAGCGTATTTCGCAGATCCTGGATTTCCCGCTGCGGTTGAATACCGACCTGGAGCCGGAAGCGCGTCGCAAACGGATTGTCGAAACCCTGCGTCTGGTAGGTCTCCTGCCCGACCATGTCAGCTATTACCCCCACATGCTGGCCCCTGGCCAAAAACAGCGTCTCGGACTGGCCCGCGCGCTGATCCTGCGCCCGAAGGTCATTATCGCCGACGAAGCGCTGGCGTCGCTGGACATGTCGATGCGTTCGCAACTCATCAACCTGATGCTGGAGCTACAGGAAAAGCAGGGGATATCGTATATCTACGTGACTCAGCACCTGGGCATGATGAAGCACATCAGCGATCAGGTGCTGGTGATGCACCAGGGTGAAGTCGTTGAGCGCGGCAGTACCGCTGACGTGCTGGCCTCCCCGCTCCACGACCTGACAAAACGCCTGATTGCCGGACACTTTGGTGAAGCATTGACGGCCGATGCGTGGCGGAAAGATCGTTAGCCGTTGCGTAACCCGCTTGCCAGCAGAGTAAACACCTCGATGGCATGCGGCAGCGTCTTCTGCGGCTCGTCACTCGCGGCAATCATCAAGGCAGCATTCAGCGCAACGCCGTTCAACAGATGGGCTGCGACTTTCGCATCCATTTTTTTAAGCACGTTGCGTTCGATTAATTTTTCGATGGTCTGGCGGGTCGACTCAAGACAGCTGTTCTGGCTGGGCCATTGCGCCGGATCGCCCAGAACGGCCGGACCGTCAAGAAGCACGATACGCTGAACTTCCGGAACGAGCGCCATGTTGATGTAGGCGATGCCTTCCGCCAGCAGTCTCTCCCAATCATCGTCTGTGGCCGCGGCAACGGCTTTCGCGTTGCCCGCCATTTCGCTGTCTATCTGCGCGACCACCGCCGCCAGTAACCCTTTCTTATCTCTGAAATTATGATACAGCGCACCGCGCGTTAACCCCACGCTTGCCGTCAGTTCATCCATCGACGCTGCAGCAAAGCCTTTCTCAGCAAACGCCTTTCGCGCCGCATGAATCAATTTTTCGCGATTTTCCTGAGCCGTTTCAGCACGACGTTTTGTAGCCATAGGACTTCCTATAAAAGCGATATTTTTAATTTGACATACGCGGCGTATGTGAATAACATTTTTTTCACATACATTGCGTATGTTACTTCTCCTAAGTAACCACAACAACGCCTCTGACAGAATAAGGAAATGCCATGCATCCACGTAATCCTGTCTTCCCTGTCAATCGACATGCCCTTTATGATGAGCATGGCTATTCGGCTGCCATTCGCTCTGGCGATCTGTTATTTGTTTCCGGTCAGGTCGGCAGCCGCAGCGATGGCACGCCTGAGCCTGATTTCGCCGCTCAGGTGCAGTTGGCATTCGATAATTTACAGGCGACTTTGGCCGCCGCAGGATGCACTTTTGACGATCTGATTGATGTCACGACGTTTCATACCGATCCAGAAAACCAGTTCCCCGTCATCATGGAGGTGAAAAAACTGGTGTTTCCACAGCCACCTTACCCAAACTGGACGGCTATCGGCGTTAACTGGCTGGCCGGATTTGATTTTGAAATTAAGGTTATTGCCCGAATCCCCTCGCCAGCGAATTAATATCCGGCCGTCTTAGCGTGAAGCTTCTGGCCAACCTCTGGTTGGATGAGGCGAACCCAGCCCCCGGTGATATACTGCTGGAATACACACGAAATAGCCTGATAAAGAGTCAGTTCAACGTCTTTCGTGCGCCCAGTCACGGCACGTGAGCGAGAAATATCGTGACACAAGGGGCTGTGAGTGGGCTATAATTTCGAGCTAATTTCGAATGATTTTGAAATACTGCCTGTAACGCTATGAATTACAAGGCAAAATAAGCAATGAATATAAGGATTAAAGCTATGGGTTTTCTTTCCGGTAAGCGCATTCTGGTAACTGGCGTTGCCAGCAAACTGTCCATCGCATACGGCATCGCACAGGCTATGCATCGCGAAGGCGCTGAGCTGGCGTTCACCTACCAGAACGACAAGCTGAAAGGCCGTGTTGAAGAATTTGCCGCGCAGCTGGGTTCCAGCATTGTTCTGGAATGTGACGTTGCACAAGACGAAAGCATTGATGGCATGTTTGCTGAACTGGCTAAAGCATGGCCGAAATTCGACGGTTTCGTTCACTCCATCGGCTTCGCTCCGGGCGACCAGCTGGACGGCGATTACGTGAACGCGGTTACCCGTGATGGCTTCAAAATCGCCCATGACATCAGCTCCTACAGCTTCGTTGCGATGGCAAAATCCTGCCGCGCGATGCTGAACCCGGGCGCCGCCCTGCTGACCCTGTCCTACCTGGGCGCAGAACGCGCTATTCCTAACTACAACGTTATGGGGCTGGCGAAAGCGTCTCTGGAAGCCAACGTGCGCTATATGGCGAACGCAATGGGTCCTGAAGGCGTGCGTGTTAACGCAATTTCTGCGGGTCCAATCCGTACTCTGGCCGCTTCCGGTATCAAAGATTTCCGTAAAATGCTGGCACATTGCGAAGCGGTTACCCCGATTCGTCGTACCGTTACCATCGAAGATGTGGGTAACTCTGCGGCATTCCTGTGCTCTGACCTTTCCGCAGGTATCTCCGGCGAAGTGGTTCACGTGGACGGCGGCTTCAACATCGCTGCCATGAACGAGCTGGAAATCAAATAAGTCTGTTACTCTCTTCCCGCCTGGGAAGAGAGTTTTCTCCCCTCCCCGCACTTCGTTATTCCGTTCTGCTATTTGTTATCACCTAACAATATTTTTCCCCTCATCCGCCTTACGCCAGGATATTGATCGCCATTTTGAGATCAAGGAACGCCCATGGAACAACGCCGTTTTTCCGGCAAAGGCCACTGGTATCACGAAACCCAGTCGAATCATTCGCAGACGGACGTTCTGCCGCTGGTGCCTGAAGCCGCTAACGTCGACGATCGTTTTTTGCTCGATTTAGCCCTGCCTGACGACATTGCCGCAAGCTGTTGTGGGTGGCTTACGCCAGCCCGAACCTTGTGCCGCCTCTTATTCCCGCTCGATACTCCCGTAAACCGTCTGCACACGCTTAGCGCCTACGACAGACTGAGCACGGCGTTGACGGTTTCCCAGGCGTGTGGCGTCCAGCGGCTCTGTAACCACTACGCGGCGCTCCTCGCCCCCCTTCCGGGCCCCGACTCTTCCCGGGAAAGCAATCGACGCCTTGCAGAAATCACTCAGTATGCCCGCCAGCTGGCGAGCTCCCCGGACGTCATTGACGATAAAGCGCAAACCCAGCTTGATGAGGTGGGACTGACAACGTATGACATTGTGCTTATCAACCAGATCATCGGCTTTACTGGTTTTCAGGCGCGGGCGGTTGCAGTGTTTCAGGCGCTGCTTGGCCATCCGGTACGCTGGCTACCGGGACACCACATTCAGCCCCATACACTACCGCTGAGCTTTACCCGATGGACAGCCACCCAGCCCGTAGTCGAACTAAAATATGCCAGTGCGGTTCAACTTGAGGCGCTCTCACGCTGGCAGGCCGAACCTGCGCTTTCAGCGCTCACGCCGGTTCTCTGCCATGAGCCGATGCTGCTGAATCTGACGGGCGAGATACTGGTTAACCACCCACAAAGCGAAGCCCAGCCATCTGCATCGCTCTCAGCCGCCCATACGCTGCTGCTTACGTCTCCCGATCGTTTTAGCGCCGCCCAGTTAACGCCTCTCACGGAGGCCGGTATCCCACCGGGCAAGGCAATTAACCTGTTAACCCACGGCGCTTTTAATGGCTGGCTGGACCGTCTTCGCGTGGCGCTTGGCAAAGAGGAATAACCACACGCTTTACCTAAAGAGCGCTTGCTGTAGCAGTGAGAATCGCGTAAAACTGTCAGCCGCTCAATGGCTACGAAAATAGAACATTATGTTTCAGGACAACCCGCTGCTAGCGCAGCTTAAACAGCAACTACATTCCCAGACGCCCCGTGCAGAAGGGGTCGTAAAAGCCACGGAAAAGGGCTTTGGCTTTCTTGAAGTTGACGGACAGAAGAGCTACTTCATTCCGCCTCCTCAGATGAAGAAAGTGATGCATGGCGACCGCATTTCGGCCGTTATTCATACCGAAAAGGAACGAGAGTCTGCCGAGCCGGAAGCACTGATCGAACCTTTCCTGACCCGCTTTGTCGGGAAAGTGCATAAAAAAGACGATCGTCTTTCTATCGTACCGGATCATCCTCTCCTGAAAGATGCCATCCCTTGCCGCGCTGCGCGTGGCGTTGAGCATGACTTTGTCGAGGGTGACTGGGCGGTTGCCGAAATGCGCCGTCATCCTTTAAAAGGCGATCGCGGTTTCTACGCCGAGCTGACCCAGTTCATCACCTTTGGCGACGACCATTTCGTCCCATGGTGGGTGACGCTGGCGCGCCACAACCTCGAAAAAGAAGCGCCGGATGGCGTAGCGACCAAAATGCAGGACGAAGGTCTTGAGCGTCGCGATCTGACAGCGCTGGACTTTGTCACCATCGACAGCGCCAGCACCGAGGATATGGACGATGCGCTGTATGCCGAAGAGGCAGCGGATGGCAAAATGCATCTGACCGTCGCCATTGCCGACCCTACCGCATGGATTGTCGAAGGCAGCAAGCTGGACGAAATGGCCAAAGTGCGTTCGTTCACCAACTACCTGCCGGGCTTCAACATCCCGATGCTGCCGCGCGAGCTTTCCGACGATCTCTGCTCCCTGCGTCCCCATGAAGTGCGTCCGGTACTGGCCTGCCGCATGACCATCGCGGCTGACGGTACCATTGAAGAAGATATCGAATTCTTCGCCGCCACCATCGAATCCAAAGCTAAACTGGCTTATGACAACGTGTCCGACTGGCTGGAAAATACCGGCAGCTGGAAGCCTGAATCCGATAATATCGCTGCGCAAATTCGTCTGCTGCATCGCGTCTGCCAGAGCCGCAGTGAGTGGCGCCAGACCCACGCCCTGGTATTTAAGGACCGCCCGGACTACCGCTTTGTGCTGGGGGACAAAGGCGAAGTGCTCAACATCGTCGCCGAGCCACGCCGTATTGCCAACCGTATCGTTGAAGAAGCGATGATCTCCGCCAACATTTGCGCCGCACGCGTGCTGCGCGACAAGTTAGGCTTTGGCATTTACAACGTGCACACCGGCTTTGACCCGGCTAACACCGAAGCGCTGGCCGCCCTGCTCAAAACCCATGACGTCCACGTCGATCCGGAAGAGGTGCTGACCCTGCCAGGCTTCTGCAAGCTGCGCCGCGAGCTGGACGCACAGCCGTCAGGTTTCCTTGACAGCCGCATTCGCCGCTTCCAGTCCTTTGCGGAAATCAGCACCGAGCCAGGCCCGCACTTCGGTCTCGGTCTTGAGGCTTACGCCACCTGGACCTCCCCGATCCGTAAGTACGGCGACATGGTTAACCATCGTCTGCTGAAAGCGATCATCAAAGGGGAATCTGTTGCCCGCCCACAGGATGAGACTACGTTGCAGATGGCAGAGCGTCGCCGTCTGAACCGTATGGCGGAGCGTGATGTCGGCGACTGGTTGTACGCGCGTTTCCTGAATGATAAGGCAGGGACTGACACCCGTTTCCCGGCTGAAATCATTGACATCAGCCGCGGCGGTATGCGCGTGCGTCTGGTGGATAATGGCGCCGTTGCCTTTATTCCTGCCCCGTTCCTGCATGCCGTTCGCGACGAACTGGTTTGTAGCCAGGAAAACGGGACCGTGCAAATTAAAGGCGAAACGGTTTACAAAGTCACTGACGTGATTGATGTAAACATCGCTGAAGTCCGCATGGAAACCCGCAGCATTATCGCGCGCCCTGTCGCCTGATAACCGCGTAGACTCCCGGCCGTTCCGTTCAGGGATGGCCGGGAGTTCTCCCCAGTATTATCTCTCGCAAAATCATCGTTTTTTCTCACACTTTTCTGTTTCCCACCGCCACATTTCGCCAGAATTATCTACAGTAAAAAGAGCCGTCATAGTCGACTGCAAATGAATAATTTGTGCGCTACTCAGCAGCCGCGGGAGAAAACGGGATGGACGATCTGGAGCAGAATTTGCTGTTTCGTTACATGGGTACGCATAGCCCCTGGTGGCGACTAACAGCAGACAGCAATGCTCTGCATCTTGCTGCCAGTGAAAGCGCTGAAATCGTTCAGGTGGTTGCGCTGGACGATGAGCAGGCCGCTCTGATTCGCCAGCTCACCGTTATCACGTCCAGCATTGCCATGACCCTTCCCTTGTATGGTGTGGACGTTCCCGTCCATCTTGTCGGTCGTAAAATTAACAAAAATGAGTGGGCGGGAACGGCATCAGCATGGAACGACACGCCTTCCGTGGCGCGCGATCTGGCGCAGGGACTCTCCTTCGCCGAACAGGTGGTGTCCGAAGCTAACTCCGTAATTGTCATCCTCGACCAGAACGGGAATATTCAGCGCTTCAACCGTTTAAGTGAAGAATATACGGGCCTGAAGGAACAGGAAGTCATCGGGCAAAACGTGTTTAAACTGTTCATGAGCCGCAGCGAAGCCGCGGCCTCAAAACGCAACATCACCGGTTTTTTTCGTAACGGCAGCTCCTACGAAGTCGAACGCTGGATCAAGACCCGCAAGGGGCAACGCCTGTTTCTCTTCAGAAATAAATTCGTTCACAGCGGCAGCGGGAAAAATGAAATTTTCCTCATCTGTTCAGGTACCGACATCACGGAAGAGCGCCGGGCCCAGGAGCGCCTGCGCGTTCTCGCCAATACGGATACGATTACCGGTTTGCCTAACCGAAATGCCATCCATGAGCTGATCTCCGACGCCATCACCTCCCGGGGTGAAACGCAGGTGGGCGTGGTTTATCTCGATCTGGATAACTTTAAAAAAGTGAACGATGCCTATGGGCATATGTTTGGCGACCAGCTGCTACAGGCCGTTGCGCTGGCGATCCTGAGTTGCCTGGACGACGGACAAACCCTGGCGCGCCTGGGTGGGGATGAGTTTATCGTGATGGCCACCGATACCTCGCAGGGCGCGCTGGAAGCTATGGCGTCGCGCATTCTGACCCGACTGCGGCAGCCTTTCCGCATCGGGCTGATTGAGGTTTACACCGGCTGCTCGCTTGGTATCGCGCTTGCGCCCCAGCACGGTAACGATCGGGAAAGCGTTATTCGCAATGCCGACACCGCCATGTACACCGCCAAGGAAAATGGCCGGGGTAAATTCTGCGTCTTCTCGCCAGAGATGAACCAGCGCGTATTTGAATATCTGTGGCTGGATACCAACCTGCGTAAAGCGCTGGATAACGATCAGCTGTTAATTCACTACCAGCCAAAAATGACCTGGCGCGGCGAAGTCAGAAGTCTGGAGGCGCTGGTGCGCTGGCAGTCACCAGAGCGTGGCCTGATCCCGCCGATGGAATTTATCTCCTATGCGGAAGAGTCAGGGCTGATAGTGCCCCTTGGCCGCTGGGTTATGCTCGATGTGGTGCGCCAGGTGGCAAAATGGCGCGACAAAGGGATCAACCTGCGCGTCGCGGTCAACGTTTCCGCCCGTCAGCTGGCGGACCAGACCATCTTCAGTGACCTGAAGCAGGCGCTGAAAGACCTGAATTTTGAATACTGCCCGATTGACGTGGAATTGACCGAAAGCTGTCTCATCGAAAATGAAGAGCTGGCCCTGTCAGTGATCCAGCAATTTAGCCGCCTGGGGGCGCAAATTCACCTTGATGACTTTGGTACGGGGTACTCTTCCCTGTCGCAGCTGGCGCGCTTCCCTATCGACGCCATCAAGCTTGACCAGTCCTTCGTCCGGGATATCCATAAGCAGTCCATTTCACAGTCGCTCGTGCGCGCGATAGTCGCCGTGGCACAGGCGTTGAATCTGCAGGTCATTGCTGAAGGGGTGGAGAGTGCAAAAGAAGACGCCTTTCTGACGAAGAATGGCGTCAACGAACGGCAGGGTTTTCTTTTTGCTAAGCCCATGCCCGCAGCCGCATTCGAGCGATGGCTAAAGCGCTATCAGGCCAGGAATGTCCGTTAGCTGGCTTTGCGTAAGCCCGTCGCCTGATGGCGATTTTGCAGCATAACCAGCCGCTCCATGTAGGCGATATCCTTCGGTTCAAGGCAGAAGGCGGCATCCACCCAATCCTCTGTAATGTCCATCAACTCGCTTCGCGGAAGTGGCAGAACACGCGTACGCGCGCGCAGCATGGCCCTTACGCCGTTCAGCTTCGGCTGTAGCGTGTCGATAAACGTCCGTACCGAAACATAGCTCTGTAACGGCTCGAATAAGAGATCCACAAGACCGTGCTGTTCATACCATTCCGCCGTATGCGACTCACCTTTATAAATCAGCGCCTCTGCCATTTTCATGCCGGCACGACGCGCCACCAGTGAATAACCGCCCATGCCCGGGAACAGATTGAACGCGATTTCCGGAAAGCCTAATCGGGCATCGCGCTGGGCCAGAATGAAATGATGCGCGAGCGCGGCTTCAAACCCGCCCCCTAACGCGCTTCCTTCAACCATCGCCAGCGTGACAGCACCGGTATCAAACCCTCGCGAGGCGGCATGAACGCAGTCCACACAGGCCCGGGCATAGGCGCGTAACGCTTCGCGTCGGTTGTTTTTGATGCACTCAACGAAGAATTGTAAATCACCGCCGGTATTGTAGATGTCAGGGACCAGCGATCCGGTGACCCAAAAATCAACGACATATCCGGACTGGCGAACCAGCCAGGAGAGATTCATGATCTCCTCGATCAGCGCATGATTGAAGCAAGGCCGTGGCGTGGCACGTAACATCATCCACACCGTGCGCCGTTCGGCCTCATAATAAGCCGCCAGTTGAGTGAATCGTTCAGCATCAGTAAACAATGTGCAGGTTGTCTGGTTGATAACTGTCATAGTCGAATTCCTCTTATAAAAAAGCGCGTTGCGCGCAGTTTTAGACTAATCCACCCCTACAACCCGCAGCATACGGGGGTTAAATTTGTCACTTTCATTTATGAACTTTGGTTATTGCATTTTTTACCTTCTCTTTTGAATCAATTTTCTGCATCATTGATAATATTAACTTTTCGCTTCAGGGTGAGCTTATGTCTAACATTGATGCAACAGCCGTGGCACAGCGTATTGATACTGTGCTGGATATTCTTGTCGCGGGCGATTATCACTCTGCTATCCGTAATCTTGAGATCCTCAAGTCTGAACTGCTGGCTGAGAACGGCACTGATAACGCATCAGAATCCACTCAACCAAAAGCCCCGTGGGAAGTGTAACCACGTCGTTTTCGCCCTTGCCTTTTAAATGGATGCTATGAATTCCCGACAACAAATCATTTTGCAGATGGTGATCGATCAGGGACGCGTAAGCGTAGTCGATCTCGCTAAAGCTACCGGCGTTTCTGAAGTCACCATTCGTCAGGATCTGAATCTTCTGGAAAAACAGAGCTACCTGCGGCGTGCGCATGGATATGCCGTTCCACTGGACAGCGACGACGTTGAAACCCGCATGATGAACAATTTTGCGCTCAAGCGGGAACTGGCGGAGTTTGCTGCATCCTTAGTGAATAACGGTGAGACCGTCTTTATTGAAAATGGCAGCAGTAACGCCCTTCTGGCGCGCACGCTTGCCGATCAAAAAGACGTTACCATCATTACCGTAAGCAGCTATATCGCCCATCTGTTGAAGGAAACTCGCTGCGAGGTCATTCTGCTGGGCGGCATTTACCAGAAGAAAAGCGAAAGCATGGTGGGGCCATTAACGCGTCAATATGTTCAGCAGGTTCACTTCAGTAAGGCATTCATTGGCATTGACGGCTGGCAGCCCGACACCGGCTTTACCGGTCGCGACATGATGCGTTCAGACGTGGTGAACGCCGTACTCGCCAAAGAGTGTGAAGCGATTGTGCTGACCGATAGCTCTAAGTTTGGCGCCGTACACCCTTATACGATGGGTCCGGCTTCGCGCTTCAGCCGTGTGATCACGGATGAGCGTTTACGCGATGAATATCGCCAGCAATTAGAACAAGACGGCCTGACTGTCGATATTGTGAAAAAAACGGCCTGATTATCCTGCTGCGCCCGAATAATGGGCGCACTTAAACCTTTCTCTGAGAGTATTCCGACCCTTCCTTTAAGAGTTTTTACCTGTTGAAACTGTTCTAAACACGTAAAATTAATATTAGCGATATAACAGGAAGTGACTATCACCTGCGTGATGATGTAACGCCTGCGCGACCAGCTTTCACGGAAACAGAATTTAAGTATGGATATTGTCTATACTTAAAGTGCATTCCTTTCCGTGAATCGATAATTCAGGAGAAAGTATTATGACCTTTACCAGCAAAAAATTAGCCGCCGCTGTTCTGGCAATCACTGTAGCAATGTCTCTGAGCGCTTGCTCTAACTGGTCTAAACGTGACCGTAACACCGCGATTGGTGCCGGTGCTGGTGCGCTTGGTGGTGCAGTATTAACGGATGGTAGTACGCTGGGTACATTAGGTGGTGCTGCCGTAGGTGGTATTATCGGTCACCAGGTGGGCAAATAATCACCATAACGGCTCTCACCGGTATAATAATATATTTTGTATTTTCAGGTCTGACTTACGCACGTAAAAAAAAGAGCCACGGCAATGTCCGTGGCTCATTTATTTTAACCGCCCGCCAGTTTGACTTTCATACCTTTGGCTTCCAGGAGCGTTTTAATTAAATCCCGCTTATCGCCCTGAATCTCAATTATGCCGTCTTTTAGTGCCCCACCGCATCCGCACTTCTTTTTAAGCTCAGCGGCGAGCTTTACCAGCTCTGCATCATCCAGATCAATGCCGGTGACAAGGCAAACGCCTTTCCCTTTTCTGCCGCTGGTCTGGCGCTGAATACGCACGATTCCATCGCCTTTCGGACGTTCAGCTTTCTCTTTTGGCTCTTCAATGCGCCCGGTATCTGTTGAATAGACCAGACGAGTGTTGGCATCACGCATTATGCCCCCTTTTTCAGTGATGCATTAATCGCTTTCAGAGTCTCTGCCGGATGAGCGGATTGCGTCACCGGGCGACCAATTACCATATAGTCTACCCCCGCGCTCAGCGCCTGCTCTGGCGTCATGATGCGTCGCTGATCCCCTGACTCGCTGCCTGCCGGACGGATACCTGGCGTCACCAGTTTAAATTCGCGGCCTAACTCAGATTTGAAGCGAACCGCCTCCTGAGCTGAACAGACCACGCCATCAAGCCCACACTGTTGCGTGAGGCGCGCCAGACGCTCCGCATGTTCGGCAGGTGACAACGTCACACCCAGGTCACGAAGGTCAGATTCATCCATACTGGTCAGCACGGTGACGGCGATAAGAAGCGGAGCGTCATTGCCAAACGGCACCAGCGCTTCGCGCGCAGCCGTCATCATACGTGCCCCACCGGAGGCATGAACGTTAACCATCCACACACCCAGTTCAGCCGCCGCAGCAACGGCGTGGGCAGTGGTATTCGGAATATCGTGGAATTTCAGGTCGAGGAAAACGTCGAAACCACGCTGGTGCAGATCGCGGACGATTTGCGGACCGAACAGCGTAAACATCTCTTTGCCTACTTTAAGACGGCAATCCCGGGGATCAATACCATCAACAAAGGCCAGTGCGGCGTCACGGTTATTGTAATCCAGAGCAACAACTACAGGAGAATCGGTAACTACGCGGGAAGTGGAGGAAGTAACAGACGTCATGACCAGCCCTTTTCGTCTATGGGCGCGCAGCGGCGCGGAACAGATAAACGGCGTGCATTCTACCTGCCCTCGGGGTAAATGAACAGAATCGAATGCTTTTCCTGCTGAACCACAGACCGCACGGTGCTGAAAGAAATAATGCACTCTTTAGTATGTTGTAACTAAAATGGAGTGTTTTAAAAAATCACTGCCCGTCCAGACCACGAATTGGCTTGATGGTGGACCAGGCCCGGCAGGAAGGGCAATGCCAGTAGAGCGAATAGGCGGTGAAGCCGCATTTCTGGCAGCGATAGCGCGGCTTGCTCCGCACCTGTTCACCGACCATGTCTCGCAGCACCATCAGGCTCTCTTTAGCGCGCCCTTCTTCTGCATCGTTAAGATGATAATCCATCAGCTTGTGGAAGACGCGCATCGTCGGATGGCGCTGCAACTGACGGGTAATGTATACCTGGGCGGTATCACTCCCTTCGTGCTCTTCGACGACATCCGACAGCATCAGCTCGGCTGTGGCACCGGTGTTTTCTTCAACACAGCGGCGCAGGAATGCAACCCACTCGTCCTGCTTACCTAACTGCTGATAGCAGGTTTGCAGCATTTCCAGCGTTTCGCTGACCAGCTCTTTGTCCTGATCGATAACGCGAAGCAGGCTTTCCACGGCTTTGGCGTAATCACCATTAGCCATAAAGACCCGCCCCATCATTATCGAGATGCGGGCGCTGTTGCGATCGGCCGCGGCGCCTTTTTTTAGCAATGCCATGGCCTTATCCATGTCATCGCTACCCATTTGCTGAAGGGCCAGCTCGCAGTAAAAATGGGCAATTTCGACGCGCTGTTTATCTTTGCCGAGTTTGACCAGCCGTTCGGCGGTATCAATCGCTTTTTGCCAGTCGCTGGTTGCCTGGTAGATTTGCAGAAGTTGCTGAAGCGCACCGATACGGAAATCGGTCTCATCCACCAGCTGAGAGAACATATCTTCTGCGCGATCGTACAGGCCCGCCGCCATGTAATCTCTGCCCAACTGCTGCACGGCCAGCAACCGTTGCTCATAGGTCAACGATGCGCTTTCCATCAGGGTCTGGTGGATACGGATGGCACGGTCAACCTCTCCGCGCGAGCGGAACAGGTTTCCCAGGGTGAGATGCGCCTCTACGGTGCCGGTATCCTCTTTGAGCATGTCGAGGAACAGATCGACCGCTTTATCCTGCTGATTGCTCAGCAGGAAGTTCACCCCCGCAACGTAGTCACGGGAGAGTCGGTTTGCTTCATCCTGTTTTGTTTGTTGCGCGCTTCTGCGGCCCATATACCAGCCATAGGCTGCGGCGACAGGCAAAAGCAGAAACAACAACTCCAGCATATTCGATTATTCCTTGACTACCGGCACACCAGAGCTCGCCGGAATGTCAGTCGCAGGCGTAAGTTGATGTTCAAGTCGTTTAATTTTACGTTCAGCGCGAACAAGGGAAACACGAACCTTAAGCCAGAACAGGCCACATACAAGCCAGCCGATGACAAAACCCGCTGCGAATAACACAGCCAGCAGGCTCGACACCCGGTACTCGCCCTGCGCCAGCAGATAGTTGAAACTTACCTGTTGATCGTTTTGCGCGCCCAATGTGACTGAAATGACAAAAATCGCCAACACCAGTAAGAAAATGAGTAAATATTTCACATGACTTCCCGTTATGTGGTTCGAGCGTATAAAGCGTGTTCAACTCACTGCAATCAGCCTTATAAGCTACCATTTTAGTGGCGGGCGCGAAACGGAAAAAGTAATGCGCCCTTCATGGATTTATGGTCAAAATGCGGAATATCAAGCTTCAGGTTCCGCCTGACTCCCTTTCGGCTATTTCTTCCTTCTCTTCCTGCGGTGGCGTCAGAGGTCCACAGAAACGTTGTGCAAGCCAGGTCGCCAGCGTAACCAGTACCCACGAAATCAGCGTAGCCACCACCAAATCACGCGGCCAGTGCATCCCCAGCAGCATCCGGCTGCCCATTACGCCTGTCGCCCAGACCAGCAAAATCGCAATCGTGAGGGTACGTCGACGTGGCCAAAGCAGCCCCACGCCGAGTAGCGCCCAGCTGGCAGCAAACATCGTATGTCCGGAAGGAAACGCAAAGCCGGTCTCTTTTTGCCAGTGTTTGCGTAAAAATGTCGGGATATCCTGCTGTTCCGCAAGCTGTTCTTTCACCAACGCCCCGCGATCCTTACGCTTTAAAGTGTAGAACTCATCTACCGGAATATGGTGCGTTTTTTCCAGCCAGATAACAAAGGGACGGGGTTCCTGCACGCGATCTTTCACCCACGACTTCACCCCCTGCCCGACAAGAATGGCACCTCCGAGAATGGCAAATAATACCAGCGCCGCGCGAAGACGAAAGCGCAGGCACCACAGGAACCAGGCACAGAGCAGCACGTGCGTAATAATCCCCCAGGGCTGGGTGACCGTCTCAGTTATCCAGTATAAGGCTTTCAGCCACGTCTCGTTTTGTCCGGGCTTCCACATCCAGCCGGAGAACCAAACGATCAGGGGTATAACAAGCAATACGGCGGCGCCTGCGGCCGTGCGTCTGGCAATTGAAAGCATGTCCTCTCCTTTTTCACTAAGCACCACAATCATAACTGAATTTCCACCTTCTGGTGGATATGTCGGATCGTGCGTTTAACGTCCGTATAGCGTGGTGGTGATTAGGTGAAGTAGCCGGGCTTGTGGCAAAATAGTCCAATACAGAAAGCAAAATGGGGCAAAGGCACGAAACGTGTCAGCCTGGTATGGAGAATCACATGCAGCTTAAACGTGTGGCAGAAGCCAAACTGCCAACCCCATGGGGCGATTTCCTGATGGTGGGTTTTGAAGAACTGGCAACCGGACAAGATCACGTCGCCCTGGTATACGGTGACATTTCGGGGCAGACGCCGGTACTGTCCCGCGTTCATTCTGAGTGTCTGACCGGTGACGCGCTCTTCAGCCTGCGCTGTGACTGCGGTTTCCAGCTCGAAGCCGCTCTTTCTCATATCGCAGAGGAAGGACGTGGCGTGCTGCTGTATCACCGCCAGGAAGGACGCAATATCGGTCTGCTGAATAAAATCCGCGCCTACGCGTTGCAGGATCAGGGCTATGATACCGTCGAAGCAAACCATCAGCTCGGCTTTGCTGCTGACGAGCGCGATTTCACCCTCTGCGCAGATATGTTCAAGCTGCTGGGCGTGGACGAAGTGCGTCTGTTGACCAATAACCCGAAAAAAGTGGAGATCCTCACTGAAGCGGGCATCAATATCGTTGAACGCGTGCCGCTGATTGTTGGCCGCAATCCGAAAAACGCGCACTACCTCGATACCAAAGCTGCAAAGATGGGGCACCTGCTGAGCGAGTAAACGCAAAACGCCCGGCACTTCTGCCGGGCGAGATTTATCAGTCCAGCATTTTACGAATCACATAATGTAAAATGCCGTCATTCTGGTAATAGGTTAGCTCTGTTGCCGTATCAATACGACACCGACAATCCAGCACTTCTGTTGTACCATCTGCCCGCGTTAACTTCACCGGAACGGTTTTACCCGGTTGCAGATTTTGCAGACCGCTGATATCAATCTGCTCTTCCCCGGTCAGACCCAGCGTTTTACGCGTTATGCCCTGCGGGAACTCCAGCGGCAGGATCCCCATCCCGATCAGGTTTGAGCGGTGGATACGTTCAAAGGATTCGGCAATCACCACGCGAACCCCGAGCAGACGTGGACCTTTAGCCGCCCAGTCGCGACTGGAACCAGAGCCGTACTCTTTACCGGCAATAACGGCCAGCGGCGTACCCTCCTGCTGATACTTCATGGCTGCGTCATAAATTGAAATGACCTCTGTATCTGGCAGGTGGCGCGTCATGCCCCCTTCCACGCCCGGGACCATTTCATTACGAATGCGGATGTTGGCAAATGTCCCGCGCATCATCACTTCGTGGTTACCGCGGCGCGAACCGTAGGAGTTAAAATCGCGACGTTCCACGCCACGGCTTTGCAGATACCGACCTGCCGGACTGTCCGCTTTGATGCTCCCCGCTGGTGAGATATGGTCAGTGGTGACGGAATCGCCCAGCATCGCCAGAATGCGCGCGCCGTGAATATCTTTCAGCGGTGCAGGCTCCGCCAGCATCTCATCGAAGAAGGGCGACAGACGAATATAGGTGGAATCATCCTGCCAGTCATAGGTATCGGAACCCACCACGTCAATCGCTTTCCATTCCGCTGTACCTTCGAACACTTCCGCATACTCTTTGCGGAACATCTCGGTGGAAACTTTCTCTACCGCGCGCGCAATTTCACGCGATGATGGCCAGATGTCTTTCAGATAGACAGGTTCATTTTTGCGATCGTGACCAATCGGATCGGTCGCCAGGTTAATGTTCATGTTTCCGGCCAGAGCATAGGCTACAACCAGCGGCGGCGAGGCCAGCCAGTTGGTTTTCACCAGCGGATGAATACGCCCCTCAAAGTTTCGGTTACCGGAAAGTACCGCGCCAACGGTCAAATCACCCTGCTTGATCGCCACTTCAATAGGCTCAGGCAGTGGACCAGAGTTACCGATGCAGGTCGTACAGCCGTAACCCACCAGATTAAAGCCCAACTCGTCGAGGTACGGCGTGAGTCTGGCCTGCGCCAGGTAATCGGAAACCACTTTCGAACCAGGCGCCAGGGACGCCTTAACCCACGGCTGTGGCTTGAGTCCCAGTTCTACCGCTTTTTTCGCCAGCAGCCCGGCAGCCATTAACACACTCGGGTTGGACGTGTTGGTACAGGAGGTGATAGCGGCGATCACCACGGCGCCGTCAGGGAGCTGATACTGATGCCCGTTCAGAACATAGTCCACAGGACGGTGATCTTTTTGCGCGGCGTTAACCTCCAGCTCATTGCTGGCGGCAAAGGCTTTCGGAACGTTGCTCAGGGCGACGCGGTCCTGCGGTCGTTTCGGCCCTGCGAGGCTTGCCTCAACGGTGCCCATATCCAGTTCCAGCGTGCTGGTAAATACCGGCTCGTCACCCGGGTTACGCCACATGCCCTGCGCTTTGGTGTAGGCCTCTACGAGCGCCACCTGCTCCTCGCTGCGACCACTGAGGCGCATATACTCAAGCGTAACGCTATCAATCGGGAAAAAGCCGCAGGTCGCACCATATTCCGGCGCCATGTTGGCGATGGTGGCCCGGTCCGCCAGCGGCAGTGAATCCAGACCATCACCATAAAATTCTACGAATTTACCCACCACGCCATGCTTACGCAGCATCTGCGTGACCGTCAGGACCAGATCCGTGGCGGTAATGCCTTCGGACAATTTACCGGTCAGCTTAAAGCCCACCACATCGGGAATGAGCATCGATACCGGCTGGCCGAGCATGGCCGCTTCCGCTTCAATACCACCGACGCCCCAGCCCAGAACGCCAAGGCCGTTAATCATGGTCGTGTGTGAATCGGTGCCCACCAGCGTATCCGGGTAAGCCACCCACTCTTTATCCTGCAATTCACTCCAGACGGCTTTGCCGAGATATTCCAGGTTGACCTGGTGACAAATGCCGGTGCCTGGTGGAACAACGCTGAAGCGGCTGAACGCCTGCTGACCCCATTTGAGGAAGACATAGCGTTCATGGTTACGTTCCATCTCCAGACGGACGTTTTCACCGAAAGCATCGTCGTCACCAAAGTGATCGACGGTGACGGAGTGGTCGATGACGAGGTCTACCGGTGAGAGCGGGTTCACCTTAGCCGTATCGCCCCCGAGACGCTTAACAGCTTCACGCATGGCGGCCAAGTCCACAACCGCCGGCACGCCGGTGAAATCCTGCATCAATACCCTGGCCGGGCGGTAGGCAATTTCTTTGTCTGCGTGAGCATTTTTCAGCCACCCTGCCAGAGCCTGGATATCCTCCTCGGTAACCGAGTCGCCATCTTGCCAGCGCAAGAGGTTTTCCAGTAGTACTTTCAACGACTTGGGTAACCGCGAAATGTCCCCAAGCGTCCTGGCAGCCAGCGGTAAGCTGTAGTAGCGCCAGGTTTTATTTTCCGCCTGTAATGTGTCCTTACTGGCTTCGCGTAGGGTTAACGACATAAGCTCCTCCTTAAAAACAGGGATGTCCTGACAATCATCAGGGCTGTAATTAAAGATAACACAAAGATGTCGTAACGTTTTGATAACAACCCAAATTGATAAATTTAGGAATGGTCCAACGCGAGGGATTAAACAAAAAACCCCGCCGTGGCGAGGTTTTACGATTTAGTGTAAGGCCAGCCAGAGGAGCTGACACCAGAAGAGGATCGACGCTGAGAATACGCCGAGCCATGACCAGTATTTTACGGTTGTCATGTTATTCATCATAGGGGCACCAGACTTTAATTATTTAAGGATGCGAGGTCTGCCCTCGTTCTATATTGCTGATGTGTATTTATTAAGGAGTACAAAAGTGCACAGTCTTTATTCAGACTATTTGCATCATTACGCAAAAATCAAAATTATTGTTTTTTGGGTTCGTCTTCTGCGAACACATCAATAAAGGCCTGCTGCTGTGGCGTCAGTTGCCAGGAGGCTGGCACGCTGGTTGCTGGCGCCTTACGCGCTTTGTGAGCATTGTCACGAAGCTGACACATCTCTTTTCTCGCGTCAGTACGCACCGTCATGACCATAATCAACCCCAGTAATTCCAGACAAGAAGAGCAACCACCACCCAGAACAGGGCAGAGCCAAGAAAGACCGCCAGCCAGGCTTTACGCTTAAGCGCGGGATCCCTTTGCGGTTCTTCACTTCCTGACGGCATTGCTAACCTCATACAATCGATATCGCTTATCATTTAGAGACCAAACAATTGGCACAAGTAATCATCTGATGAGATAAATCCTAAAGAAACTTTAGCCGAAAAGCCAGTGAATTTACGAATCTGAGCCTGGGAAAATTCAATCTTTTGACCAGAAATAAATAATTGAAAAGAATAATTTGCACACCTGTAAATTAGTTTCTACTTTTGTCGCAAATTTGCGACAGTAAAACCCTATTCATCAAATGGGTTATGACGATATATGACAGTAGGCGCAGATGAGGTTAATTCTAATTTAGATTTAAAGGGGGAAACCGGTATCTTTCCAGAAGAGAAAGATACCGGGTGTAATTATTTGGCAGGAAGTTTGATGTCTTTAAACATCTCTTCGATGTCTTCATTGGAGCGTAACGCCACGGCCGTGTCGACCACGTCACGCGTTAAATGCGGTGCGAAGCGCTGAATAAAATCATACATATAGCTGCGAAGGAACGTGCTGCGACGAAAACCTATCTTGGTGGTGCTGTGGCTGAAGATATCATGCGCGTCCAGGCGCACAAGATCCGGGTCTGATACAGGATCCACCGCCATGCTGGCAATAACGCCTACGCCCAGACCCAGACGCACGTACGTTTTAATGACGTCCGCATCCGTTGCAGTGAAGACGATCCGTGGCGTTAATCCGGCGCGGTTAAAGGCGGTGTCTAGCTCAGACCGGCCCGTAAAGCCGAACGTATAGGTAACCAGCGGGTATTGCGCCAGCTCTTCGATTGTCACTTCGCCCTTCCCCGCCAGCGGATGATCGGGGGTCACGACAATAGAGCGATTCCAGTGGTAGCACGGGAGCATGACCAGATCATCGTACAGATGAAGAGCTTCCGTCGCGATGGCAAAATCGGCATTGCCTTTAGACACGGCCTCTGCGATTTGCGTCGGTGAGCCCTGATGCATATGCAGGGAAACGCGGGGATAGCGTTCGATGAAACCTTTGATCACCCCGGGAAGCGCATAACGCGCCTGTGTGTGCGTGGTGGCAATATAAAGGGAGCCTTTATCCGGCCAGGTATGTTCCCCGGCGACGGATTTAATGGCGTCGACTTTGGAAAGCACTTCTCGTGCGATGCGAATGATTTCCTGCCCTGCCGGCGTGACCTGAGTCAGGTGCTTACCGCTGCGGGCAAATATCTGAATACCTAATTCATCCTCCAGCATACGCACCTGCTTACTGATGCCAGGCTGCGAGGTATAAAGACCTTCTGCGGTGGAAGAGACATTGAGGTTATGATTGACGACCTCAACGATATAGCGAAGCTGCTGTAATTTCATGCCAGACCATCCGATTTAGCGCATGCGTCAATCGCTTAATACGATTTGATAATAAGAAACGGGTTAACTATAACCACTATATCATTTATAGCCAGGCTGTATAGTACGGAACAAAAAATAATAACAACGTAATAAAAAAGGGCCGGAAGTCCGGCCCTTTCAAAGGTAAGTTACGGTAAGTGAAGATTATTTTTTACCTTCAACCCATTTTCCGTCGACAAAGAAGGCTGACCAACCGGTCGCTTTACCCTCTTTCTCTGCCGCCACGTACTGCTGCTTCGTTTTACGGCTAAAGCGCACCACGGTTTTGTTGCCTTCCGGATCCTGCTGTGGCGCATCGGCCAGGTAACGCAGTTTCTCCGGCAGACGGTCGCGGAAGCGGTACAGCTCTTCTACCAGCGGCGCACGGGTTTCGCGCGATTTCGGGAAGGTGTTGGCCGCCAGGAATACCCCGGCAGCGCCGTCACGCAGCACGAAATACGCATCTGACTTCTCACACGGCAGCTCAGGAAGCGGAACCGGATCTTCCTTCGGCGGCGCAACTTCACCGTTACGCAGGATCTTACGCGTGTTTTTACAGTCGTCGTTGGTACATGCCATGTACTTACCGAAGCGTCCCATTTTCAGGTGCATTTCGGAACCACATTTCTCACACTCAACGATCGGACCGTCATAGCCCTTAATGCGGAACTCACCTTCTTCGATCTCATAACCGTCGCAGGTTGGGTTATTACCGCAAACGTGCAGTTTACGTTTTGGATCGATCAGGTAGCTGTCCATCGCCGTGCCGCATTTCTTACAGCGGCGCTTGGCGCGCAGTGCGTTGGTCTCCGCATCGTCACCTTCCAGCACGTTGAGAACTTCGTTCTCCGGCACGAGGTTGATGGTGGTTTTGCAACGCTCTTTCGGCGAAAGCGCATAACCAGAACAGCCGAGGAACACGCCCGTGGTTGCGGTACGGATCCCCATTTTACGGCCACAGGTTGGGCAGTCGATGCTGGTCAGTACCATCTGGTTAGGCAGCATGCCGCCTTCTTCAGGATCTTTCTCAGCTTTCTCAAGCTGGTTGGTAAAATCGCTGAAGAAGCTGTCGAGAACTTTCTTCCACTCGGCCTTATGGCTGGCAACCTCATCGAGACTGTCCTCCATCTGCGCGGTGAAGTCATAGTTCATCAACTCACGGAAGTTAGCTTCCAGACGGTCGGTAACAATCTCACCCATTTTTTCAGCATAGAAACGACGGTTCTCAACGCGAACGTATCCACGATCCTGAATGGTCGAAATGATCGACGCATAGGTAGACGGGCGACCGATGCCGCGTTTTTCCAGCTCTTTTACCAGCGACGCTTCGCTGAAACGCGCAGGCGGCTTGGTGAAGTGCTGGGCCGGTACCAGATCAACCAGCGACAGCTCGTCGCCTTTGTTGACGGAAGGCAGCGTTCTGTCTTCATCACCTTTACGCAGCGCAGGCATCACTTTTGTCCAGCCGTCGAAACGCAGAATGCGGCCGCGCGCTTTCAGGCGGAAATCACCCGCGCCAACGGTCAGCGTAGTGGAGTCGTATTTCGCTGGCGTCATCTGGCAGGCCACGAACTGGCGCCAGATCAGCTGATACAGTTTCTGGGCGTCCGCTTCCATATCTTTAAGAGATTCCGCCAGAACGGAAACGTCAGAAGGACGGATCGCTTCGTGCGCTTCCTGAGAATTCTCTTTGCTGGCGTACTGATTAGGACTGTCCGGCAGGTATTTCTTACCGAAGTTGTCCTCGATATAGCCACGCACCATGCTGACAGCGTCCTGGCTCAGGTTGGTGGAGTCAGTACGCATGTAGGTGATGTAACCCGCTTCATACAAACGCTGGGCCATCATCATGGTTTTCTTCACGCCGTAACCCAGACGCGTACTTGCCGCCTGCTGAAGCGTTGACGTGATAAACGGTGCGCCAGGCTTGCTGCTGGTCGGTTTGTCTTCACGATCCAGCACCTGATAACGCGCTTTTTCCAGCAGCGCTACGGCGGCCATGGTCTGATCGCGATTTTCAGGACGGAACGGTTTGTCGTTGTGGTGGCTCACCTGCAACGGCAGCGCATCGCCGCCCGGCGTGGTGACATTCGCATCCACTTCCCAGAACTCTTCCGGGACAAACGCTTTGATCTCGCGTTCACGTTCGACAACAAGACGAACAGCCACAGACTGCACTCGTCCCGCAGACAGGCCGCGAGCGACCTTTTTCCACAGCAACGGCGAAACCATGTAGCCTACAACGCGGTCCATAAAGCGACGCGCCTGCTGAGCGTTAACACGGTCGATATTCAGTTCACCCGGCTTTTCAAACGCCTGACGAATCGCATTCTTTGTAATTTCGTTAAACACTACACGGCTGTAGCGTTTGTCATCACCCCCAATCACTTCCCGCAGGTGCCATGCGATGGCCTCCCCTTCGCGGTCAAGGTCGGTTGCGAGATAAATGTGGTCTGCTTTTTCAGCAAGCTGTTTCAGCTCGTTAACGACTTTTTCTTTGCCTGGCAGCACTTCGTATTGTGCATCCCAGTTGTGCCATGGGTTAACACCCATGCGGTTGACAAGCGCGCTACGTTCATCCTTTTTAGGCTTTTTAGCCCCTTTGGTGGAGGTAGAGTCTGCGCTCTTTTTGCTGGCTGAGCCACTTGTCGGCAAATCGCGAATGTGACCAACGCTGGACTTAACCACGTAGTCATTGCCCAGATATTTATTGATCGTTTTGGCTTTTGCCGGGGACTCAACGATGACGAGAGCTTTACCCATATTCACCTTTACCTAATTTAATTCTTCCAGGAATACGCCGCACGTTGATTTCCCTTCCGCTGACGACGAGCCATTGATATTGCGACGTCGTCAGGGGATATCAACCCCTTTGTCTTACCGAACGTCAGTATGGCGACATCCAGGTCATTGAGTTTTCGGGTATTTTTCTCACATCAAAGTTCATTCGTGACGAATTCCCGGTCGAATGTCAAGCAATTCTGTTGCCAGAATGACGAAAGCGCACACTGTACCTGATAAAATTCGTTACGCAACTTTATTAGCATGCAAAAGCAAATCCCGCCAGCCAGCCCCTGTTCCTTATACCCGCGGATAGCAGGGAAAATTTGCCCCCGAAGCGACCCAGGCGTAGACTATTGTCACTGTTTAAGGAGTGGAATATGCAGAATACGACCCAACCCATTGACCGAGCTTCACTGCTTATCGAAGCAAACAAACTCATTCGCGACCATGAAGACACCCTGGCGGGTATTGAAGCGACTGGCGTGGAACAACGTAATGGCGTGCTGGTGTTCAGCGGTGAATACTTCCTTGATGAACAAGGGTTACCAACCCCGAAAAGCACCGCCGTGTTTAACATGTTTAAATACCTGGCGCATACCCTCTCAGAGAAGTACCACCTGGTCGATTAAAACGAAAACGCGAGGCATCTGCCTCGCGTTTTTCTTTACAGCAGCGGCTTTTGTCCGCGCTGCAACCAGCGTATCAGCAGGCGATCCGCGCTTTCTGCCGCACTATTGGTTAAACGGTCGAGCAGGCGCTTACGTCGGGTGAAGCGCACCCCCACCAGCTCACGACCTTCCATCAGGTTGAGCAGGAGGTCGTCGCTGGTACCCACTTCATCCACCAGCCCTTTCTCCTGCGCCTGCGTGCCGTACCAGTGTTCGCCCGTAGCCACCTGCTCAATGTCCAGCGTTGGGCGCATGCGGTGCACGAAATCCTTGAACAGATGGTGGGTTTCGTTCAGATCTTCCCGGAACTTCTGCCGTCCCTCTTCGGTATTTTCGCCGAGCAGCGTCAGCGTACGTTTGTACTGACCCGCCGTATGCAATTCGATGTCGATCTCTTTATTTTTCAGGAAACGATTGAAGTTAGGGATCTGCGCAACCACCCCAATCGAGCCGATAATGGAGAACGGTGCTGCGACGATTTTATCCGCCACGCACGCCATCATATAGCCGCCACTCGCCGCGACCTTATCTACCGCCACGGTGAGCGGGATCTGTTTATCCCGCAGACGTTGTAACTGCGAAGCCGCCAGTCCATACCCATGCACTACGCCGCCCGGGCTTTCAAGGCGTACCACCACCTGATCCTGGGCTGTCGCCACGGCCAGCACCGCGGTCACTTCCTCACGCAGAGAGGAGACTTCATGCGCATCCATGCTACCTTTAAAATCGAGCACATAGACGCGCGGTTTTGCGTCAGCCTGTGGCGTGGCGAGCTTAGCTTTCGCCTTCGCGGCTTTGGCGTCCTGCTTATGTTTTTTCTTCTGGGCTTTTAGCCACAGCTTCTGTTGATGATCGTCAAGCAGCGCCAGAGACATCTCTTCCCGCATCTCTTTATACTGCTCGCTCAGGCGGGTAATGCGTAACTCACCACGCTGACGCTTACGCTGCGTCAGGTTGACAATCAGGGCGGCAATCACCGCGACAGCAATAACCACCGTAGCGATTTTGGCCAAAAACAACCCATACTGAGAAAGTAATTCCACGCGTTCCACCTTGATTTAACCACGAATCTTTCACGCCAGTGTACAACAGCCCTGCGCAGGCGTCTCGCTCTGGACATTAGCTCTGCGAGGCGGCTTCAGGAATCCCCCGTTTCTGGTTTAAATCTTTGCAAATTGTTAATTTCCCAGCGTTCTGTCCTGTAGACTGATTGAATTCTGACGCGGTTTCGGGCATAAAGCCGAAAAGTCATAAATAAAGGTGCAAGTCACGCCCAATGCGCCTGAGGAGCCACCGTGCATTATCAGCCACAAAAAAACCTTCTACAGAACCGCATCATTCTGGTTACCGGTGCCAGCGACGGGATTGGTCGCGAAGCGGCGCTGACTTATTCTGAATACGGTGCGAGCCTTATTCTGCTGGGACGTAATGAAGAAAAGCTCAAAGCCGTTGCCCGTGAAATCGAAAACGCCGGCGGTACCCCCACGCCCTGGTATACGCTCGATCTGCTGACCTGTACGCCAGCGTCATGTCAGGCCCTTGCCCAGCGCATTAGTACGCATTATTCGCGTCTGGACGGCGTACTGCACAACGCGGGGTTACTGGGCGAAGTGCGCCCGATGGATGAACAGGATCCGGAGATTTGGCAGCAGGTGATGCAGGTTAACGTCAACGGGACGTTTTTCCTGACCCAGGCCTTGCTTCCTTTATTACTTAACTCAGATTCCGGTTCGCTGGTGTTTACCTCCTCCAGCGTGGGGCGTCAGGGTCGTGCGAACTGGGGGGCTTACGCCGCCTCAAAATTTGCCACCGAAGGAATGATGCAGGTGCTGGCCGAAGAGTATCAAAACCGCCATCTGCGGGTTAACTGTATTAACCCTGGCGGTACGCGCACTAAAATGCGTGCCAGCGCGTTCCCGACAGAAGATCCGCAAAAGCTTAAAACCCCGGCCGATATTATGCCTCTTTACCTGTGGCTAATGGGTGACGACAGCCGTCGTAAAACCGGAATGACATTCGATGCTCAGCCAGGCCGCAAACCGGGGATATCGCAATGAGTGAAGACCGTCATCAGCAGCGCCAGCAGCGTCTGAAAGAACAGGTTGATGCACGCGTGGCGGCCGCTCAGGACGAGCGCGGGATCCTCATCGTGTTCACCGGCAACGGCAAAGGCAAAACCACCGCCGCATTTGGGACCGCCACCCGCGCAGTCGGGCACGGTCAGAAAGTGGGGGTGATCCAGTTTATCAAGGGTGAATGGCCCAACGGCGAGCGTAATCTGCTCGAACCGCATGGCGTTGAGTTTCAGGTGATGGCGACCGGTTTTACCTGGGATACCCAGAACCGGGAAACAGATACCGCAGCCTGCCTCGCCGTCTGGGAGCATGCCAAAAGAATGCTCTCTGACCCGTCGCTGAACATGGTGTTGCTGGATGAGATCACGTATATGGTGGCCTATGACTACCTGCCGCTGGAAGCCGTGCTGGAGGCTCTCAGGAACCGCCCTGCACACCAGACGGCGATCGTCACGGGGCGCGGGTGTCATCGGGACATTCTGGAGCTGGCCGATACCATCAGCGAGCTGCGTCCGGTTAAGCATGCGTTCGATGCGGGTATCAAAGCGCAAATTGGGATTGATTACTGAAGAAAAAAGCCCGGTATATTCACCGGGCTTTTAGATTAACCGTTGTTATTACGGCTGCCAGAGCGGCGATTGCTGCTAACCTGGCTGTGACGTTTAACCGCACGGCGGATCTGATTCGCCTTCATACGACGACGATCTTTCTCTACCGCCACTTTCGATGTGGTTTCTGGCGTAAGGCCAACCAGATCGCGCAGGTAGTTGGTTTGCGTCAGATCCAGCTCGGTATAGCCGCCACGTGGCAGGCCTTTCGGCAGCAGGATGTCGCCATAGCGGACACGAATCAAACGGCTTACCTGGACACCGACCGCTTCCCACAGACGACGCACCTCGCGGTTACGTCCCTCTGTCAGGGTAACGTTGTACCACTGGTTAATGCCTTCACCACCGGTAAACTTGATGGTTTTGAACGCCGCTGGGCCGTCTTCCAGCTGAACGCCACGCGACAGATCGCGCAGTTTGTTCTCATCAACCTGACCGAAGACGCGCACGGCGTATTCACGTTCCACTTCACGACTTGGGTGCATCAGGCGGTTTGCCAGTTCACCATCGGTGGTGAACAGCAGCAGGCCACAGGTATTCACGTCCAGACGCCCTACGGCAATCCAGCGGGCGCCACGCAGTTTTGGCAGACGGTCGAACACCGTCGGGCGGCCTTCCGGATCGTTGCGGGTACACAGTTCGCCTTCCGGCTTGTAGTAAGCCAGCACGCGGCAGATCTGTTCAGCGGACTCTTTTACGGAGATAAGATGGCCGTCAATGCGGATCTTCAACCCCGGTACGATTTCAACGCGGTCACCGAGTGTGGCGATTTTACCGTCCACACTCACGCGACCTGCTTCAATAATGGCTTCGATTTCACGGCGCGAACCGTGGCCGGCACGCGCCAGCACTTTCTGTAACTTCTCGCTCATTGAGCTTCCTCAGGTGTCGCCTTCACAGGCGTCGAATCAGGTCAAAAACAGGGCAACGCCCTGCTTTGATGGCCGCGTAGTATATCTGCTTACACCCTTACAAGAAAGGCTTAACATCGCCCACGCCTTCACGAATCACTTCTGGCGCGTCTTCGGTGAGATCCACCACGGTGGTCGGTTGCTGGCCTAGATAGCCGCCATGAATAATCAGCTCCACCACTTTCTCCAGACGATCTTTGATCTCTTCCGGGTCGGACTCGGTAAACTCACTGCCCGGCAGCATCAGCGAGGTAGACAGCATCGGCTCGCCGAGGGTTTCCAGCAGCGCCTGGGCAATCGGGTTCGACGGCACGCGCATGCCGATGGTTTTACGTTTTTCCTGCAACAGACGACGCGGCACCTCTTTTGTCCCTTTCAGAATGAAGGTGTAGTTTCCCGGCGTGTTGTTTTTGATCAGGCGAAAGGCCACGTTGTCGACATACGCATAGGTCGACAGCTCAGAGAGATCGCGACACATTAGGGTGAAGTTGTGGCCGTCCGGCAGCTGGCGGATGCGACAGATGCGCTCCATCGCCCCTTTATCCTCGATTTTACAGCCCAGCGCGTAGCCAGAATCGGTTGGGTAGACAATAACGCCACCTTTACGGACGATTTCCACAGCCTGATTAATCAGACGTGGCTGTGGGTTATCCGGATGGATATAGAAAAACTGACTCATACTTCCCTCTCTTCAATTTGCTGTGGCTGTTCCCAGAGCTGCCAGACGGGCTCAACGCCAGCGGGTAACCAGAGCTTGCGCCCCAGTTCAATCCACGCGCAGGGTTGATGGAAATCTGAACCCTGTGACCCAAGCAGGCCAAACTGACGGGCGTAGGTCGCGAGCTGCGAACGCTCATTGGGTGCCTGCTGACACTGGGCAACTTCCATCGCCTCACCGCCGGATTCGGCAAAGTGGGCCAGCAACCTTTTCAGCCATTTAGCAGAAAGATTATACCGCCCCGGATGGGCCAATACGGCCTTACCACCAGAATGATGAATCACATCAATAGCTTGTTTTATTGTACACCACTGGGGAGGAACGTATCCGGTTTTCCCGCGCGCCAGATACTTTTTAAACACATTCGCCATGGTCGTCGCTTTACCGGCGTCAACCAGAAAACGGGCGAAATGGCCGCGCGTGACCGCCCCACCGTTCGCCAGCTTGCGCGCACCTTCCAGCGCACCGGGGATATGCGCCTTCTCAAGACGTTCGCCTATCAACTCCGCGCGTTGATTGCGTCGTGCTTTTTGCTCTTGCAAAAATGCGCACATTGCCGGATGTTCTGTATCAATATTCAGGCCAACGATATGAATTTCGTGGTTTTCCCAGAGCGTGGAGATCTCGACCCCGGGCACCAGATTTAGCGCCAGCCCGCTTCGGGCAATCTCGGCGCGCGCGGCGGGGATGGCGTCTGTTGTGTCGTGATCGGTTATTGCCAGCGTGCCGACACGCATTTCAACGGCGCGATGGACCAGGGCTTCGGGCGTCAGCAGGCCATCTGAAGCCTGCGTATGGCTGTGTAAATCATAAATTACGGCGTAGGTGGTATCGCTCAAAGCACTTCCCATAACAGTCTGGAGACATCCGAAGCACCTATGATACCGACTTACCGCGAAATACTGAAATCAGGGGTTGACAACACGCCATCGAACTAGTTAACTAGTACGCAAGTTCACACGAGAAAGGTATCTGAAAATGACAGCACATTTCGCTCTGCACGGTTGGTGGCGTACTTCCTGATCTTCGGGCAGTGTCACGCGTCTGCGAAAAGCAAACAGATACCCGGCCCGCTCCCAAGCGGGCTTTTTTTTGAACAGAATATGAGAATAACAACATGCAAACAGCCAAACCCCACCTCGAACTGCTGACCTGCGAGGCGGCCTATCGCCATAACCCTACCGCGCTCTTTCATCAGGTGTGCGGTGCACGTCCTGCGACGCTGCTGCTGGAATCTGCTGATATCGACAGCAAGGACGATCTCAAAAGCCTGCTGCTGGTTGACAGCGCGCTGCGCATTACCGCAGCGGGTGACACTGTCACTATTAAGGCGTTATCCGAGAATGGTGCGTCGCTGCTGCCGCTGCTGGATGCGGCTCTGCCTTCAGGCATTGAAAATGAGCGTCATCCGGACCTGCGAATTCTGCATTTCCCGCCGGTAAGCCAGTTGCTGGATGAAGATGCCCGCCTCTGCTCACTCTCCGTTTTCGACGCCTTCCGCCTGCTGCAAAATCTGGTCATTGTGCCGGAAGATGAGCGCGAAGCAATGTTCTTTGGCGGGCTGTTTGCTTACGACCTGGTTGCTGGCTTTGAAGATTTACCGGAAACCGAGCAGGGTAACCGCTGCCCGGACTACTGCTTCTACCTGGCCGAAACCCTGCTGGTGATCGACCATCAGAAAAAATACACCCGCATTCAGGCCAGCCTGTTCACGCCATCTGTGTCTGAGAAAAATCGCCTCGCGCAGCGCATCGGCCAACTGCAACAGCAGATGTCAGAAGCACCGCCCGCGCTCCCGGTGCAGCGTGTTGAAAAGATGACCTGCGAGGTGAGTCAGACCGACGATCAGTACGGCGCGGTGGTGCGTCAGATGCAAAAAGCGATTCGTGCCGGGGAGATTTTCCAGGTGGTGCCGTCCCGTCGCTTTTCACTGCCCTGCCCGTCGCCGCTGGCGGCTTACGATGTGCTGAAAAAGAGCAACCCAAGCCCGTACATGTTCTTTATGCAGGACAATGATTTCACTCTGTTCGGCGCGTCACCGGAAAGCTCCCTCAAGTACGACGCCACCAGCCGCCAGATTGAGATCTACCCGATAGCGGGAACCCGTCCACGCGGCCGTCGTGCCGATGGCTCCCTGGACCGCGATCTCGACAGCCGCATCGAACTGGAAATGCGTACCGACCACAAAGAGCTCTCCGAACACCTGATGCTGGTTGACCTGGCACGTAACGACCTGGCGCGTATTTGTACGCCGGGCAGCCGCTATGTGGCAGACCTGACCAAAGTCGACCGCTACTCCTTCGTCATGCATCTGGTATCCCGCGTGGTGGGTGAGCTGCGCCACGACCTCGACGTCCTGCACGCCTACCGCGCCTGCATGAACATGGGCACGTTGAGCGGCGCGCCGAAAGTCCGCGCCATGCAGCTGATTGCCGAAGCTGAAGGCCGCCGTCGCGGCAGCTACGGTGGCGCGGTGGGCTATTTCACCGCTCACGGTGACCTCGATACCTGCATCGTGATTCGCTCCGCCTACGTTGAGGACGGCATTGCTACCGTCCAGGCCGGGGCCGGGATTGTGCTGGATTCTGTTCCGCAGTCGGAAGCCGACGAAACCCGCAGTAAAGCGCGCGCGGTACTGCGCGCCATTGCTACCGCACACCATGCACAGGAGATTTTCTGATGGCTGACATTCTGCTGCTCGATAATATCGATTCCTTTACCTACAACCTGGCAGATCAGCTGCGTGCGAATGGGCACAACGTCGTTATCTATCGCAACCACGTTCCGGCCCAGACGCTGATTGACCGTCTGGCGACCATGCAAAACCCGGTGCTGATGCTCTCCCCGGGGCCAGGCGCACCGAGCGAAGCGGGCTGTATGCCTGAGCTGTTGACCCGTATGCGCGGCAAGCTGCCGATTATCGGCATCTGCCTCGGCCACCAGGCGATTGTCGAAGCCTACGGTGGTTACGTGGGTCAGGCGGGGGAGATCCTGCATGGTAAAGCGTCAAGCATTGAACATGACGGTCAGGCGATGTTTGCCGGTCTGCCGAACCCGCTTCCGGTAGCGCGTTACCACTCGCTGGTCGGCAGCAATATTCCGGCCGGGCTGACGATTAACGCCTCGTTTGAAGGGATGGTGATGGCGGTGCGTCACGATGCGGATCGCGTCTGCGGGATGCAGTTCCACCCGGAATCTATCCTGACGTCTAACGGCGCGCGCCTGCTGGAGCAAACGCTCAACTGGGCGCTGCAAAAGCTGGAGCAGACCAACACCCTGCAACCGATTCTGGAAAAACTGTATCAGGCCCAGACCCTGAGCCAGCAGGAGAGCCACCAGCTTTTCTCCGCCGTCGTGCGCGGCGAGCTGAAGCCTGAGCAGCTGGCCGCTGCGCTGGTGAGCATGAAAGTGCGCGGCGAAAGCCCGCAGGAGATCGCCGGTGCGGCAACCGCGCTGCTGGAAAATGCCGCCCCGTTCCCGCGCCCGGACTATCCGTTTGCCGATATCGTTGGGACCGGTGGCGACGGCAGCAACAGCATCAATATTTCGACCGCCAGCGCCTTTGTGGCGGCGGCATGCGGACTGAAAGTGGCGAAGCACGGCAACCGCAGCGTGTCCAGCCGTTCCGGATCGTCCGACCTGCTGGCGGCTTTCGGTATCAACCTGGACATGAACGCCGAGCGTTCCCGTGAAGCGCTGGATGACCTGGGCGTCTGTTTCCTGTTTGCGCCGAAGTATCACACCGGTTTCCGCCACGCGATGCCCGTTCGCCAGCAGCTTAAAACCCGGACGCTGTTTAATGTGCTCGGTCCACTCATTAACCCGGCGCACCCGCCGCTGGCGCTGATTGGCGTTTACAGTCCGGAGCTGGTCCTGCCGATTGCGGAGACGCTGCGCGTCCTCGGTTACCAACGCGCCGCCGTGGTACACAGCGGCGGGATGGATGAAGTTTCCCTGCATGCGCCCACGCTGGTGGCCGAACTGAATAACGGCGAAGTGCTGAACTATCAGCTTGAGGCCGCTGATTTCGGGTTGACCCCGTACCATCAGGACGCCCTGGCGGGCGGCACGCCGGAAGAAAACCGTGACATTCTCACGCGCTTATTACAAGGTAAAGGTGAGGCCGCCCATGAGGCCGCCGTGGCGGCCAACGTAGCCATGCTGATGCGTTTACATGGCGAGGAAGATCTGAAAGCCAACGCCCAAAAAGTTCTGGACGTACTGCGCTCCGGTGCAGCTTACGATCGCGTTACCGCACTTGCGGCAAGAGGGTAAATAATGCAGACCGTTTTAGCGAAAATCGTCGCCGATAAGGCCATCTGGGTGGAAGCCCGTAAGCAACAGCAGCCGCTCGCCAGTTTTCAGAATGACGTCGTTCCGAGCAGCCGTCGTTTCTATGATGCCCTCCAGGGCGCGCGTACCGCGTTTATTCTGGAGTGTAAAAAAGCGTCTCCGTCCAAAGGCGTGATCCGTGACGATTTCGACCCGGCGCGTATTGCCGGTATCTACAAGCATCATGCGTCTGCCATTTCTGTGCTGACGGATGAGAAATATTTCCAGGGCAGCTTCGATTTTCTGCCCGTAGTCAGCGGCATCGCGCCGCAGCCGATTCTGTGCAAAGACTTTATTATCGACCCGTATCAGATCTGGCTGGCGCGCTTTTACCAGGCCGATGCCTGCCTGCTGATGCTCTCCGTGCTGGATGACGAACAGTATCGCCAGCTCTCCGCCGTCGCGCACAGCCTGAATATGGGCGTGCTTACCGAAGTGAGCAACGAAGAGGAGCTGGAGCGCGCCATCGCGCTGGAAGCCAAAGTGGTCGGCATTAACAACCGCGACCTGCGCGACCTGTCGATTGACCTCAACCGTACGCGCCAGCTTGCGCCGCGTCTGGGTGCGGGCGTCACGGTGATCAGCGAATCCGGAATCAACAGCTACGCTCAGGTGCGCGAACTCAGCCACTTTGCCAACGGTTTCCTGATCGGTTCCGCGATGATGGAACACGACGATCTTAATGCGGCCGTGCGCCGTGTGCTGCTGGGTGAGAACAAAGTTTGCGGCCTGACCCGTGAACAGGATGCGCAGGCGGCGTATGAGGCGGGCGCAATCTATGGTGGTCTGATCTTTGTTGAGTCCTCTCCTCGCGCCGTTAATGAAGAACAGGCGCGCAAGGTGATTGCGGCTGCGCCACTGAGCTACGTGGGCGTGTTCCGCAATGCGGATATTAACGACGTTGCGGCGAAAGCGGACGCGTTATCCCTGAGCGCGGTTCAGCTACATGGCGATGAAGATCAGACATACATCGATGCTCTGCGACATGTTCTGGCACCTCAGGTTCAGATCTGGAAAGCGCAAAGCGTTGGCGCCATCCTGCCCGCGCGTAACCTTACGCATGTTGATAAATACGTGCTCGACAACGGCCAGGGCGGCACGGGGCAGCGTTTCGACTGGTCACTGCTGCGTGGCGAAGTGCTGGACAATGTCCTGCTGGCGGGGGGATTAAGCCCCGATAACTGTGTGGAAGCAGCCAAAACCGGCTGCGCCGGCCTCGATTTCAATTCAGGCGTAGAGTCCCAACCGGGCATAAAAGACGCCAGCAAGCTGGCATCGGTATTTAAAACTCTACGTGCATATTAAGGAAGAGAAGATGACGACATTACTTAACCCGTATTTTGGTGAGTTTGGTGGGATGTACGTCCCACAAATCCTGATGCCCGCGCTGCGCCAGCTGGAAGAAGCGTTCGTGAGCGCGCAGAAAGATCCGGCGTTTCAGGCGGAGTTTACTGACCTGCTGAAAAACTACGCCGGTCGTCCGACGGCACTGACCAAATGCCGCAACCTGACCGAAGGCACCAGAACCACGCTCTACCTTAAACGTGAAGATCTGCTGCACGGCGGCGCGCATAAAACTAATCAGGTGCTTGGCCAGGCTCTGCTCGCCAAACGTATGGGTAAAACCGAAATTATCGCCGAAACCGGCGCGGGCCAGCACGGCGTGGCCTCTGCCCTCGCCAGCGCCCTGCTCGGCCTGAAGTGCCGCATCTATATGGGGGCGAAAGACGTTGAACGCCAGTCGCCTAACGTGTTCCGTATGCGTCTGATGGGGGCGGAAGTGATCCCTGTGCACAGCGGTTCTGCCACGCTGAAAGATGCCTGTAATGAAGCGCTGCGCGACTGGTCTGGCAGCTACGAAACCGCCCACTATATGCTCGGTACCGCGGCAGGCCCACACCCGTTCCCGACCATCGTGCGTGAATTCCAGCGCATGATCGGTGAAGAGACTAAAGCGCAGATCCTCGAAAAAGAGGGTCGCCTGCCGGATGCGGTGATCGCCTGCGTTGGCGGCGGATCTAACGCCATCGGCATGTTTGCCGATTTTATCGACGAAACCAGCGTTGGGCTGATTGGCGTTGAGCCTGCCGGCCACGGCATTGAAACGGGTGAGCACGGTGCGCCGCTGAAGCATGGCCGCGTGGGGATCTATTTCGGCATGAAGGCCCCGATGATGCAGACCGATGAAGGGCAGATTGAGGAGTCTTACTCAATTTCAGCCGGGCTGGATTTCCCGTCCGTAGGGCCGCAGCACGCGTTCCTCAACAGCACCGGCCGCGCGGATTATGTCTCCATCACTGATGACGAAGCGCTGGAGGCCTTCAAAACGCTGTGCCGCAATGAAGGGATCATCCCGGCGCTGGAGTCTTCCCACGCGCTGGCACACGCGCTGAAAATGATGAAGGAAAACCCGGAAAAAGAGCAGCTGCTGGTGGTAAACCTTTCCGGTCGCGGTGACAAAGATATTTTCACCGTTCACGATATTCTGAAAGCACGAGGGGAAATCTGATGGAACGCTACGACAACGCATTTTCACAACTGAAAGCCCGCCAGGAAGGCGCTTTCGTTCCCTTCGTGACGCTGGGCGCCCCCGGTCCGGAGCTGTCGCTGAAGATTATCGATACCCTGATTGACGCCGGTGCCGACGCGCTGGAGTTGGGGATTCCGTTCTCCGATCCGCTGGCGGATGGCCCGACAATCCAGAATGCGACGCTTCGCGCGTTTGCTGCGGGCGTGACGCCGGGCCAGTGCTTCGAAATGCTGGCGGCGATCCGCCAGAAGCACCCGACCATTCCGATCGGCCTGCTGATGTACGCCAACCTGGTGTTCAGCCGCGGTATTGATGCGTTTTACGCAGAGTGCGCCCGCGTGGGCGTTGACTCCGTGCTGGTGGCTGACGTGCCCGTTGAAGAGTCTGCGCCGTTCCGTCAGGCGGCGATGCGCCACAACGTCGCGCCGATTTTCATCTGTCCACCGAATGCTGATGACGATCTGTTGCGCCAGATTGCCTCTTACGGACGGGGTTACACTTACCTGCTCTCCCGTGCGGGCGTCACCGGTGCGGAAAACAAAGCCGCGCTTCCGCTGCATCATCTGGTGGAGAAGCTGGCAGAATACCATGCTGCACCGCCGCTTCAGGGCTTTGGGATTTCCTCTCCGGATCAGGTTACTGCGGCGATTGACGCGAAAGCCGCCGGGGCCATTTCCGGTTCGGCTATCGTGAAAATCATCGAGAAGAATGTGGATAAGCCAGAGCAGATGCTGGCTGAGTTACACGCATTCGTCACATCCATGAAAGCGGCCACACACAAGGCGTAACCGTTAACACCGTCTGGCCCCGGCGTCAGGCGGTTTTCCCTTATCTCTTCCTGAAAGAAGCAGGTCAAAATTGATCCTGTCGATATTTTCGGTGTGAATGACTTTTCAAACTTTCGCGTAAGCGTATGATCTGGGCTCTTTTTAGCGTTACCCTTCTGAGTTCAGAGGTTATTCATGTCCTGGCATTCCTTCAAACAGACTTACCTGGTTAAGTTCTGGTCACCTGTTCCGGCCGTTATCGCGGCAGGCATTCTCTCTACCTATTATTTCGGTATTACCGGCACCTTCTGGGCTGTTACGGGCGAGTTTACCCGCTGGGGTGGGCAGCTATTACAGCTGGCAGGCGTTCATGCCGAAGAGTGGGGTTACTTCAAACTGATCCATCTTGAGGGCTCACCGCTGACCCGCATCGACGGAATGATGATCATTGGCATGTTTGGCGGATGTTTTGCGGCCGCGCTGTGGGCCAACAACGTTAAGTTGCGCATGCCGAAAAGCCGCATCCGCATTATGCAGGCCGTGGTCGGCGGTATCATTGCCGGGTTTGGCGCCCGCCTGGCGATGGGCTGTAATCTGGCCGCGTTCTTTACCGGTATTCCGCAGTTCTCGCTGCATGCCTGGTTCTTTGCCGTCGCCACCGCCATAGGCTCATATTTCGGTGCAAAGTTCACCCTGCTGCCACTGTTCCGCATTCCGGTGAAAATGACGAAAGTTAGCGCTGCATCTCCGTTAACGCAAAAAACCGATCAGGCGCGTCGTCGCTTCCGCCTCGGTATGCTGGTCTTTTTTGCTATGGTTGCCTGGGCGATTTGCACGGCGATGAATCAGCCCAAACTCGGTCTGGCCATGCTGTTCGGCGTCGGCTTTGGTCTGCTGATTGAACGCGCGCAGATCTGCTTTACCTCCGCGTTTCGCGATATGTGGATCACCGGACGTACCATGATGGCGAAAGCCATTATTGCCGGGATGGCCGTGAGCGCGATCGGGATCTTTAGCTATGTTCAGCTCGGCGTTGAGCCGAAAATCATGTGGGCCGGTCCTAATGCGGTCATTGGCGGGCTGCTGTTTGGTTTTGGCATCGTACTGGCGGGCGGGTGCGAAACTGGCTGGATGTATCGCGCCGTGGAAGGCCAGGTGCATTACTGGTGGGTTGGTCTGGGTAACGTGATTGGCTCAACCCTCCTGGCGTACTACTGGGATGACGTCTCTCCAGTACTGGCAACCAACTGGGACAGGGTCAATTTGCTGAATACCTTTGGTCCACTCGGGGGGCTCATGGTGACCTACGCCCTGCTGCTTATCGCCTTCTTACTGGTTATTGCGCAAGAAAAGCGCTTCTTCCGGCGTGCCACCGTCAAAACTGAAACTCAGGAGAATGCCGCATGAAAGAGATCGTGCCTGATTATCGTCTCGATATGGTGGGTGAACCCTGCCCTTACCCGGCCGTTGCCACGCTTGAGGCGTTACCGCAGCTTAAGAAAGGTGAAATTCTGGAAGTGGTGAGCGATTGCCCCCAGTCGATCAATAACATTCCGCTTGATGCCAAAAATCACGGCTATATCGTGCTGGATATCCAGCAGGACGGACCAACGATTCGTTATTTAATTCAGAAGTGATTTCACGATCGAAAAAGGCCTCTCAGAGGCCTTATCTAGTTTACTGGCTTTGGCCACCGTCGTCGTCTGAGTTTCGGCAGGCATGAATGAGTGGTGAGACGTGTTCCGCAAACGGAACAGATAGCACCGTGAGGTAGGCTATGTGCTGGGCTGAACGTCGTGAACTGAAACTGTTTACCTGCACAAACCGGACACTCAAATTTGATGTTGGGGATATCCCCTCCAGCCAGGTATGTGGAACAACCACCATACAGCAATCCCCGGCTGACCGGGGATATATCTTCTGTCAGAAACGATAACCCGCTGAGAACATAAATACCCACGGATCCAGACGGGTACTGATACTCTGCTGCTCACCGCTAGCTTTAAAGCGCACGTCTGTATCAATGTCCATATACCAGACCGAGGCGTTGATCAGCCAGTCACGGTTAATCAGATAATCCAGACCAACCTGCCCCGCCATGCCCCATGAGTCTTTCAGGCTGAGATCGGATAGCCCAGCCTCTTTACCGGTATCGTTAAATTTCTCATCAAAGAAGGTGGTGTAGTTAACGCCTGCACCAATATAAGGGCGTAACTTGCTGCTGGAATCGCCGAAGTACCACTGCGCCATCAGGGTTGGTGGTAAATGGTGCACCGTAGCAATGTCCCCGGTCGGCCCTAAACCGACGCGGTGACGGAATGGCGTGGCGGCCAGAAGCTCAACGCCAATGTTATCCGTAGCCATATACGTGAATGTCAGGCCTAACTGGGTGTTATTGCTAACGTTAAACCCGCCCATACCCAGTACATTGTCGGAACCTTCCGTTGGACGCACCGTTGCCGAACCGGCACGAATAAAGAATTCACCTGCTTCATGCGCGTACGCGCCGCCAGAGAGACTGCTTAAGATAAGGGCTGCCACCGCTAATTTTTTCATATCCGCTCCATCGTTGTGGTTTTAATTGCGGAGGAGAATATACTCACAAATGAGTAATAAGTGATCTAACACAGATCACATTAAAACCAGTAAGTTAACATTCATTGATCTAGGTTAATTTTTGGTGACGCCTCATAAAGCAATAAGTTGTTGCCGCGTCAATTTTTGGCATTTCATAGTTACAAAATTTTCTGTTTTTCCTCTCTTGCGCTTCCTGTAGCGGCTGGATAATTTATCGCTCTCACAGTCTGATTTGATGCGTTCTACTTTTGCAGGTGTGCCATGAGTGATCATAACCCGTGCATGACGTGCGGAGCCTGTTGTGCGTATTTTCGAGTCTCTTTCTACTGGGCTGAAGCCAGCGATGGCGGCGGCACCGTTCCGGTTGATCTCACTGAACCCTTGACCCCTTTCCTGCGTTGCATGCGCGGCACCAACCAAAAACAGAGCCGCTGTGTGGCACTGCAAGGTGAACCTGGGGTATCCACCCGCTGTTCCATTTACGCGGATCGCCCCAGCCCGTGCCGCACTTTCGCGATGTCGGGAGAGGATGGACAGGTCAATGAGGCATGCAATCGCGCCCGCGCCCGCTATGGATTACCGCCGCTTTACAAAGATATGCTTTTCCATACAAGCCTTGATGCTGCCACCAGCGTGTTATCCGGTGTACAATTGCCGGCTAATTAACACCTGCAATACTCAAGGAGAGTGCATGTCTATCACGGCGAAGTCTGTCTACCGTGACACGGGAAATTTTTTCCGCAATCAGTTCGTTACTTTTTTACTGATCGCGTTGTTGTGCGCCTTTATTACGGTGGTGCTGGGTCATGCGTTCTCACCCAGTGATGAACAGATTGCCTCGCTGAGCCAGGGGGATCATCTTGCAGGCAGCGCAGGGTTATTTGACCTTGTGCAGAATATGACGCCAGAGCAACAGCAAATCTTGCTGCGTGCATCTGCGGCATCTACCTTCTCGGGGCTGATCGGCAACGCCATTCTGGCGGGTGGCGTGTTGCTGATGATCCAGCTGGTGTCTGCCGGCCAACGCGTCAGCGCGTTACGTGCCATCGGGGCCAGTGCTCCGGTGCTGCCGAAACTGTTTATCCTCATCTTCCTGACCACGCTGCTGGTCCAGATGGGGATAATGTTGGTTGTCGTTCCGGGCGTGCTGCTGGCTATCGTGCTTTCATTTGCGCCAGTAATGGTTGTGCAGGACAAAATGGGTATTTTCACCGCCATGCGCAGCAGCATAAGGCTCGCGTGGGCGAATATGCGTCTGGTCGCCCCGGCCGTTATCAGCTGGTTGCTGGCCAAGACTCTACTGTTGCTGTTTGCGCCGAATTTTGCGGTATTAACGCCAAACGTCGGCGCGGTTGTCGCCAATACGCTGAGCAATCTGATTTCAGCTGTACTGCTGGTCTATTTGTTCCGCCTGTACATGTTAATTCGTCAGTAACCGGGATCGCAGAATGAAGCAGTTTCTTGATTTTTTACCGCTGATCGTATTTTTCGCTTTTTATAAGCTGTACGACATCTATGCCGGCACGCTGGCGCTGATTGTGGCAACGGCTGTGGTGCTGATTTACAGCTGGGTTCGCTATCGCAAAGTTGAAAAGATGGCGCTCATCACTTTCCTGATGGTGGCGGTGTTTGGTGGTCTGACGTTGTTCTTCCACAATGATGAATTTATCAAATGGAAGGTCACAGTGATTTACGGCCTGTTTGCGGGCGCGCTGCTCATCAGCCAGTGGGTGATGAAGAAGCCGCTGATCCAGCGCATGCTGGGGAAAGAACTGACGCTGCCGCAGGCTGTGTGGGGGCGTCTGAATATCGCCTGGGCGCTATTTTTTATTCTGTGTGGTCTGGCGAATATCTATATCGCATTCTGGCTGCCGCAGAATATCTGGGTCAACTTCAAGGTGTTTGGCCTGACGGCGCTGACCCTTATCTTCACCCTGCTCAGCGGCGTTTATATTTATCGCCACATGCCGCAGGATGACAAGCACTGATCCTTCTGGCCAGATCGTCACGCGGTCTGGCCTCTTTTCCCGCCTTCTCTTTTCTCCACAATCTTCCTGCGAAAATGTCTGAATCATGAAGATTTTATGGAGATTGCTGTCGCTTTATTGTAATGAGAATCACTATCATTAATATTCTTCATCGCATTTTTAACAAATGGAAATGAGTTGATGAATAACATAATAAGATTTGCCCCGGCTACACTTACACTCGCCATTTTTTCAACGCTATACCAAAGCGCGCACGCAGCGGAAGATCCTCTCGCCGATGGTGAAACAATGGTCGTTCAGGCAACCGCTGAAGAGGCCCTAAAGCAACAGCCGGGGGTTTCCATCATCACGGCAAAGGACATAGAAAAGGATCCACCGGTTAACGATCTTTCGGAAATTATTCGCAAAATGCCCGGGGTTAACCTCACCGGAAACAGCGCGACAGGCAGTCGTGGTAACAACCGTCAGATCGACATCCGCGGTATGGGGCCAGAGAACACGCTGATTCTGATTGACGGTGTGCCGGTGACGTCACGTAACTCGGTGCGCTACAGCTGGCGCGGGGAGCGCGACACCCGCGGGGACACCAACTGGGTTCCGCCAGAGATGGTTGAGCGTATTGAAGTGCTCCGGGGACCAGCTGCCGCCCGCTATGGTTCGGGGGCTGCCGGCGGCGTCGTCAACATCATTACCAAACGCCCGTCCAACGACTGGCACGGCTCCCTCTCCCTGTACACTAACCAGCCTGAAAATGATAAAGAGGGGGCGACGAAACGCGCTAATTTTGATCTGAGCGGCCCCCTCGCGGGCGATGCGTTAACGATGCGCCTGTACGGGAATATCAACAAAACCGACGCAGATGCTCAGGACATCAACACCGCGCAAAACGGCTCTTACGCCGCCGGGCGAGAGGGCGTACGTAACAAGGACATTAATGCCCTGCTCTCCTGGAAACTCACGCCACAGCAGATTATCGATTTCGACTACAGCTACAGCCGCCAAGGCAATATCTACGCGGGTGATACTCAATACAGCAACAGCAACGTCAGCCCTGACGGTCTGGTGTCGTCCCTGTATGGACACGAAACCAACCGAATGTACCGCCAGTCTTATGGCATTACGCACAACGGCATCTGGGACTGGGGTCAGTCAAAGTTCGGGGTTTATTATGAAAAGACCAACAACACCCGACTGGAAGAAGGCTCTACGGGCAAAGTTGAAGGGATGATCAATAGCGATAAATACGATACCAGCCGGCTGGAGTCATACCGTTCAACGGGTGAACTGAACATTCCTTTCTTCTGGCTGGTCGAACAGACGCTAACCGTGGGTGCAGAATGGAACCGTGATGAACTGAACGATCCGGCCTCAATGCAGTCGACAAATGTGTCGGGAGAAGTGATTAACGGCGTTCCCGGCACGGCTTCTGAGCGCAACAGCAAAAACAGCGCTGACCTCACCGGCATCTATCTTGAGGACAATATTGAAGCGCGTCAGGGCACCAACCTGATCCCAGGGCTCCGCTTTGATTATCACAATCAATTTGGCAGCAACTGGAGTCCGAGCCTGAACCTCTCTCAGGATTTGGGTGACATGTTCAAGGTTAAAGCGGGTATCGCTCGGGTATTTAAAGCGCCAAACTTGTATCAATCCAGCGAAGGCTATCTGCTTTCCACCCGCGGCAATGGCTGCCCGAATAACGTTTCCGAAGGAAGCTGTTATCTGTTAGGTAACCCGGATCTAGATCCGGAAATCAGCGTGAACAAAGAGATCGGCCTGGCCTTTGCCCTGGAAGGCTACGAGGCTGGAATTACCTGGTTCCGCAATGATTACAAAAACAAGATCGTTTCAGGAACGGACGTGCTGGGGCAGACAAGCAGCGACGCAAATATCCTGCAATGGGAGAACGGCGGTAAGGCCGTTGTTGAAGGGCTGGAAGGCAACCTCACCGTCCCTGTTATTCGCGACACGCTAACCTGGCGTACTAATGCGACGTATATGATTCAGTCTGAAAGTAAAGACACCGGTAATCCGCTGTCGATTATCCCCAAATATACCGTCAACACCATGCTGGACTGGGAGGTTAACAGCAAGCTTTCAGCCAACGTAAGCTGGACGATGTACGGCCGCCAGAAGCCCAGAGAAAACGCTGAAATCCGCAAAGAGGAAAATGCGATGTCCAACAGAGAGATCGGCGCGTATTCCATCGTGGGTATCGGCAGTAACTATCAGCTGACCAAAAACCTGCGCCTGAATGCCGGCATCAGCAACCTCTTTGACAAGCAGATTTACCGTGAAAATGACGGTGCATCTACCTATAACGAACCGGGCCGCGCCTATTACGCTGGCGTAACCATGTCCTTCTGACCTTCATGCGCCCGCGCTGCGGGCGCTAACCCTATTCTCTCCAGCCAGAAATCATAGTAGCATCCCGCCTGAAGTCTTCAGTTACGAGTTTAAAACAATGACAACAAATGACGCCCCACAGGGCGAACTGGTTTTACGCACACTGGCAATGCCTGCGGATACGAATGCCAATGGCGATATTTTTGGCGGCTGGTTAATGTCGCAGATGGATATGGGCGGTGCAATCCTGGCAAAAGAGATTGCACACGGGCGCGTGGTAACCGTCCGGGTCGATGGCATGACCTTCCTGCGCCCTGTCGCGGTGGGGGACGTGGTGTGCTGTTACGCACGCTGCGTAAAACGCGGCAATACGTCTATCTCCATTAACATTGAAGTATGGGTGAAAAAAGTCTCTTCTGAACCGATTGGTCAGCGCTATAAGGCGACGGAGGCCCTGTTCATCTACGTGGCAGTGGATAGCGACGGTAAGCCCCGCCAGCTCCCACGCAGCTGATCCTCAGGTAAAAAAAAGCCTCCTTGCGGAGGCTTCTTTTATTCCATCTGTGCCCCGCCGTTCAGGCGGAAGACAATATTTACAATCAACCCATTGCCGGGTTTACCGGCTTCATAGCGCCACCTGCGCATGGCCGATTTAACTTCGCGTTCAAACATATTCGCCGGCTGTGCGGACAGGATTTCCACGTTATCCACACGTCCATCAGCCGTAACGTCGAATTTCACCCGTACACGCCCTTCAATACGTAACGCCTGAGCACGTGCCGGATACTGCGGCTGGTTACGGCTCAGCGCGCGCGGGCCCGCTGGCGCCGTTACCGTCGGTTTTGTCGCGGTCGTGGTGTTACTCATCAGCGGACGTGACGGGGCGGCATTTTCAACCGGCTGCGTGGTGCGTGGCTCAACCGGACGCACTTCGCGTTTCGGACGCTCTTGCACCTTTTTGACCGGCTTGGGTTTTGGCTTCGGCTTAGGTTTCGGCTCTGGCTTATGGATCACCACCGGCGCTTCTTTTGGCGGTTCAGGAATCGGCTCGGGTTCCGGCTCGGGTTCAACAACGGGCTGTGGCGGCGGCGGCGCAACCTGCGGCGGTTCAAGATCCGCGGGCGATACCATGGTCACAGAAATTGGCTGCGCTGGCGCTGGCATTTCAATAACCTGATGAACCGAGGTATAGAGCAGACCCGCCACGACAGCACCGTGAATAACGACGGAAAGCAGCGTCGGCCATGGAAAGCGGCGAGGTAAATCAAGGGTCATCGAAGTCATAATCATCAACGTTAAAAAACCGAACCTCGATTTTAAATGCAAATAGCAATCATATTCAATAAGACACTTTGTCCTGGCGCAATTTAAGCGTATAAGAGGGCAAAAAAGGGGCATCCAGATCAGGGTTTTAACATTGTTATTATCTTTACATTGCAGTCATTTGTGCTTTCACATAACGTAAATGTCACTTTTACCGGTTAAGGAGCTTTGCCGTGCTTTATGTGATTTACGCTGAAGATGTACCTGATTCTCTGGAAAAACGTCTTTCCGTTCGCCCTGCCCATCTGGCGCGTTTACAGCTGCTACAGGATGAAGGTCGGTTGCTGACCGCAGGCCCGATGCCTGCCGTTGACAGCAACGATCCGGGCGCGGCGGGTTTTACCGGCTCCACGGTGATTGCCGAGTTTGAATCTCTGGAAGCCGCGCAGGCCTGGGCAGAAGCAGACCCGTACGTCGCAGCCGGCGTGTACGAGAAAGTCACGGTTCGCCCGTATAAAAAAGTGTTCTGAAATGAAAGGCTCCCTCGGGAGCCTTTTCTTCATTCAGTGCAGCGACGCCAGCCTCGCCGCAAATCCAACAAACAGCAGGCCTATCAACCCATTCCCCAGCTTCGCCAGTTTCTTTTTGGTTTTCAGGTAACGCGTGACAAACGCGCCTGAGAAAATGAGGAAGCTCATGTACATGAAGCTGATTAGCTCAAGCGTTGTGGCGAGGATCAGGAACGACGTGCCGGTATTCTTCGCATTGACATCAATGAACTGCACGAAGAACGATACGTAAAAGAGAATCGCTTTCGGGTTCGTCAGGCTCAGCACCAGCGAACGCTTAAGGATCGCGCTTGCCGGTTCGGCGCTACTTTCGTGCGCATTTTTTTGACGTGTCATAACGGACCAGAGCATTTTTCCGCCGAGCCACAGCAGATAAAACGCCCCAAGATAGCGGACAATATTAAATAATACCGGAGTGGTCTGGATCAACGCGGCGACGCCCGCCCAGGCCAGAAACATCAGCACGGCATCACCAATAAACACACCGGTGGCTGCCAGATAGCCTTTCTTAACGCCGTGGCCAATCCCTGTTTTCAGCACAAACAAGGTGTTCGGTCCTGGAACCAGCACGATAAAAAATGCGCCGACAACATAGGTCCAGAAATTCAGTACACCAAACTCCGCAAACACGTCTCACTCCTTTTGCTCAAAAACAGCGGGGATACCGGTAATAACGGTATCCCCTGAATCAGTTGCGCTATTGTACGCCGTTATAGCCATCAAGATAAGTCGCGGCCAGTTCGTTACCAAATAATATGGCGTCTTTACTGTCCATGTCCGAAGACCATTTATCCTTCGCGTTGCCTGCGTACAATTCCTGCGACTTCGCATTTTCTTTCAGTTGATCGCGAATGCTTTGCGCGTATTCACTGGCTTCAGCCTGAGTCCGCCCTTCCGCACGGTCAGCTTTGCCCCGGGCATAAAGCTCGCGGAACTGCGCTACGTTCAGGTGATAATTTTTCTGCACGCTGGAGGTGTAATTGCCGCCAGTAAAGCTGGACTGATGCGACACGAAATAAAACGCGTGCCGTTCGGGTGAGGTTTTGCTACTGGCACAACCGCTTAATACTGCAATCCCGAAGAGTGCTGCCATCACTTTTACGTTCATCCTTTTTTCCTTTAATAAAGCCAATGTATTCCCCACGCAAAAACATAATCTGCCAATGAGGAAAATGACGAAAGTCCTAAACCTTCCCTGAGCGCATCCAGCGCCAAAAGTGCAATAAAAATCCAGAGATAAGGATTCATCTTTTAATATCATGACGTTATGGGGACGTAGTATATCGTGGAAAGCAGACGGGAGGAGACTGCAAAGATTGATAGTCTGGATGTTTAATGGGCACCTTTACGGTGCCCCTCATGCTTTTCAGATATCCTGGACCGCGAACAGCAGCGCGTTACGGTGTCTGTTCAGGCCACATTTTCTGATGGCGTGGATACGCATATTGCGGCGGGATTGTGCTTCCAGCCAACGAGCCTTACGACGACTCACCTGTCGCAACATGCGCCAGCGCCCTACTTCAGTTCTACTGCGCTTCATGTCTACAACTCTTTCTCTAACAGAGATGCCATTATATGCCTAAGCAGGCGGCAAACCAGCGCTTTTATCTGCCGTTTTTATTTGCCAGATGAATCCTGATGCGTAAACTCATAACAATACGCTTTCAAAAGGATTTTTTATTTATGACAACCTTCTACACCGTGGTGAGTTGGCTGGTCATTTTAGGATACTGGCTGTTAATTGCCGGGGTGACGTTGCGCATTCTGATGAAACGCAGAGCGGTACCTTCCGCCATGGCCTGGCTTCTGATTATCTACATTCTGCCGCTGGTGGGCATCATCGCCTATCTCTCTTTCGGTGAACTTCATCTGGGTAAACGCCGGGCCGAACGCGCCCGTGCCATGTGGCCCTCCACGGCAAAATGGCTTGCCGACCTTAAAGCCTGCAAGCATATATTCGCCGAAGAGAACAGCAGCGTGGCCGCATCTTTGTTCAAGCTGTGCGAACGCCGCCAGGGCATTGCTGGGGTAAAAGGCAATCAGCTGCAACTGATGACCTCTTCCGATGACGTGATGCAGGCGCTGATCCGTGATATCCAGCTCGCCCGGCATAATATCGAGATGGTGTTTTATATCTGGCAGCCGGGCGGCATGGCGGACCAGGTCGCCGAATCGCTGATGGCCGCTGCACGTCGCGGTATCCACTGCCGCCTGATGCTGGACTCCGCCGGCAGCGTGGCCTTTTTCCGTAGCCCGTGGGCAGGCATGATGCGCAACGCCGGTATCGAGGTGGTCGAGGCGCTGAAAGTGAATCTTATGCGCGTCTTTCTGCGCCGCATGGATCTTCGTCAGCACCGGAAAATGGTCCTGATCGATAACTATATCGCCTACACCGGCAGCATGAACATGGTCGACCCCCGCTTCTTTAAACAGGATTCCGGCGTGGGGCAATGGATCGATTTGATGGCTCGCATGGAAGGCCCGGTGGCAACCTCTATGGGCATCGTCTATTCGTGCGACTGGGAAATTGAAACCGGTAAACGCATTCTTCCCCCGCCGCCGGATGGCAATATCATGCCGTTTGAGGAAGCCAGCGGGCACACTATCCACACTATCGCCTCCGGTCCTGGCTTCCCGGAAGATCTGATCCATCAGGCACTGCTTACCGCCGCGTACTCAGCGCGGGAATATCTGATCATGACCACGCCCTATTTCGTCCCCAGCGACGACCTTCTGCACGCCATCTGTACAGCGGCACAGCGCGGAGTGGATGTGAGCATTATTATGCCGCGCAAGAACGATTCGCTGCTGGTCGGGTGGGCAAGTCGCGCGTTCTTTAGTGAGCTGCTGGCCGCGGGCGTTAAAATCTATCAATTCGAAGGCGGTCTGTTACACACCAAGAGCGTGCTGGTAGACGGAGAGCTGAGCCTGGTGGGTACCGTCAACCTCGATATGCGCAGTCTGTGGCTGAATTTTGAAATAACGCTGGTCATTGATGACGCCGGTTTCGGCGGCGATCTGGCGGCGGTTCAGGATGATTATATCTCCCGCTCACGCCTGCTGGACGCCAGACTGTGGGCGAAACGTCCGCTGTGGCAGCGAATTGCCGAACGACTGTTTTACTTCTTTAGTCCGTTGCTGTAAAACGTGCCCAACGATGTTTAACAGGTAGTCATCATGGAAATGGATCTGAACAATCGCCTGACCGAAGACGAAACGCTCGAACAGGCCTACGATATTTTTCTCGAGCTGGCGGTCGATAATCTCGACCCTGCTGACGTCATTCTTTTCAACCTGCAATTTGAAGAGCGTGGCGGTGCTGAGCTGTTCGATCCGTCTGAAGACTGGGCCGAACACGTCGATTTTGATCTCAACCCGGACTTCTTCGCTGAGGTGGTAATTGGCCTGGCAGATGAAGACGGCGGAGAAATTAACGACATCTTTGCCCGCGTCCTGCTGTGCCGCGAGAAAGACCATAAGCTGTGCCATATTCTCTGGCGCGAATAATAAAAAAGGCTGCCCGCGCAGCCTTTTTTATTTAATCCGGCAAGGCATTTCCACAGCGGTGACAAAACCGCGCCCCGGGTTCATGATTTCCCTGCTGACAATTCGGACATTTGCGTTGCTGCTTGCTGTTCTGGAAGGCGCTGCTCATATGGGTGGTAATTAGCCCCGTCGGTATCGCTATTACCGAATAACCGATCAGAATAAGAATCGATGCCACAATACGTCCGAGCGGCGTATGCGGTGTAATATCGCCATAGCCCACGGTGGTCACCGTCACGATAGCCCAGTAAACCGACGCATTAAGCGTGGTAAACCCGTATTTTGGCCCTTCGATTAAATACATCAGGGAGCCAAAAACGATCATCACGATAGCAATAAACGAATAGAAGAGAATAAGCTGGTGGCGGGCGCTGACAATGGCGACCCAAAAAACCCTCAGCGACGGCATAAAGCGCAGCAGCTTCAGAATTCGTAACACACGAATCGCCCGCATTGCGCGCCAGGCAAACACATAATTCAGGCTGATCTCAGGCCACAGCCACATGACATACAGCGGCAGGATAGTGGCTAAATCAATAAATCCCCAGAAGCTGAAAACGTATTTCGCCGGATTTGGCCAGCTAATGACCCTCAGCACATACTCTGCGGTAAACACCAGCGTGACGATCAATTCCAGCCAGACAAAAACGTGCCACTCCTCATACGTCATGTGGTACTGCGTTCCGGCACCGGATTCGATAAAGATAATAATGACGCTAATCAGCGCAAATAAGCCACACAGACCCTCGAAACGGCGACCGGAAACCGTTTCTGGATCAAATAAAAGGTGATAAAGCCGCTGACGGGCCGACGTGAATAATCGCGACACATTAACCTCTAAAAAATAAGGGCTGACATCATGTCAGCCCTTGCGATTATAACGGGTCTACTTTCAGGCAGGAAACCGCATGTCGGAAACTGCCCTCCAGAACCGGCCGTGTTTTTGCACATTCCGGCCCGGCTATTGGGCATCGCGTACGGAATACGCAGCCTGAAGGCGGGTTGATTGGCGAAGGCAGTTCACCTTCCAGAAGCTGAATGGTTTTATTTTTTTCCAGATCGGGATCCGGAACGGGAACCGCAGACATCAGCGCTTTGGTATAAGGGTGCAGCGGATTATGGTACACCTCATCATACGTGCCCAGTTCCACGGCGTGGCCCAGATACATGACCAGCACACGGTCTGAAATGTGTTTTACCACCGCCAGATCGTGGGCGATGAAGATCAGCGACAGCCCCATTTCCCGTTGCAGTTTCTGTAGCAGGTTAACCACCTGGGCCTGGATGGAAACGTCCAGCGCCGAAACCGGCTCATCACAGATAATCAGTTTCGGTTCAAGGATCAACGCGCGTGCGATACCGATACGCTGGCACTGACCGCCGGAAAACTCGTGAGGGTAGCGGTTGATGAGGTTAGGCAACAGACCCACCTTCAGCATCATCGCTTTCACCCGATCGCGAACTTCCTGGCGCGGCATCTTCGGATGATAGGTGCGCAGCGGCTCGGCAATGATTTCGCCAATGGTCATACGCGGGTTCAGGGACGCCAGAGGATCCTGGAAAATCATCTGGATATCACTGCGCACATTGCGCCATTCATCCGGCTTCATCCCCAGCAGATCTTTGCCAAGCCATGCCACTTTCCCGTCGGTGGCTTTCACCAGGCCGATGATCGCACGCGCAAATGTCGACTTGCCGCAGCCGGATTCGCCCACCACGCCCAGGGTCTCCCCTTCGTACAGGCGTAGCGTGACGCCATCCACCGCTTTCAGGGTTTTGGCAGGCTGCCAGAACCACTGTTTACCGTCTTTGATATCGAAATGGACCTTCAGGTCAGCGATTTCGAGCAGCACATTTCTTTTTTCGTCGATTGCGTTCATACCAGCTCCTCCAGCGGCTTAAAGCAGGCGCGTAGACGGCCTGGGGCAAACGCTTCCAGCGGCGGTGCGCTGTTACAGATTTCCATCGCATGCGGACAGCGTGGCTGGAACGGGCAGCCTTTTGGCAAACGCAGCAGGTTTGGCGGGTTGCCCGGGATAGTCAGCAGCGACTCCCCTTCCGCATCGAGGCGCGGTACGGCATTCAGCAGCCCGATAGAGTACGGGTGGGCTGGCTGGTAGAACACATCGCGGGCATTACCGTATTCCATCGTGCGGCCTGCATACATGACTAACACTTTGTCGCAGATCCCGGCAACGACGCCTAAATCGTGGGTGATCATGATGATGGCGGTGTTGAACTCACGCTTCAGCTCGTTCAGCAACGTCATGATCTGCGCCTGGACGGTCACGTCGAGAGCGGTGGTTGGTTCATCAGCGATCAGCAGTTTTGGCCGGCAAAGCAATGCCATCGCGATCATGACTCGCTGACGCATACCGCCGGAGAACTCGTGCGGATACATGCGCATGCGCTTGCGTGCCTCAGGCATTTTCACCGCATCCAGCATTTTGACGGACTCTTCAAACGCTTCGGCTTTGCCCAGCCCCTTGTGGAGCATCAGCACTTCCATCAGCTGTTCACCCACCCGCATATAGGGGTTCAGGGAGGTCATCGGATCCTGAAAAATCATTGAAATCTGCTCGGCGCGCAGCTTGTTCAGCTCATGTTCCGGCAAATTCAGGATCTCTTTCCCGTTAAACGTCGCCGAACCCCCTATCACGCCGTTTGATGCCAGCAGGCCCATCAGCGCGAATGCGGTCTGGGATTTACCGGAACCGGATTCGCCCACAATGCCCAGCGTTTCACCGGCACGCAGGTCGAAGTTGAGATCGTTAACGGCAGTCACATCACCGTCGGGGGTTTTAAACGTCACGCGGAGGTCTTTAACGTCCAGCAGTGCGCTGGTCCGCTGTTGCGCCTGTGGCGCGGTTGCCGTTTCAATAATGGTCATGACGGCGCTCCTTAACGGTCTTTCGGGTCGAGGGCATCACGCAGGCCATCGCCGATAAAGTTGAAACAGAACAGGGTGACGACCAGGAAGCCCGCCGGATACAGCAGTAACCACGGTGACACTTCCATGGAGTTTGCGCCGTCACTTAACAGAGCGCCCCAGCTACTCAACGGCTCTTGCGTACCTAATCCCAGGAAGCTCAGGAAAGATTCAAACAAGATCATACTTGGCACCAGCAGGGAGGCGTATACCACCACCACGCCCAGCACGTTAGGAACGATATGACGCACCACAATATTGGCGGTAGAAACGCCACCAACCTGTGCGGCTTCGATAAACTCCTTACGTTTAAGGCTCAGCGTCTGGCCGCGCACAATACGCGCCATATCCAGCCAGGACACCATCCCGATCGCCACGAAGATCAGCAGGATATTTTGACCAAAGAAGGTCACCAGCAGAATGACGAAGAACATGAACGGGAAGGAGTTCAGGATTTCAAGCATACGCATCATCACGGAGTCCACTTTCCCGCCGAGGTAACCGGAAAGAGAACCGTAAAGCGTGCCGACAATTACCGCCACCAGCGCCGCTGCGATGCCAACCATCAGGGAGATACGGCCGCCAATCGCCACACGCACCAGCAAATCACGCCCGGAGGAGTCGGTACCGAAATAGTGCCCGGATTCCATATCCGGCGCGCTGGACATCATGCCCCAGTCCGTATCGAAATAGGTGAACTGAGAGAGCATCGGTGCCAGGGTTACGAACAGCGCGATAAGCACCAGCACGACCAGGCTGGCAACGGCGGCACGGTTATGCATAAAACGACGGCGGGCGTCCTGCCAAAGGCTACGACCTTCGACCTCCAGCTTTTCACTGAAGTTTTCCAGCGCCTCGCTGTTTTTCTTACTCAACATCATGGCGTGCTCCAGTTAGTAACGGATTTTCGGATCGATAACGGCATACAGCACATCGACAACGGCATTAAACAGAATGGTCAGCGCGCCCACGAGGATCGTCAGGCTCAGCACCAGCGAATAGTCTCGGTTAAGCGCCCCGTTAACAAACAACTGCCCGATGCCCGGCAGGCCATAAATGGTTTCAATCACCATTGAACCCGTAATAATGCCGACGAATGCAGGACCCATATAGGAGAGCACCGGTAACAGTGCAGGCTTGAGAGCGTGACGGAAAATAATCCGGCGCATCGGCAACCCTTTCGCTCGGGCGGTACGGATAAAGTTCGAATGCAGGACTTCAATCATTGAACCACGCGTAATACGGGCGATACTGGCAATGTAGGCCAGAGATAATGCCACCATCGGCAATATCATGAACTTCAGCGCCCCGCCATTCCAGCCGCCCCCGGGCAGCCATTTAAGGGTTATCGCGAATATCATGACCAGCAACGGCGCGACAACGAAGCTGGGGATAACCACCCCGGTCATTGCGACCCCCATTACGGCGTAATCCCATCGGGTATTTTGTTTTAGTGCGGCGATAACGCCCGCAGTGACACCGAGAACAACGGCCAGGATAAATGCAGCAGCCCCTAATTTAGCCGATACCGGGAAGCTGGACGCCACCAGGTCGTTAACGGAATAGTCTTTATATTTGAATGACGGACCAAAATCACCGTGTGCAAGTTGCTTCAGATAGTTGAAGTACTGCGTGGTGATAGGATCGTTTAAATGGTATTTCGCTTCGATGTTGGCCATAACTTCTGGCGGAAGCGTGCGTTCACCGGTAAAAGGACTGCCCGGCGCAAGACGCATCATAAAGAAGGAAATTGTAATTAGAATAAATAACGTTGGAATCGCTTCAAGACAGCGACGCAGGATAAATTTCAACATTGCCCGTACCTTCTGGCGTGTGCCTGATGAATGTTACAAAATAGACACAGTGGGGCAAGCTCGCTCGCCCCACGTATTGCCATTAATGCTTGATAATATAAAGATTCTTAACGGAAATATTATCCAACGGGTCTTTACCGGTATAACCCCCTACCCATGGTTTCACCAGGCGGGCGTTAACGTAGTAGTAAACCGGAACGATCGCAGAGTCTTTATCGAGCTGTTGTTCTGATTTCGCGTACAGATCGGCGCGCTGGGCGTCATCTGCCACTTTCAGGGTATCGCCAATCAGCTTATCAAACGCCGGGCTCTTATAGTGTGCGGTATTGTTCGAACTGTCGCTGAGCATGGTGTTCAGGAATGAGGTCGGTTCGTTATAGTCCGCACACCATCCTGCACGTGCCACGTCAAAGGTTCCCTGATGGCGCGTATCGAGGAAGGTTTTCCATTCCTGATTTTCCAGCTTCACGTTCACGCCGAGATTTTTCTTCCAGATTGACGCGACGGCAATAGCCAGTTTTTTATGCAGATCGGAGGTGTTGTACAGCAGACTAAACGTCAGCGGCTTGTCGGCGGTATAGCCCGCTTCAGCCAGCAGCTTTTTCGCTTCTTCATTACGTTTTTCCTGGGACCATTTGAACCATTCAGGTTCAACCAGCTTCATACCGTCGGTGTAAGGCGGGGTGTAGCTGTAAGCCGGCAGGTCGCCCTGATTCTTCACTTTATTCACGATAATGTCGCGATCCAGAGCCAGCTTCAGTGCGGTACGAACACGTACGTCGGTGAACGGTGCTTTCTGGTTGTTAATTTCATAATAGTAGGTGCACAGATACGGATCGACGTGAACTTCTTTCGGGATCTCTTTTTTCAGCTTCTGGAACAGTTCAATCGGCATGTTGTTATAGGTCATGTCGATTTCGCCGCTGCGGTAGCGGTTTACGTCCGTTACCTCAGAAGAGATTGGCAGGTAGGTGACCTGATTGATAACCGTCTTGGCATTATCCCAATACTGCGGGTTGCGCTCCAGCACCATACGCTCGTTAACGACCCAGTCCTTCAGCTTATATGCACCGTTGGTCACGATATTCGCAGGCTGCGTCCATTTTTCACCAAATTTTTCTACCGCGGATTTTGGTACCGGAGAAACGGACGGGTGAACCAGCAACTTATAGAAGTACGGAACAGGTTCGCTCAACGTCACTTCAAAAGTGTTGGCATCGATGGCTTTTACGCCCAGGTCGGTTACTGGCTTTTTACCCGTGATGATGTCATCAATATTGGCGATATGGCCATACTGGAGGTAACTCGCGTACGGGGAGGCGGTATTCGGATCCGCCAGACGCTGCCAGCTATAGACGAAATCTTCGGCGGTAACCGGCGTACCGTCAGACCATTTGGCATCTTTACGCAGATGGAAGGTCCAGACTTTAAAATCTTTGTTGTCCCATTTTTCCGCCACGCCCGGAGCCGGGTGGCCGTCTACGTCAGTCACCAGCAGACCTTCAAACAGATCGCGGTTAACGTTAGACTCTGGAACACCTTCAATTTTGTGCGGATCAAGAGACTGCACTTCCGCACCGTTATTACGTACCAGCGTTTGCTTCTCAGCCAGCTGAACACCAGCAGGAACGTCCGCAGCCATTGCAGCGTTGCCCGCGATTAGCGCAGTTAAAATCCCCGCCGCTACCAGACTTTTTTTTGTGATGATGGACATTGTGTTGATACTCCACTCATTATTATGACTGGCCTTCGCCAGTTGTGTAATCCCCTGTTGGGGCCTGTACAGCGCAGGAGTTTTTTTTGCTGCTGTCAGGTTCTTTTTTTACTTCTTGCTATCATCGACTTCATTATTACTGACCGCTCGTACGGCGATCTTGCGTCGATTCTTTACACCTCTCCCCTGTCAGTGAGGTGTGCTGGAAAGCTTAAGTGAGGTCTATATGAAAATAGTTCTCATCAACTTGTTTGATGCCGCAAAATATAAGGCCGGAAAGTACCAAATGGTGCCAACTCTCGCCAATACATTTTGCAAATTTGTTAAGCATTTCTCTTTTACGGAGTCAGGCGTAGCTATGCCGCCTACCACCTTTCACGCCAAAAACAAGTAAAACCCTTACAATACATTCAGTTGTAGAGTTCTCTCGTGACTGGTGCGATGACATGACAAATTCGAACGATTTTTCACGAAAATTTAACATCTGGTTATTATTTAGCACATTCGTCTGGGTCAGCGTCGAAATTACTAATATCATTTCGGTTATCTGTCAGCAAGCCCCAGAGTATCATGTGAGTAAAATAACAGAGCGTTTGAAGGATTTATGGGCAGAGAAGCAAACTGAAAATAAACAACCTCTTGAAAATCAACAAAAGAGGGTTATTAGTAGAACTTATTATGGCTGGTGCGTATTTCAACTTTATTTATATGATTTGCTGATATTCACGTAAAAAAACGGAGCCGCTGGCTCCGCTCTTTCAAACGAAAGTCAGTGTACTAATCCGGGGAATATACTTTTTATACCGGTAACGATAAATTCGATGCCTAACGCCATTAACAACAGACCCATGATACGGGTAATCACGTTGATGCCCGTTTGTCCCAGCAAGCGAACCAGCCATGGCGCCATACGAAATACGCCCCAGCAGCAAAGTGCGAACAGGGCAATGGCGACAGAGAAGCCAATCAGGTGCATCAGGCTGTGATAGCGTGTTCCCCATACAATGGTAGAGCTGATTGCCCCCGGGCCCGCCATCAGCGGCAGTGCCAGTGGCACCACGCCGATGCTCTCGCGGATAGCTGTCTCTGATTTTTCCTGCTTGTTCTGTTTATCCTCCCCCAGCTTGCCGCTGATCATCGACATGGCAATCGTCACCACCAGGATCCCGCCTGCTATTCGGAACGAATCAATCGAGATGCCGAACACCTGAAGAATGGCGTCCCCCAGATAAAGAGACGTAAGCAAGATAATCGCCACCGACAGGTTTGCCGTCAGGTTGGTTTTATTTCGCGCGGCAGCTGTCTGATAACTGGTCATACTGATGAAGACAGGGATAATCCCTACCGGGTTGACCAGGGCAAACAAGCCAATAAAAAACTTGAAATATGTAGGGAAATCAAAGAGCGTTTGAATCACATTAAGCTCCGCAATTGAGCATGGTCAGGGAGAGACAGCGTGTAATGATAAATCCGCGCTGAAGATACGCTTTTTAGCCGCACACTTCACCAGAAATCTGTTCTAAAACGTTATCAATTCATGATGTTAAACATTTGTATAATCAATGATAGCGCCACTTCCAATAGTTACTTAATTATTTAACACTGGAATAATTAGCACAAAATAACCCTGCTGAAAGGTATCAGCTTAGGACAAAATTGATCTTGATCATAATTTTCGTACTCAGAAGTGAGTAATCTTGGTTACGCCGCCAGGGAGATCACCTATCAAAAAGGTATGATGCTAAGGTAAGGCTCTTTTAGTAAATTAGTGAGCGGAAGCAGTGAGTAATCCTTTGTTTTACTGTGTGTTACGCAAGTGGGATCGGCTCTGACTATACTGTCAGACGTATCGAGCGCTGGTTTACTAAAAGAGTTTAAACATTATCAGGAGAGCATTATGGCTGTTACCAATATCGCTGAACTGAACGCCCTCGTCGAGCGCGTGAAAAAAGCCCAGCGTGAATATGCCAATTTCACCCAAGAACAGGTTGATAAAATCTTCCGCGCGGCCGCTCTGGCTGCTGCAGATGCTCGAATCCCTCTCGCTAAAATGGCCGTTGCCGAATCCGGTATGGGTATCGTTGAAGATAAAGTGATCAAAAACCACTTTGCTTCAGAGTATATCTACAACGCCTATAAAGATGAGAAAACCTGCGGTGTGCTGTCAGAAGACGACACTTTTGGCACCATCACTATCGCTGAACCCATCGGCATTATTTGCGGTATCGTTCCAACCACTAACCCAACCTCTACCGCCATCTTCAAATCTCTTATCAGTCTGAAAACACGTAACGCAATCATTTTCTCCCCGCATCCACGTGCGAAAGACGCCACCAACAAAGCAGCGGATATCGTGCTTCAGGCTGCCATTGCTGCGGGTGCGCCAAAAGATCTGATCGGTTGGATCGACCAGCCTTCTGTTGAACTGTCCAACGCCCTGATGCATCACCCGGACATTAACTTAATCCTGGCGACCGGCGGTCCTGGTATGGTTAAAGCAGCATACAGCTCCGGTAAACCAGCCATCGGCGTAGGCGCAGGTAATACCCCTGTTGTGATCGACGAAACGGCAGATATCAAGCGTGCAGTTGCCTCTGTGCTGATGTCGAAAACCTTCGATAACGGCGTTATCTGTGCATCTGAACAGTCTGTTGTCGTGGTTGATTCGGTATACGACGCCGTTCGTGAACGTTTCGCCAGCCACGGCGGCTACCTGTTGCAAGGTAAAGAACTGAAAGCCGTTCAGGACGTGATTCTGAAAAATGGTGCACTGAACGCAGCTATCGTAGGTCAGCCAGCGTATAAAATCGCTGAACTCGCCGGCTTTAGCGTCCCTGCTACCACCAAGATTCTGATTGGTGAAGTGAAAGTCGTTGATGAAAGTGAGCCGTTTGCTCACGAAAAACTATCCCCGACACTGGCAATGTACCGTGCGAAAGATTTCGATGACGCGGTAGAAAAAGCAGAGAAGCTGGTGGCGATGGGCGGTATCGGCCACACCTCTTGCCTGTACACCGACCAGGATAACCAGCCAGAGCGTGTTGCTTACTTCGGTCAGAAGATGAAGACGGCACGTATCCTGATCAACACCCCTGCTTCTCAGGGTGGTATCGGTGACCTGTATAACTTCAAACTCGCACCTTCCCTGACTCTGGGTTGTGGTTCCTGGGGTGGTAACTCCATCTCTGAAAACGTTGGTCCAAAACACCTGATCAACAAGAAAACCGTTGCTAAGCGAGCTGAAAACATGTTGTGGCACAAACTTCCGAAATCTATCTACTTCCGCCGCGGCTCTCTGCCAATCGCGCTGGACGAAGTGATTACTGATGGCCACAAACGTGCGCTCATCGTGACTGACCGTTTCCTGTTCAACAATGGCTATGCAGACCAGATCACCTCTGTTCTGAAAGCGTCTGGCGTCGAAACTGAAGTCTTCTTTGAAGTTGAAGCTGACCCAACCCTGAGCGTTGTACGTAAAGGCGCTGAACTGGCTAACTCCTTCAAACCTGATGTGATCATCGCACTGGGTGGCGGTTCCCCAATGGACGCCGCGAAAATTATGTGGGTCATGTACGAGCATCCGGAAACCCACTTCGAAGAACTGGCGCTGCGCTTTATGGATATCCGTAAACGTATCTACAAGTTCCCGAAAATGGGCGTGAAAGCGAAAATGATCGCCGTCACCACCACTTCCGGTACCGGTTCAGAAGTGACGCCATTTGCTGTTGTGACTGATGACGCAACGGGTCAGAAATATCCGCTGGCTGACTACGCACTGACGCCAGATATGGCTATCGTTGACGCCAACCTGGTCATGGAAATGCCGAAATCACTGTGTGCGTTCGGTGGTCTGGATGCGGTAACTCACGCCCTGGAAGCTTACGTTTCCGTACTGGCTTCTGAGTTCTCTGACGGTCAGGCTTTACAGGCACTGAAACTGCTGAAAGAAAACCTGCCAGCTTCTTACAACGAAGGTTCGAAAAACCCTGTAGCTCGTGAACGTGTACACAGTGCGGCAACCATCGCGGGCATTGCATTTGCTAACGCCTTCCTGGGTGTCTGTCACTCCATGGCGCACAAGCTGGGTTCACAGTTCCACATTCCTCACGGTCTGGCGAACGCCCTGTTGATCAGCAACGTTATCCGCTATAACGCCAACGACAACCCAACCAAGCAGACTGCATTCAGCCAGTACGACCGTCCGCAAGCTCGTCGTCGCTACGCTGAAATCGCAGACCACCTGGGTCTGAGCGCACCGGGCGACCGTACTGCAGCGAAGATCGAGAAACTGCTGGCATGGCTGGAAAGCCTGAAGGCTGAACTGGGTATTCCTAAATCTATCCGCGAAGCAGGCGTTCAGGAAGCTGACTTCCTCGCTCACGTAGATAAGCTGTCTGAAGATGCATTCGATGACCAGTGTACTGGTGCTAACCCGCGCTACCCACTGATTTCCGAACTGAAACAGATCCTGCTGGATACCTATTACGGTCGTAACTTCACTGAAAGCGATGTCGCTGCCGTAAAAGTCGACATCCCCGCAGTTGTAAAGGCTGACAAGAAAGCGAAGAAAAATGCTTGATTGACAGTGTGAAAAAAACCCGCCGCTGGCGGGTTTTTTTATATCTGAGGATCCGTAAGACATTTTTTTTATTTGCGATTGTCGCCCTGTAACGCCGTCAGCGAGCCTACAGCCAGCGCCTCTTTATAATGCTTGCGGCAGACCGAGACATAACGTTCATTGCCCCCTATCACCACCTGCTCGCCATCAGCATAAGGCTTGCCCGACTGGTCCAGGCGAAGAACCATGCTTGCCTTGCGGCCACAAAAGCAGATAGTTTTCAGCTCAACCAGCTTATCCGACCAGGCGAGCAGATACTGGCTACCGGCAAATAACTCACCGCGAAAGTCAGTGCGTAATCCATAGCAAAGAACGGGAATATCCAGCTCATCAACGACCTCTGAAAGTGCATGGACCTGCTCACGGGTCAGGAACTGGCTTTCATCTACCAGCACGCAATGGACAGGCTTAGAGGCATGCTGGGCACGAATGTCCTCAAGCAGGTCCGTTTCAGGGTTAAACAGCCTTGCAGGCGACGAGAGCCCTATTCTTGAGCTTACCTTCCCTGCCCCAAAGCGATCGTCGATTTCGGCGGTATAAACAACGGTACGCATCCCCCGCTCCTGATAATTGTATGAGGATTGCAGTAACGCCGTCGATTTCCCTGCATTCATTGCCGAATAGTAGAAATAAAGTTGTGCCATTGGCCGAAGAACCCTAATCAATGTGTAATATTCCCGATGGATCATTGTACCATATTTTGTATTGTCATCAGCGGCGGGCTGCGTGCTCCAGGCTGTTCTGCACCAATAAACTCTTCGTTGATAGCGCAAAATAATGCGTTAAAACAGACAGTAAAGGCTTTTAGCACGGACAATAAGGCGAGCTCGACACCGGAGATAACACTTCTTTTTATAGTGGCTTCTGCAATCTTTAAAATTCACTATTTATTAACTATTCTTCTGTTCGCTGCGCTTAGCCGGAGTAATACGAAAGGCTGATATTTATCAACCGCAACTATAATTCCTGAGGTAAAAGTCACAAAACAAACATGCAAATGACGCGCTTTTGCCGTTTGAAACGATATCTCATCGCCCCAGCAAACAATGAAATTTAAGTTAGCGTAATTAATAATAGCGTCATTAATTTTGTATTTTTTGAATTCCTTACATTCCAACCTATTGCACAAGTGAAATTAACGCTCTATTATTAGGACAACAAACCCACCCCCATTATAAGTTTGAGATTACTACAATGAGCGAAGCACTTAAAATTCTGAACAACATCCGTACTCTTCGTGCGCAGGCAAGAGAATGTACCCTTGAAACGCTTGAAGAGATGCTCGAAAAATTAGAAGTTGTCGTTAACGAACGTCGTGAAGAAGAAAGCGCAGCAGCGGCTGAAATCGAAGAACGTACACGTAAACTGCAACAGTATCGCGAAATGCTGATTGCCGATGGTATCGATCCAAACGAATTGCTGAACAGCATGGCTGCGGCTAAAACCGGTACCAAAGCAAAACGCGCAGCACGTCCTGCTAAATATAGCTACATCGACGAGAACGGCGAAGAGAAAACCTGGACCGGCCAGGGTCGTACTCCTGCTGTAATCAAGAAAGCTATGGACGAACAAGGTAAACAACTGGATGACTTCCTGATCAAGGATTAATCTGGAAAGATTCTGAAAAATCCCGCTTAATGCGGGATTTTTTATGCCCATAATATTCCCCAAACATCTCCTTACATTCTGTCATATTGCCTGGCTCACTATTTAACGTCCTTGACAATCTCCAGCCAATTACGGATCGACAGGCATAAAAAAACCGGTGGGCATCGCCACACCGGTCTTGTTCACTGGTCCGTGAGTTTATTACTTAATACCCACGCTACCTTTGAGCCAGGCTTTAAATTCTTCACCCAGGCTGTTATGGCGAATGCCATATTCGACGAATGCCTGCATATAACCGAGCTTATTACCGCAGTCATGGCTCTTACCTTTCATATGGTAGGCTTCCACGGTCTCTTTCTCGATCAGCATATCGATAGCATCCGTCAGCTGGATTTCATCGCCCGCACCCGGAGGCGTTTTGGCCAGCAGCGCCCAGATTTCAGCACTCAGTACGTAACGGCCAACGACAGCAAGGTTAGACGGCGCGACGTCCGCTTTAGGTTTTTCAACAACGCCAACCATTGGTACGCTTTCACCAGGTTGCAGGGCAACACCTTTGCAGTCAACCACACCGTAAGCAGTCACATCGTCGACTGGCTCAACCATAATCTGGCTGCTGCCGGTTTCGTCGAAGCGTTTAATCATTTCCGCCAGGTTTTCCTGGGAAAGATCGGACTCATACTCATCAAGGATCACGTCTGGCAGAATAACCGCGACCGGCTCATCACCCACTACCGGATGTGCACACAATACTGCGTGCCCCAGGCCCTTCGCCAGGCCCTGACGAACCTGCATAATGGTAACGTGTGGAGGGCAAATAGACTGCACTTCCTCCAGCAGCTGGCGCTTTACGCGTTTTTCCAGCATTGCTTCGAGTTCGAAACTGGTATCGAAATGGTTTTCGATAGAGTTTTTAGATGAATGCGTCACCAGTACAATTTCGGTGATACCTGCCGCAATACACTCATTCACGACATACTGGATTAATGGCTTATCAACCAGAGGCAGCATCTCTTTTGGGATTGCCTTCGTCGCTGGCAACATCCTGGTACCCAATCCCGCCACCGGGATAACGGCCTTTCTGACTTTCGAATTTAGGGCAGCCATTGAAATTCTCCTGAACTGTTCAAGTTTTGAACTTTTATGCATTGAATAACGCGTTGAGTATACAGTCTCAGCCACTAATACGGGTCTGAAAAGAACGCGTTGCCGATCAATTAAGACAAATACGCATGAAACTTGCAGCGATAGTAGCACTGCCAGCAAAAACACAGGTAAAGCAATCTGAAAAATAAAACCTGACTGCTTACTCCGTGGACAACATTAAGCGTAACCGCCCACCGGCACCCCAAATTTGGCACTGCCAGGAGGTACAGCGATGGCTAATTTGATTAAGGTAAGTATTACCCAACGTTCCCAACGGCACACCGTTACTCACCTGTATATGGTGTTCGCCGGTATTCAGCGTGGCATTTAATCCAGCAGAGACCAGAATAAGGTTATTCAACCCGCTGTGATAATAGCCAACCAGAAGCGGGAACTGCCCCGGCAAATTGGCCTGGCGAAAAAGTTGGTTGACCTGTTTTAGTAAACTGCCTAACTCAGGAAGTCGTTGCCCCTGATGGGATAATTGTTCCTGTAGCAATCCATTAAACAGCGCACGGAGTAATAAGGCCGCCAGAACGCCGTTATCACCCGCTCGGGTAACATCCAGGCAATAAAAAGCGAGGTCGGAATCTGATAGCGGCGCAATATCCAGCACCAGTCCAGGCTGGTCAGCCGCTACCAGCTGGCGATAATTTACTCTGCAATGAGAGATATTTTGCTGCACCGGCGGCTGAAGTTCCTGAAGCAGCTTCGCGGCCGCGAGCGGATTACTGACTAAAGCATCCCAGTCCTGGAAAAGACGTTCTTCTTCTTCCACCCGGGAATTAAACATATTGGGATACAGGCAGGCCAACACCGTTTCACGCAGTCGGTTTAAATCTTTAACCGGTTTGAGCAGGATATCCTGCACACCCAAACGCAACGCCTTAGCAATATCCGCCATATTTTCGGTTGCCGAGATCACCAGTATCGGTGTCTGATAACCTTCGTTACGCAGGTTTTCCACCAGCATTAATCCGTCCATGCGCGGCATCTCGAGATCGCAGATCATCAGATCAGGCGCCATGCTGGCCATTTTTTCCAGTGCCTCGACGCCATCTTCGGCAAGGGACGTGGTTGCACCCAGTGAGGATAACCACGAATCCAGTAGCGATCGGAAAACGGGCTCGTCTTCTACTATCAAAATATGTTTTCCGGCCAATGGCTGTGTCATGGTTCCTCCCCTGGCTGACAGTTACTCAATAGTGGCATGCTATTGGTACTATCGCCTGTCAGATTTTGCTGAAGTAATCAAAAAAGTGCTTAACGTGCTGTACGCACAAAAGGCAACAGTTCATCTATTTTCTTTTCGACGGCTAACGAGCCCGCTGCTATGGCGGCCTCAGCCCGGTGGAAATCAAGGGTAGAGATTTGTGGACAATAGGGCTGAATAAGAATATCCGGAGGATCGCCAGCCATACGGTTTCGCTTCAGGCGATTCTCAAGAATTTGAATGGAGGTCGTCATGATTTCAATAGCGTTCGGCGCGGTCACCGTGCGACGGGCAGTCAGGCGCCCTATTCTGCCGCGTAAACGCGCATGCCAGGCAAGTTTCTCTTCTTCCGCATCATCGCTCTGAAGATTAACCGGCATCAAATCCTGCTGCATAAGGTGAGCGTCGTGCTGTAAATCCACTGCAATGACGATATCTGCCCCCATGGCGCGCGTCAGAGAGATGGGGACAGGATTCACCACGCCACCATCAACGAGCCAGTAGCCATTATGAGGCACAGGCGCCATTAACCCAGGCATGCTACAGGATGCGCGAACGGCGAGATGAATATCCCCTTCGGTGAGCCATAACTCCCTGCCCGTACTGAGGTTGGTTGCAACGGCACCGAAAGGCATTTGGCAGTGGCTGAAGTCAGCGAGGGGCATTATCTTACGAAACTGATTGAATACGCGTTCGCCGCGCAGCAGGCCGCCACGCTGCCAGGAGAGATCCATCAGGCGCAGTACATCCCAGTAACTAAAGGAGCGCACCCAGCTTTCAAGCTGCGGGAGCTTACCGCAGGCGTACGCGGATCCGACCAGCGACCCGATAGAACATCCTGCGACAATATCAACGTCAATCCCCATCTGGTTTAAGGTATTGATAACGCCAATATGTGACCAACCCCGGGCTGCACCTGAGCCCAACGCCAGTCCAATTTTTACCTTTCTCATTAGCCCTGTTTTACTTCCCCTGGATTCCCGACATAGCGTCAACGCACCTGCTCAGTTAACATATTGCTACCTTAAGCGTTTAACGCCTTATTTTTTGTTCCAGGAAGAGAATCGTGTCTCAACTCTGCCCCTGTGGTAGCGCTCTGGAGTATAGCCTATGTTGCCAGCGATATCTTTCTGGCGAGCAGGTTGCACCAGACCCGTCACACCTTATGCGCTCGCGGTATACTGCTTTTGTGATCAAAAACGCAGACTACCTGATTAAAACCTGGCATCCGTCCTGTGATGCTGCCGATTTTCGGCAAGAGATTGAAGCCGGATTTGCCAACACCGTCTGGCTGGGCCTTACCGTCTTTGATGCCGCTCCCGGCCGCGATGCCAACGAGGGCTATGTCAGTTTTGTCGCCCGCTTTAGCGAACAAAACAAACCCGGCGCCATCATTGAACGCTCACGGTTCTTAAAGGACAGCGGGCAATGGTATTATATTGACGGCACACGTCCGCAATTCGGTCGTAACGATCCCTGCCCCTGTGGTTCAGGAAAAAAATTTAAAAAGTGTTGCGGCAGTAATGCCTGACAACTCAGATTTCGCAAATACATAAACAGGATTTCCCGGCGATGCAATCATTACAACGTAAAGTTCTGCGCACTATCTGTCCCGATCAAAAAGGACTGATCGCACGAATTACCAACATTTGCTACAAGCATGAACTGAATATCGTGCAGAACAACGAGTTCGTTGACCACCGTACCGGTCGCTTCTTTATGCGTACCGAGCTGGAAGGTATTTTCAACGACACAACCCTGCTTGCCGATCTGGACAGCGCCCTGCCGGAAGGCTCGGTGCGCGAGCTAAACCCGGCGGGTCGTCGCCGCATTGTCATTCTGGTCACCAAAGAGGCGCACTGCCTGGGCGATCTGCTGATGAAAGCCAACTACGGTGGCCTGGACGTCGAAATTGCCGCCGTCATTGGCAACCACGAGACGCTGCGTACTCTGGTTGAACGTTTCGACATTCCGTTTGAACTGGTCAGCCATGAAGGTCATACCCGCGAAGAGCACGACAACCTGATGGCTGCTGCGATTGAAGCGCATAACCCGGACTACGTGGTGCTGGCAAAATACATGCGCGTGCTGACGCCATCCTTCGTGGCGCGCTTCCCGAACAAAATTATCAACATCCACCACTCCTTCCTGCCAGCCTTTATTGGCGCGCGTCCGTATCACCAGGCATACGAGCGTGGGGTGAAGATCATTGGCGCAACCGCGCACTACGTGAATGATAATCTGGACGAAGGCCCAATCATCATGCAGGACGTGATCCACGTGGATCACACCTACACGGCAGAAGATATGATGCGAGCTGGCCGTGACGTTGAGAAGAACGTACTGAGCCGTGCGCTTTATCAGGTACTTGCTCAGCGCGTCTTTGTGTACGGCAACAGAACGATTATTCTTTAATCCTTCGGAAAATGAATTGATTAGCTTTACGCCTTTACGGATAAAAAGCAGGCAAACAGCTTCATTTTCCTAAAGGAATGCTTTACAGGGGCGTCTCATTTGATATGATGCGCCCCGCTTCCAGCAGGAAGCAGGCCAGTTAAAAGCATTACCCCGTGGTGGGGTTCCCGAGCGGCCAAAGGGAGCAGACTGTAAATCTGCCGTCATCGACTTCGAAGGTTCGAATCCTTCCCCCACCACCATCTCCAGCTTTACCTCAAAATATGAATTACCCCTGGTGGGGTTCCCGAGCGGCCAAAGGGAGCAGACTGTAAATCTGCCGTCATCGACTTCGAAGGTTCGAATCCTTCCCCCACCACCATCACTTCCAGATTTTTTAGCACTCTCCAAAAGCACAATGCCCCATGGTTCTCCCATGCGGGGAAAGATGAGAAGCTTCGACCAGGGTTCGATCCGAGCATAGTGAATTCCGTAGGCCGGGTAAGGCGCAGCCACCACCCGGCATCCGCACGAAACCCTGGTTCCAGGACAAAAAAAACCCCGCAAATGCGGGGTTGTATCAATACAGCGAATTAGCGACGAGCACGCACGATCTGATATTTGCGCGTCAGGTACTCCACCGGCGCACTCCAGATGTGCACCAGGCGAGAGAACGGGAACAGCACAAACAGGGTCATACCCAGCACCAGGTGAACGCGGAAGATGAACGCCACGCCGTCCAGATGCTCAGAGGCACCACCGCGGAAGGTCACGACAGACTGCGCCCATCCCACCAGCTTCATCATCTCGCTGCCGTCCATATGCTGCGCAGAGAATGGAATGGTCAGCAGACCCAGCGCACACTGCACCATCAGCAGGGAGAGGATCAGGATGTCCGCTCCGGTCGTGGTAGCCCGCACGCGTGGGCTGAACAGACGGCGTTTCAGCAGCAGCAGCCCACCCACCAGGGTCATCACGCCGCAGGCGCCACCGGCGAGCATCGCCATCTTCTGCTTCACTTCAATCGGCAGCCACGCTTCGTACATCCAGTGCGGCGTCAGCATCCCCAGGAAATGACCGGCGAAAATACCCAAAATCCCGATGTGGAACAGGTTTGACGCCAGGTTCATCCCTTTACGATCCAGCATCTGGCTGGAGGCAGCACGCCAGGTGTACTGGCCATAGTCATAACGCAGCCAGCTTCCCACCAGGAACACGGTGCCCGCGATATACGGGTAAATGTCAAAGAAGAACATATTCAGGAAGTGCATTAGTGCTGTCCTCCGTTAGAGATATTCAAATATTGCGGAGCCACCGCTCCGGCAAAACGACGCTGATGCGCGGAGATTTCAGATTCGCCACAGCTCTGGTCAGCAAAGAATTTCACCTGTTCTTCTTCCCAGACGGCATCCAGTGCTTGTGGGGTGTCGTCACGGGCTTCATCCGCAATTTTTTCCGCCACTTTTTGACTGTCAACCGAGGCGTTAGCCAGTTTCACCAGCAGATCGAACAGGACTGCATAATTGCTCTCACGTTGCTGGAGACGTGCGCCGAGCAACGCCAGAATGGGAGCGATGTCCTGCAACCCGCCCAGCGCTTCCTCTTTCGGCAGCTGCGCCAGATATTCCAGGTACAGAGGCAGGTGATCCGGCAGCTCGCGGCTGTCGAGTTGCAAACCGTGCTGCTCGTACTGGGCCATCAGATCCACCATCGCCTGACCACGGTCGCGGGATTCACCGTGAACGTGTTCGAACAGCAATAGAGACGTGGCACGACCACGGTCAAACAGCTGGCTGTAGTCCGCCTGCGCATCAAGAAGATCGCGCGCCAGCAGGTCGCGGAGGAAAATGCCCAGCGTCTGGGCATCCTCTTTATCCAGGTTTTCAGATGACGCGAGTGCATCAAAGAGTTCCTGCTGATGCTGCACAAGCGCAGCATCAGGGTACTCGAGCAGACGCGAAACAATGACGAGTTCAATCATTGGTGCGGCTCCGTTTTGCTGGTCACATCCATCGCGTCGATGCGGCGGCTGTTGAACAGGTTGAATTTGCTGTCTGAGCCGTGGCAACCGTCGCCAAAGGTAAAGCCACACCCACTTTTCTCCGGGAAGGCCTCGCGAGCCAGCTCGCGGTGACTGCTCGGCACCACGAAACGATCTTCGTAGTTAGCGATTGCCAGATAGCGGTACATCTCCTGCGCCTGCGCTTCGGTCAGGCCGACCTCTTCCAGCGCGCGGGTATCGTTAACGCCGTCAACGGTTTCCGCACGTTTGAAGTGACGCATCGCCAGCATACGTTTCAGCGCCAGCAGCACCGGCTGGGTATCCCCTGCGGTGAGCAGGTTGGCCAGATACTGAACCGGAATACGCAGGCTTTCCACGTCCGGCAGAATGCCGTTGCTGCCCAGTTCACCTGCGTCAGCCGCAGACTGAATAGGAGACAGAGGCGGCACGTACCAGACCATCGGCAACGTGCGGTATTCCGGGTGCAGCGGCAGCGCCAGCTTCCAGTCCATCGCCATTTTGTACACCGGGGACTGCTGTGCGGCGTCAATCACGCTCTGCGGAATACCGTCTTTCAGCGCCTGCTCGATCACCTTCGGATCGTTCGGATCGAGGAAGACGTCCAGCTGACGCTGATACAGATCTTTCTCGTTCTCGGTGCTTGCGGCATTTTCAATCGCATCCGCGTCGTACAGCAGCACGCCGAGGTAGCGGATACGCCCTACGCAGCTCTCTGAGCAGACGGTCGGCATACCGGCTTCGATACGCGGGTAGCAGAAGATACACTTCTCAGACTTACCGCTCTTCCAGTTAAAGTAGATTTTTTTGTACGGGCAGCCGGTGATGCACATACGCCAGCCGCGGCACTTGTCCTGGTCGATCAGCACAATGCCATCTTCTTCACGCTTGTAGATGGCGCCGCTTGGGCAGGTCGCAACGCACGCCGGGTTAAGGCAGTGTTCGCACAGGCGCGGCAGATACATCATGAAAGTGTTTTCGAACTGGCCGTACATCGCCTTCTGCATGTTCTCGAAGTTCTGGTCTTTGGCGCGTTTTTCGAACTCGCCGCCCAGAATTTCCTCCCAGTTTGGACCGCTGGTAATTTTGTCCATGCGCTTACCGGTGATCAGCGAGCGAGGACGGGCGATCGGCTGGTGTTTGCTTTCCGGCGCGTTGTGCAGGTTCTGATAGTCGTAATCAAACGGCTCGTAGTAATCGTCGATGCCCGGCAGATGCGGGTTAGCAAAGATTTTACCGAGCAGCATCGCACGGTTACCCATGCGCGGTTGCAGTTTGCCGTTGATTTTACGGATCCAGCCACCCTTCCACTTCTCCTGGTTTTCCCAGTCGGTCGGGAAGCCGGTGCCCGGCTTACTTTCCACGTTGTTGAACCAGGCGTACTCCATACCTTCACGGCTGGTCCAGACGTTTTTACAGGTGACTGAGCAGGTATGACAGCCGATGCATTTATCCAGATTCAGCACCATGCCGACTTGTGAACGAATTTTCATTTTACGCTCTCCTGTACCTGGTCATTACCTTCGCCATCTAACCAGTTAATATTCTTCATCTTACGTACCACCACGAACTCATCGCGGTTTGATCCTACAGTGCCGTAGTAGTTAAAGCCGTAGGCCAGCTGGGCATAGCCGCCGATCATATGCGTCGGTTTCGGCGTAATACGGGTCACAGAGTTGTGAATACCGCCGCGCTGCTCGGTGATCTCTGAACCCGGCAGGTTAACGATACGTTCCTGCGCGTGGTACATCATGGTCATCCCGGCTGGTACACGCTGGCTCACCACCGCACGTGCCGTCAGGGCACCGTTGCTGTTGAACACTTCGATCCAGTCGTTATCTTCGATACCCAAATCTTTGGCGTCCGCTTCGCTCATCCAGACAATCGGCCCCCCGCGCGACAGCGTCAGCATCAGCAGGTTGTCGCTGTAGGTGGAGTGGATACCCCACTTCTGGTGCGGCGTCAGGAAGTTCAGCGCCTTCTCAGGGTTACCGTTTGATTTCGCCCCCATCACCGCTTTCACGGAGCGGGTATCGATTGGCGGACGGTAAACCAGCAGGCTTTCACCGAAGTCACGCATCCACTGGTGATCCTGATACAGAGACTGACGGCCAGAGAGCGTGCGCCATGGGATCAGTTCGTGAACGTTGGTGTATCCGGCGTTATAGGAGACATGTTCATCTTCCAGACCAGACCAGGTCGGGCTGGAGATAATCTTGCGCGGCTGAGCCTGAATATCGCGGAAGCGGATTTTCTCTTCTTCTTTATTCTTCGCCAGATGCGTATGGTCACGGCCGGTAAATTCACTCAGAGCCGCCCACGCTTTCACCGCCACGTGGCCATTGGTTTCCGGTGCCAGGGTCAGGATCATTTCCGCTGCATCAATTGCCGTGTTCAGCATTGGCTGGCCTTTGGCCGGGCCGTCTGCTTTGGTGTAATTGAGCTTGCGCAGCAGGTCCATTTCGCTCTGGGTATTCCAGGCGATGCCTTTACCGCCGTTACCGATCTTCTCCATCAGCGGACCGATAGAGGTAAAGCGCTCGTACGTTGCCGGGTAATCACGTTCAACCGGAATAATGTGCGGCGCGGTCACGCCCGGGATCAGGTCGCATTCGCCTTTTTTCCAGTCCTTCACGTCAAGCGGCTGCGCCAGTTCGGCAGCGGAGTCGTGCTGGATTGGCAGCGTCACCACGTCGGTCTCTTTGCCCAGGTGCCCTACACAGACTTCGGAGAATTTCTTCGCGATGTCTTTATAGATTTCCCAGTCGCTTTTTGATTCCCACGCCGGGTCAACGGCCGCAGACAGCGGATGAATAAACGGATGCATATCCGACGTATTCATGTCGTCTTTTTCGTACCAGGTGGCGGTAGGCAGCACGATATCGGAGTACAGGCAGGTACTGGACAGACGGAAGTCCAGCGTTACCACCAGATCCAGCTTGCCGTCCAGACCGTTGTCTTTCCATTCAACTTCTTCCGGCTTCACGCCGCCCTGCTTGCCGAGATCCTTACCCTGAATACCGTTTTCGGTACCGAGCAGGTATTTCAGCATGTACTCATGGCCTTTACCGGACGAACCCAGCAGGTTGGAGCGCCAGATGAACAGGTTACGCGGATGGTTTTTGCCGTTCTCAGGCTGTTCTGCCGCAAAACGGATTGAGCCATCCTTCAGCGATTTCACGGTGTAGTCCACCGGTGACATGCCCGCTTTCTTCGCCGCTTCCGCAATGCGCAGCGGGTTAGTGCCCAACTGCGGTGCAGACGGCAGCCAGCCCATGCGTTCAGCGCGCACGTTGAAGTCAATCAGATGGCCGCTGTAGCGGGATTTATCCGCCATCGGCGACAGCAGCTCCTGCGCGGTCACCGTCTCGTAGCGCCACTGGCTGGAGTGGTTATAGAAGTAGGAGGTGCTGTTCATGTGACGAGCCGGACGCTGCCAGTCAAGGGCAAACGCCAGCGGCTGCCAGCCGGTCTGCGGACGCAGTTTTTCCTGGCCCACGTAGTGCGCCCAGCCGCCGCCGCTCTGCCCGACGCAGCCGCAGAAGATCAGCATGTTGATCAGGCCGCGATAGTTCATATCGAGGTGATACCAGTGGTTCAGACCGGCACCGACGATGATCATGGAGCGACCGTGAGTTTTGTCTGCGTTTTCCGCAAATTCGCGGGCGATACGGGTGATTTGGGCGCGTGGCACACCGGTGATCTGCTCCGCCCAGGCTGGTGTATAAGCCTTCACGTCGTCATAGCTGGTCGCGCAGTTTTCGTCGTTCAGACCGCGCTCCAGGCCATAGTTCGCCATGGTCAGATCGTAGACCGTAGTGACCAGAGCGGTAGAACCGTCCGCCAGTTGCAGGCGCTTAACCGGCAGTTTGTGCATCAGAACGTTTTGCAGCTCAACCTTGTTGAAGTGCTCGGAACCTTCACCACCAAAGTACGGGAAGCCGACATCGGCGATTTCGTCCTGGCTGCCCAGCATGCTGAGGCGAAGTTCTGTCTCTTCACCCGTGGTGCCGTTACGCTGTTCCAGGTTCCATTTGCCTTTTTCTCCCCAGCGGAAGCCGATAGAACCGTTTGGCGCCACCAGCTCGCCGTTGCTGTTGCAGGCGACCGTTTTCCACTCCGGGTTGTTTTCCTGACCCAGCGCGTCCACAAGATCCGCAGCACGCAGCATACGGCCAGCGGCGTAATAGCCGTCACGCTCTTCAAGCATCACCAGCATTGGCATGTCGGTGTAGCGACGCACGTAATCGGTGAAATACTGGCTTGGCTTGTCGAGGTGGAATTCACGCAACATGACGTGGCCCATCGCCAGCGCCATGGCGGCATCAGTACCCTGTTTCGGTGCCAGCCACAGGTCGCACAGTTTGGCGATTTCGGCGTAGTCCGGGGTCACGGCAACGGTTTTGGTCCCTTTGTAACGTACTTCGGTAAAGAAGTGCGCATCAGGGGTACGGGTCTGCGGAACGTTAGAGCCCCAGGCGATGATGTAGCTGGAGTTGTACCAGTCAGCGGACTCCGGCACGTCGGTCTGTTCGCCCCAGGTCTGCGGCGACGCTGGCGGCAGGTCGCAGTACCAGTCGTAGAAGCTCAGACAGGTACCGCCGATAAGTGAAAGGTAGCGCGCGCCGGAGGCGTAAGAGACCATCGACATTGCCGGGATTGGCGAGAAGCCTGCCACGCGGTCAGGACCGTAAGTTTTCACGGTATAGACGTTGGAGGCCGCAATCAGCTCGTTCACCTCTTTCCAGGAAGAACGAACGAAACCACCGCGACCACGCGCCTGTTTGAAGCTTTTCGCTTTGTCGGCGTCCTCGATGATGGATGCCCAGGCATCAACCGGATCGCTGTGCTGCACTTTCGCTTCACGCCACATTTTCATCAGGCGTTTACGCATCAGCGGGTATTTCAAACGGTTGGCGCTGTAGAGATACCAGGAGTAGCTGGCCCCACGCGGGCAGCCGCGCGGTTCATGGTTCGGCATATCCGGACGGGTACGCGGATAGTCGGTCTGCTGCATTTCCCAGGTCACCAGACCGTTTTTAACGAAAATCTTCCAGCTACATGAGCCAGTGCAGTTTACACCGTGGGTAGAACGGACAACTTTGTCATGCTGCCAGCGTTGACGGTAACCGTCTTCCCAGTCCCGGTTGGTATCCAGAACCTGGCCGTGCCCATCGGCAAAAGTTTCACCCTTCTGTTTGAAGTAGCGAAACCGGTCCAAAAATTTGCTCATCGGGTATCTCCTGTGTGGAGCCTGTGGCTCTCTAAATCGACATTGCTGATTTGCAGCGAAGGTAACGCTATGAAAGATGGTGAGAATTGATAACGATCAAGACGGAGGGGGTCTCTGAGGGGGGGTATTAGATCAAATACCACCAAAGCGGTAGCTATTAATATTTTTTAACTTAATGATTTATATGGATATATTTTATTTATCGTACAATAAGTGGAGCAAAATTTAACATCTAAGGTATTAAGGGGTAGAGACACCTGTAAAGCGATGGGGATCACAGCGTTACCTGTGTGCGACTACGGGAAACGCTATTAGTATGTTGTAACTATTAAGCGATTAAAAAAAGCGCGGCACTCAGGCCGCGCAAACGGATAATCAAGCTTACTTGTTTTTCTTGGTATTACGGCCATATACCAGCCAGGTGATAACCACACAGGCGATATAGAAGACGAGGAATACCTTCATCGCACCCGCCGGAGAGCCGGTCAGATCCAGTGAGATACCGAACGCTTTTGGAATAAAGAAGCCGCCAATCGCGCCAATCGCAGAGATAAACCCAAGCGCCGCAGCGGTATCGGTAGCGGCTTCACGCATCGCCTGCTCGTCGCTCCCGCCCTGCGCTTTCACGCGGTCCATGGTCAGCTTGCGGAAGATGACAGAGATCATCTGGAAAGTAGACGCACTGCCCAGCCCGGCGGTCAGGAACAGCACCATGAAGACGCCGAAGAAGGCAAAGAAGTTACCTCCCTCACCACCCGCAGGCAGCGTCAGGAACAGCAGCGCACAGAAGATGGCCATCAATACAAAGTTCACCAGCGTAACGCGCGTTCCGCCCAGACGGTCGGAGATCATCCCGCCCAGCGAACGTGCCAGCGCGCCAATAAACGGACCGAAGAAGGCAAACTGAAGGATCTGTACGTCCGGGAACTGGGTTTTCGACAGCATGGCAAAGCCTGCGGAGAAACCGATGAACGAGCCGAAGGTCGCCAGATACAGCAGTGCCATTACCCACAGGTGGCCACGTTTCAGAACCGGCAGCTGCTCGCTCAGGGACGCTTTGGACGCGGACAGGTCGTTCATGAAGAACCATGCCGCCAGGGTAAAGACCACCAGGAACGGTACCCAAATCCAGGAGGCATTTTGCAGGAACAGCACTGAACCGTCGGGCTGCGTCACACCGCCGCCGCCAAACGCCGCAAAGATGGAGACCGAGATCGCCAGCGGAGCAATCAGCTGCATCACGCTCACGCCCATGTTACCCAGACCGCCGTTAATGCCCAGCGCACCACCCTGCTTCGCTTTCGGGAAGAAGAAGCTGATGTTTGCCATACTGGACGCAAAGTTCGCCCCCGCAAAGCCGCACAGCAGAGAGATAATCACGAACACGCTAAACGGTGTAGAGGTATCCTGCACCGCAAAACCGAGCCACACGCACGGCACGATCATGATCCCGGTACTGAAAGCCGTCCAGCGACGACCACCAAAGACCGGCACCATAAACGCGTAAGGAACGCGCAGCAGTGCGCCTGAAAGCGACGGCAACGCAGTCAACATAAACAGTTGATCGGTGGTAAAGGTAAAGCCCACTTTTGGCAGGTTAACCGCAACCGCACTGAACAACATCCAGACGCAAAACGCCAGTAACAGACATGGCACGGAAATCCACAGATTACGACTTGCTATACGGTGGCCGCGCTGTTGCCAGAACGCCGGATCCTCTGGACGCCAGTCTGTAATAACGGCACCAGTTTCCCTTTCGGGAGCGGAAGAGTGACTCATAGACACCTCTGATTCTCGAATGATGCTGCAAACATTAGGGCTTTAGGGCGGCGGTAAGTTGATATAAATCAAAGGAAAAGTGGGAGGTTTTGCGGCGAAAAAAAAGCCATCACTCTTAATGAGTAGATGCAAAACGTAAAAAAGGTGTGGTTTTTCACGGTGCTGACGCATCCCTGCTTCGTCCACCCACTAACCGTTACCTCTCTGGCAATTTAGAGGTAATCCTTTATTGGTATGGGTATACTCCAGGGTATGCACCAGAATAGCGCCATTCCTGCAATCAGGTCACGTCAGGAGCCCGGCAACTCTATGTTAAAAAGATGTTTATCTCCGCTGACGCTGGTTAACCAGCTGGCGCTTATTGTTCTGCTGTCCACCGCTATCGGTGTGACCGGCATGGCTATTTCTGGCTGGCTGGTACAGGGTGTGCAGGGTAATGCGCATGCCATCAACGAGGCAGGCTCGCTACGTATGCAGAGTTACCGGCTGCTGGCGTCGGTGCCGCTGACGCAGGCTGACCAACCGCTTATCGACGAAATGGAGCGTACCGCATTCAGCCCTGAACTGGAAAGAGCCGCCATCCGTGACGGCCAGCAATCTCAGCTTAAGGCGCTTCAGGGCTACTGGCATACCCAGCTGGAGCCCGGGTTAAAGCGGGCGGAAGACCGGGAAACGGTCGCCCAGGATGTCGCCGGGTTTGTGTCACGCATCGATCATCTCGTCTCCTCGTTCGATCGCACCACAGAGTTACGCATTGACCGCGTAGTGATGGTTCACCGCGCAATGGCGCTGTTTATGGGTTTGCTGCTGATTTTCACGGTTATCTGGCTGCGCGCGCGGTTGCTTAACCCCTGGAAGCAACTCCTGGCGATGGCCCGCGCCGTCACACAGCGCGATTTTACCCAACGCACGCACATCAGCGGGCGCAACGAAATGGCGATGCTCGGCGAGGCGCTCAACACCATGTCGGCGGAGCTATCTGAAAGCTACGCGGTACTGGAAAAACGCGTCCAGGAGAAAACCGCCGGGCTTGAGCAGAAAAACGAGATCCTCTCTTTCCTCTGGCAGGCGAACCGTCGCCTGCATATGCAGGTACCGCTTTGCGAGCGTCTCTCGCCGGTACTGAACGGCCTGCAAAACCTGACTCTGCTCCACGATCTTGAGCTACGGGTTTATGACGTTGAAGATGAGGAAAACCATCAGGAATTTACCTGTCAGTCGGACGTCTCCTGCGACGATAAAGGGTGTCATCTGTGCCCGCGCGGCTTGCCGCCGCTTACCACCAGCGGCACGACCCTCAAGTGGCGGCTGATGGACAGCCATACCCAGTACGGTATTTTGCTGGCCACCCTGCCCGCCGGACGTCACCTGAGCCACGACCAGCAGCAGCTGGTCGATACTCTTGTAGAGCAGCTCACGGCCACGCTGGCGCTCGACCGTCACCAGGAAAAACAGCAGCAGCTGATCGTGATGGAGGAGCGCGCCACCATCGCTCGCGAGCTGCACGACTCCATCGCCCAGTCCCTCTCCTGCATGAAGATGCAGGTGAGTTGCCTGCAAATGCAGGACGAAGGCATGCCCGAGAGCAGCAAACAGCTGCTCAGCCAGATCCGCAACGAGCTTAACACCTCGTGGATTCAGCTTCGCGAGCTGCTGACCACCTTCCGTTTACAGCTCACCGAGCCGGGGCTACGCCCTGCGCTGGAGTCCAGCTGTCAGGAGTTTAGTGCCAGGCTGGGCTTCCCGGTGAAGCTGGATTACCAGTTGCCACCGCGTTTTGTCCCCTCTCACCAGGCGATCCATCTGCTGCAAATTGCCCGTGAAGCCCTGAGCAACGTGCTCAAGCATGCCGAGGCGACGGCCGTCACGGTCACCGTCAGCTGCCAGGATAATCAGGTGAAGCTCAGGGTTCAGGATAACGGCCGCGGCGTGCCGGAAAATGCCGAACGAACGAACCATTATGGTTTAATCATCATGCGAGACCGCGCGCAAAGCCTGCGCGGTGATTGCCAGGTTCGCCGGGGAGAGTCAGGTGGCACCGAAGTCGTGGTCACCTTTATACCCGAAAAGCCCCTCATAACTGCTCAAGGAGAAAACCATGACTAATCAGGAACCGGCATCTATCCTGTTGATTGACGATCATCCGATGCTGCGCACTGGCGTTAAACAGCTTGTCAGCATGGCGCCCGATATCACCGTCGTCGGGGAAGCCAGCAACGGCGAACAGGGTATTGAACTTGCCGAATCGCTCGATCCTGATTTGATCTTGCTCGATCTCAACATGCCGGGCATGAATGGCCTGGAAACCCTCGACAAGCTGCGGGAGAAATCCCTCTCTGGCCGGGTGGTGGTCTTCAGCGTCTCAAACCATGAAGAAGACGTGGTCACCGCCCTCAAGCGAGGGGCAGACGGCTATCTGCTGAAAGATATGGAGCCGGAAGATCTGCTCAAGGCGCTGCAACAGGCTGCCGCAGGCGAGATGGTGCTGAGTGAAGCGTTAACGCCGGTACTGGCCGCCAGCCTGCGTGCGAACCGCGCCACGTCTGACCGTGACGTCAGCCAGTTGACCCCGCGCGAGCGCGACATTCTGAAGCTGATTGCTCAGGGTCTGCCGAACAAAATGATCGCCCGCCGTCTGGACATCACCGAGAGCACGGTCAAAGTGCATGTCAAACACATGCTGAAGAAAATGAAGTTAAAATCCCGCGTCGAAGCCGCCGTCTGGGTGCATCAGGAGCGCATTTTTTAACTTACTCATCCGGCAGCAACTTCCACCGTGGATCGTCGGCAGGCATTGCGACGAGCGGTTGCACCACGGAAAGCGTGATCTCATTGGAGGAGACACGCTGCCCATCCTTATCTTCCACCACGGCCGTAAGCCGCCATTCGTTTTTCGTCCCTTCCGCGTCGTTCCAGGCGGGCATGATTATGCTCCAGCCATCGCTGCTGTTGCTGTTTGCCGGTGAGGTCAGGCTGAGCGCCTGGGTATCACCCAGCCAGTGGATCTGACGGATACCGTGCGTGCTGCGAATTTGCAGCTTCAGCATCACAGTTTCGCCTGGCTTAAGATCCCACGGCGGCGTGGCCAGATAGACCGAGAGGGTTTTACGCTGACGGAATTCCATCACGGGCAGATTATCACGCTCAGGTGAATCATAGCGGCTGCCCCGCAGCGAGCGCGTCGCCGCCACTTCCCCGGCGGAAAGCTGTTTCGCCAGCGGCACGCCAAAGCGATAGTTGAGCTTCAGCCCGAGGTTATTCTGGCTAACGCCGCTCTCCCCCTGCTTATGGGCAGCCGTCAGGGTGACCAGCGGAACGGGGGTATAGTTCAGCCCCAGGTTGACCGCAACCGGGTTGTGATACCCCGTACCGCTGTTAAACAGATCGACGTTATCGCCAAAATACTGTTCAAAGCTGACGCTGGTGTTCAGGTGATGAAACCAGGGAAGCCAGGCTTTGGCCGTTACGTCGTACCCGCGCGCCATGCGCTGCTCCCGGATGTCGGAACGCGGCTGCCAGCCAGCGAACGGCTGGTAGTAATTGGCCGACAGGCGAAGGTTTTCGCCCCACGCCTCTGCGCCCAGTCCGGCACGTTGCAGGTTGTCTTCCAGCAGGTTGTCGTAAAAGGTGTTGTAGCCCAGCAGCCAGTTTCCGGCAACCCAGCGCTGCCCGATCCCGACGTTGCTCACCAGCCCGTCTGTCTGCTGCGTCAGGCCAAGCTGGCTCCAGCTCAGATAGCGGGTGTTGTCGCTCCAGGGGATAAACCAGCTTCCGCTGCTGCCGTTAAAGTTACCGTCGTCATCCACCAGTACATTGACATTGGCGTTACCCCAGGGGGAAAGCCAGGATTCGATCTGCTCGTTGACTTCCCCGCTGACGGCATCCCGCACCTTGCCAAACGCGAACTGTCGCGCCTGCTGCCCGGCCGTCAGGCCGTTATCGATCATACTGGCTTCACCGAAGGCCTTTGCCATTTCAGCCAGGTGCTTTTCGCCTTCGGTAGTCGGTTGCGCCATACCGAGATCCGGCAGACTATCGCCGTTGTTATCAAACGGATTTTGCGCCTGCTGCACGAAGGATTTCGGCGCACCGTGAACGGCTCCAGCCGTAAAAAGGGGGAGTAACAGCAAAAAACGGATGCGGGACGATACAGCCTTCAACGTCGTCAATCAGAACCTGTGTTTATGAACAAACACTTATTATGTTAACGCCATAAGCCCTGAAAACCAGTCTTAACAGAAATTTCAGGAATATCCTGAACAGAATTGTCGGGAGGCGGCTTCGCCTTACCCGACCTACAAATTCGTGCCGGTGCGAAGCCGCCACCTGACGCCTTTACACTATTATCCCAACAACCCTTTCAGCTCCGGCAGGCAGGAGCCGCAGTTCGTACCGCAACGCAGCTTCACGCCCAGCGCTGCGGCAGAATTACAGCCTCCGGCTATCGCCTTACGTATCGTATTTTCACCCACGCTAAAGCAGCTACAGATAATTCGCCCGGGATCGGCATCTTCGCCCGGCCGTTGTCCCTGCAGCAGCGCGTGGCGTTCAGCGAGTTGTACGGGCGCAGCAGCAAAGGCTTCTTCAATAAACGCATGCGCCAGCGCCGGCAGCGTCTGGCCCTCCCAGTAGCCCAGCATCAGCTCGCCGTGATGCCAGGCGAGCACGCTGCTGCGTTCTCCCGTCTGTGCCACCTGTAACTGCCAGCCCCGACCGCTGGCGTACGCCATGACCCACGACAGCAACGGCTGCTCCCCCGCCACCGTCAGACGTGAGGCTTTACGCCACCAGCAGACCGACAGCGGCAGCGCTGGCAACTCGCGGGCATACAGCTCCCCCTGCCAGGCGGGTAGCCAGGGCAGGATCCTCACCGCGGTTTGTTTACTCTCCGGCTGGCCGGACCAGGCATCAACCCGCCCTTCCACCAGCGCGTTGACCTTCCCCTGCCGGGCAAACTGCGCGTTCCAGTGCATCGGCGCAAACAGCTCGCCCGCACGCTGTGCGGTAGAGATACGTACTCTGGCAACCATGACCCCGCGCGGGGAACTTATCCGCGCCAGCTGGCCGTCAGTCAGCCCCGCGCGCGCCGCATCGGTTGCGTTCATCTCAATAAAAGGCTCATCGATATGCTGCATCAGGCGCGGAACATACCCCGTGCGCGTCATGGTGTGCCACTGATCGCGGATCCGCCCGGTATTCAGTATCAAGGGGTACAATTCGTCGACGCCTGCCCCATGTGAGAAAGGATCAACCGGTACAAGATTTCTTTGCGGGAAATCACCGGCATGCCACTGATAAGGCGCCAGCTCGTCCCACGCCTCTCGCGACAGCGACGCCAGTTCGCGCAGGTTTAGCGCCCGTTCGCCGTTATTTTCAAACGCCGTCAGCGCCGCATGTTCACAAAATATCTCATGAGGGTGTTCCCAGGCGAAGGCATCGCCATAACCGAGCTGCTCTGCGATCCGGGCGATGATCCACCAGTCCGGTCTGGCCTCGCCCGGCGCAGGCAGAAACGCGCGCTGGCGCGAAATACGCCGCTCGGAATTGGTCACCGTTCCGTCTTTTTCGCCCCAGCCCAGGGCGGGAAAACGGATATGAGCAAACCGGCTGGTGTCCGTCTCCTGCATCACCTCAGATACTATAACCAGCGGGCAGGCTGCCAGGGCCTGGCACACCGCGTGGCTGTCGGGAAGTGACACGGCAGGATTGGTGCCCATGATCCACACTGCCTTCACCTCGCCGCGGGCAATCGCGTCAAACAGCTCTACCGCCATCAGCCCCGGCGTTTGTGCCAGCCGCTCGGTTCCCCAGAAACGCGCCACGCGCGAAAGATCGTCCGGCTCGAAGTTCATGTGCGCCGCCAGCTGGTTCGCCAGCCCACCCACTTCCCGCCCGCCCATGGCGTTTGGCTGTCCGGTCAGCGAAAACGGGCCGCAGCCCGAACGGTTGAACTTCCCGCTGGCAAGATGCACGTTAATGATGGCGTTACACTTGTCGCTGCCGCTGGAGGACTGGTTGATCCCCATGGTGTAGAGCGTGATCGCGCGTGGCGCAGTGACAAACCAGTCGTAGAAGGTGCCAATCTCGTCTGAAGGCAGATCGCAAAACGCGGCCACGTGAGGAATCGGCCACTCGCCGCTCCCCTGAATCAAATTGAGCAACCCCACAAACAGCCCGGCATCGCTGCCGGGCTTAAGCGCCAGATGCAGGTCAGCGACATCGCAGGTGGCGGTTTTGCGCGGATCGATCACGACCACTTTCATCTGCGGGTTACTGCGTTTTGCCTGCACCAGCCGCTGATACAGCACCGGATGCGTCCAGGCCGCGTTTGAGCCAACGAGTACCACCAGATCGCTGTTTTCCACGTCCTCGTAGCTGCACGGCACAATGTCTTCACCGAAGGCGCGTTTGTAGCCCACCACCGCTGACGACATGCACAGCCGCGAGTTGGTATCAATGTTCGCCGCCCCGATAAAGCCTTTCATCAGCTTGTTGGCCGCATAGTAATCCTCGGTCAACAGCTGGCCGGAGGCATAAAACGCCACCGCCTGCGGCCCCCATTCGTTGATGATCTTCCGTAGCCGCTCGCCCGCTTCACCCAGCGCCTGCGGCCATGCCACCTCCATGCCGTCAACAACCGGGCGCAGCAGACGTCCCTGCAACCCCGTCGTTTCCCCGAGGGCAGATCCTTTTACGCACAGGCGGCCAAAGTTCGCCGGATGAGTTTCATCCCCACGAACGCTTACCGCGCCATCTTCCACACTGGCGACCACGCCGCAGCCCACCCCGCAGTAAGGGCACGTTGTACGGGTTTCCGTCATGAGGCCTCCGCACGCATCACCAGCTCTTGGCTTCCAACCCAAACCTTGCCGTTTTCAATTTTTACCGGCCAGGCGCGCACCACGGGTTCGCCGTTCTCCACCTGACATCCATCGCGCAGACGTATGCGCTGCTTGTAAAGCGGGGAAATCACCACCGGCTCGCCCGCTGCATCGCCAAGGATGCCGCGCGAAAGCACGTTCGCGCTGCTGCCCGGCTCCAGGTCGTCCAGGGCATAAACGGACGTTCCAAAGCGGAACAGCGCAATCGGTTTTCGGCCAAGCCGCGCGCCGATGCCCGCCTGCTCGGGGATATCATTGATGCCGCAAATTTCCTGCCAGCGCTTGCTCTCCGCCGCGGCAGGGACATTCACCGCGGTGCGGAACAGCGCCAGGCGATCAGGATCGTTGAGGGTGGTTTGCCATTCGCACTGATAGGTCTCCACCACCCGGGCCATCTCCTGCTCCAGCTCGTGGGCGATCCCAAGGCTGTCGTTCAGGATCACCTCGCGCAGATAGTCGAGGCCGCCTTCCAGGTTATCCATCCAGGTACTGGTGCGTTGCAGACGATCTGCCGTGCGAATGTAGAACATCAGGAAACGGTCAACGGTGCGGATCAGCGTTTCGTCGTCCAGATCGCTGGCAAAGAGATCCGCGTGGCGCGGCTTCATCCCGCCGTTGCCGCACAGATAAAGGTTCCAGCCCTTGTCCGTGGCAATCACCCCCACGTCTTTGCTCTGCGCCTCTGCGCACTCACGGGTACAGCCGGAGACCGCCATTTTGATTTTGTGCGGCGCACGTAACCCCTTGTAGCGATGCTCCAGTTTGACCGCAAGGCCGGTGGAGTCCTGCACGCCATAGCGACACCAGGTCGACCCGACGCAGGATTTCACCGTGCGCAGGGATTTCCCGTACGCATGACCGGTCTCAAATCCGGCCTCCACCAGCGCCTGCCAGATTTCCGGCAATTGTTCGAGCGTGGCGCCAAACAGGTCAATACGCTGTCCGCCGGTGATTTTGCTGTAAAGGCTATAGCGTTTCGCAATCTGGCCGATGGCGATCAGCCCGTCGGCCGTCACTTCCCCGGCAGGCATGCGCGGCACGATGGAATACGTTCCATCCTTCTGAATATTGGCAAAGTAGCGGTCGTTGGTGTCCTGCAGCGGCAGATGCGCCGGTTTCAGCAGGTATTCGTTCCAGCAGGAGGCCAGCACTGATCCCACCAGCGGTTTACAGATCTCACAGCCGTGCCCTTGTCCGTAACGGCTGATAAGCTGGTCGAAGGTGCGGATATGGTTGACGCGCACCAGGTGGTATATCTCCTGACGCGAGTACGGGAAGTGCTCACAGATATCTTTTTTCACCTCCACGCCCTGCTCCGCAAGCTGGAACTCCATCACCTGCTTCACCAGCGCGCTACAACCTCCGCAGCCGGTCGCCGCTTTGGTGCACTGCTTAATGGCGCCGATATCCGTTGCGCCCGCGCTTACCGCCAGGCAGATATCCCCTTTGCTGACGTTATGACACGAACAGATCTGCGCGCTTTCCGGCAGCGCCGCCACGCCCAGCGCTTTTGGCGTGCAGCCTGACGACGCGGGTAAGATCAGCGTTTCCGGCTCTTTTGGCAGACTGATGCCGTTAAGCATCATCTGCACCAGCGTGGCGTATTCGCTGGCATCGCCCACCAACACGCCACCCAGCAGGGTTTTGCTGTCGTGACTGACCACAATTTTTTTGTAGATTTGCTGCGGCCCGTGCGTCCACTGGTAGCTCAGCGCCCCCGGCGTGCGCCCGTGGGCATCGCCAAACGACGCCACATCCACACCCAGCAACTTGAGTTTGGTACTCATATCCGCGCCGGTGAAGCGCTTCTCCTCACCCGCCAGCACAGCGGCGGCCACGCGCGCCATCTGGTAGCCCGGTGCCACCAGGCCAAAGATTTTCCCCTCCCACAGCGCGCATTCCCCGATGGCAAGCACGTCCGGATCGGAGGTCCGGCAGCCGTCGTCAATACAGATCCCGCCGCGCTCGCCAATAGCCAGCCCGCTGTTGCGCGCCAGCGCGTCCTGCGGACGAATACCGGCAGAGAAGACGACCATGTCCGTTTCCAGCTGTTCACCCTCGGCAAAACGCAGCACCAGCCCGTCGTCTGCGGTGGCAATCTCCGTCGTCGATTTACTGGTGTGTACCCCTACGCCCAGCGCCTCAATTTTCCTGCGCAGCATTGCCGCACCGTCGCTGTCGAGCTGCACCGCCATCAGGTTCGGCGCAAACTCCACCACGTGGGTTTCCAGCCCTAGCTGCTTAAGCGCATTCGCCGCCTCCAGCCCCAGCAGGCCGCCGCCAATTACCACGCCGCGGCGAGAGCCTGCCGCATGGGCCGCAATGTTGTCCAGATCGTCGAGGGTGCGGTAGACAAAACAACCCGGCAGATCGCTGCCCGGAACGGGCGGTACGAACGGGTACGAGCCGGTCGCCAGCACCAGCTTATCCCAGTGGGTTTCATGGCCGCTGGCGGTACGCACAACGTGTGCATCACGATCGATAGCGACAATCTGCTGCGAGAGGCGCAGCTCTATACCGTTATCGGCAAAGAACTCCCCCGCCACCAGCGAGAGCGAGTCCGCGCTGCGTCCGCCAAAATATTCCGACAGATGCACGCGGTCATAGGCCGCATAGCGCTCTTCGCCAAAAACAATAATCTGATACTGCTGATGCAAATTGCGGTTAACGCAGTCTTCGAGGAAATGATGGCCGACCATACCGTGCCCAACCACCACCAGAGTAGGTTTTGTCATAGCGTTCTGTCCTGCAACCTGCGGTTGCGTTGTGAAACGATCGAACAGCCAGTCCGCGTGGGCGGGCGCAGCCGTTGCCAGTAAATCGGTAAAGGTTGCCGCGCTGCGGCAGTCACCCAGCAGCAGCACGCCAGCCAGCGCCCCCTGATGGATCAGTAATCGTCGATAGTGACGGGTCAGCGGATCCCATGAACTCCATACCACATCGTCCGCCTGCGCCGTCGCGCGTCCGAGGCTGAACAGCTCCACACCGGTCACCTTAAGACGCACGCCGTTGTCGGTCCGGGTAAACGGCGCGGTGACCTCCCCGGCCAGCCGCGCGGCGAGAATATCCGCCTGCGCCAGACAGGGGGCGACCAGGCCAAATGTCTGGCCGTCAATTTCGCAGCACTCGCCGATGGCGTAGATATCCGGCACGGAGGTTTGCATCTGGTGATCCACCACGATGCCGCGCGCGCAGTGAATGCCGCTGGCTTTTGCCAGCGCAACGTTGGGTTGTACACCCGTGGCCAGCACCACGCGCGCGGCGGTGACGCTGTGCCCGTTGAGTAGCGTCACGCTCTTGCCGTTAATCGCCGCGATGCCAGAGGCGAATTCACAGCTAACACCCCGCGCCGCCAGCGCTTCTTCAAGCAGCAGTCCCGCCTGCTGATCCAGCTGCTGTTCCATCAGCCAGGGACCACGATGGATGAGCGTGACGTTGTCACCGTTACGCGCCAGCGCTGCCGCTGCTTCCACGCCAAGTACGCCACCGCCCAGCACTACCGCCGGACCGGAGAGGTTCTGGATGGCGCGGGTCTCTGCCAGGGTGCGAAAGGTGAACACATGCGGCGCATCGCCGCCGGGGATCGGCGGCACTACAGGGGTAGACCCGGTGGCAAACACCAGCGCATCCCAGCCCAGCGTGCGAGCAGAGGTACGCACTTTATGCGCGTTAACGTCTACTGCGAGCACCGTTTCTCCTCGCAGCACCGTCACGCCTCGTGCCGTGTACCAGTCTTCATCGTGCAGACAGATGTGCTCCGCCTGCTTTTCACCACTCAGCACCGGCGAAAGCTGGATGCGGTTGTACGCCTGCTCCGGCTCGTCACCGATGACGGTGATAGCAAAACGACCGGGCACACGCCCGGTGAGCGATGCAATCAGCCGGGTTGCCGCCATACCATTACCGATAATGACCAGTCGCATCGTGCCCCCTCATTACGCCGCTTTCGGCTGTTTTTCGTAGAGGAAATGGAGGATCTGCTGGCGCATGTGGTGATAGCGGCTATCGTCCGCCAGCTGCACCCGGTTGCGCGGGCGCGGCAGATCGACGCGCAGGATCTCACCCACGGTGGCCGCCGGGCCGTTGGTCATCATCAGTACGCGGTCAGAGAGCAGTACCGCCTCGTCCACGTCGTGGGTGATCAGCACAATGGTGGTGTTCAGCGCCTGCTGGATCTGCATCACCGAGTCCTGAAGATGGGCACGCGTCAGCGCATCGAGCGCGCCAAACGGCTCATCCATCAGCAGCACTTTCGGCTTCATTGCCAGCGCCCGGGCAATACCGACGCGCTGCTTCATACCGCCGGAGATCTCCCCGGGGCGCTTATTCAGCGCGTGGCCCATCTGCACCCGGTCGAGATTGTGCTCAATCCACTCTTTGCGCTCGGCCTTACTCATGGTGCGACGGAAGACCTGATCCACCGCCAGCGCCACGTTGTCGAAGCAGGTTAACCACGGCAGCAGCGAATGATTCTGAAACACTACCGCACGCTCAGGCCCCGGCCCGGCGATTTCGCGGTTGTCGCAAATCAGCCCGCCTTCCGTCGGCAGCGTGATCCCGGCGATCAGGTTTAACAGCGTCGACTTGCCGCAGCCGGAGTGACCAATCAGACTGACGGTTTCGCCCTCGTGGATATCAAAAGAGACGTTTTGCAGCGCCAGAAACTCGCCGCTGGCGGTGGAAAAACGCTGGCTCACGGCCTGGACCTGAATTAAAGGTTTCATCTTCACTCCTTATTTTTCCTGCCAGCTAAAGCGACGGGCGATCAGCATCAGCCCCTGCTCCAGCAGCAACCCGACCACGCCAATGATGACGATGGCGATGAGAATGTTTTCGACGTTGAGGTTGTTCCACTCATTCCAGATCCAGAAGCCAATGCCTAAACCTCCGGTGAGCATCTCGGCGGCGACAATCACCAGCCAGGCAATGCCAATGGAGAGACGTACCCCGGTCAACACCGCAGGCAGCACGGCGGGGAAAAGAATGCGGCGCATGATGGTCCACTCTGAGAGTTGCAGCACCCGGGCCACGTTGAGGTAGTCCTGCGGAATACGGCGCACCCCTTCGGCGGTGTTAATGACCATCGGCCAGATGGAGCAGATGAAAATGGTCCAGCTCGACGCGGGCTCCGCTTTCTGGAACAGCAGCAGGCCGATAGGCAGCCAGGCCAACGGGCTGACCGGACGCAGGAGCGCGATCAGCGGGTTGAACATGCGGGAGAAAAAGGTGAAGCGCCCAATCAAAAAGCCCAGCGGAATGCCCGCCAGCGCCGCCAGACCGAAGCCGATGGCGACGCGCTGCAACGACGCCAGCACGTTCCAGCCAATGCCCATATCGTTTGGCCCGTCGCGATAAAACGGATCGGCAAACAGGGTCATGGCCGAATCGAGCGTGCTGAGCGGCGTCGGGAAACCTTTACTGTTTATCGCCGCCAGCTGCCAGAGCACCACCAGCAGACCGAGACCGAGCAGCGCCGGGATGACGCGCTGTAAAAACTCATTCATCCGACGCGTAAACGCTGGCGCACGACGGCGAACCTGTAGCGGAGGCAGGACAATCACTTCCCCGCTCTCTGACTTCTCTTGTGGTTGCGTATTTTGCAGATGCTGCATACTCAGGCCCCTTTACGGTGAATGGCGAAGCGGTTGGCGTACCCTTCCGGATCGGTGCCGTTCCAGACGGTGCCGTCCATCAGGGTACTGCTGCGATACGGTGATGACGGTGTGGACATGCCGCCCACGGCGGTCGCGGCATCCTGCCAGACCGCGGTCTGGTTAATGCGCTGTGCGATGCCCGCATAATCCGGCGCGGCGTTGAGCAAGCCCCAGCGACGGAACTGGGTTAAGAACCACATGCCGTCGGAGAGATACGGGTAGCTCACGGCACCCTCATTGAAGAAACGGATCGGGTGCGCATCCTGCCAGCGCTGACCGAGCCCGTTGTCGTATTCGCCGAGCATGCGTCCGGTGAGGTATTGTTCCTTGCAGTTGAGCCATGCGCGGCGCGAGAGGATCTGCGCGGTTTCACGTTTGTTTTCCGCTGACGCCTCGATCCAGCGCGCGGCTTCCATCACGGCGCTCACCAGCGCCCGTGCGGTGTGCGGATTTTTCGCCACCCAGTCGCGTCGGGTGCCGAGGATCTTTTCCGGGTGATCGGCCCAGATGGACTGTGACGTGGCGGCGGTAAACCCGATGCGGTCGTTAATCGCCCGCGCGTTCCACGGCTCGCCGACGCAGAACCCGACCATGTTGCCGATGCGCATGTTCATCACCATCTGTGGCGGCGGGACCACCACAGTGCGCACGTCGTCAAACGGGTTAATGCCCGCACTGGCCAGCCAGTAGTAGAGCCACATAGCGTGTGTCCCCGTCGGGAAGGTATGCGCGAAGGTGTAGGTTCCCGGTGCCTGCTGTGTAATCAGCTTTTTCAGCCCGTCGAGATCACGAACGCCCTTCTCCGCCAGATCGCTGGAGAGCGTAATGGCCTGACCGTTCTGGTTGAGAGTCATCAGGTTCGCCATCTGCTGCGGCTTGCCCGCGATACCCAGCTCCAGTCCGTACAGCAGGCCGTAAAGAATGTGTGCGGCGTCCAGCTCCCCTGCCACCAGCTTGTCGCGCACCGCCGCCCAGCTCGCCTCTTTAGTAGGTACAATGGTAATGCCGTGTTTTTTATCGAACCCTTTCAGGGCCGCGATAACCACTGGCGCGCAATCGGTCAGGGGGATAAACCCGATACGCACGGTATCCTGCTCCGGCTTATCTGACCCCGCCGCCCATGCGGCCTGCATGACACCCGGCAACAGCAACGCACCACTCGCCAGCATGCTGGCCTGCAATAACCGCCGTCTCGACAAATCCGCCATAATTGCTCCTGAAAAAAGGCAAAAAAAAGCGCCCGACGGTGCTGAAGCACCGCTGGACGCCTTTATCCCGAAGACGTATGCACCACCGTTGGCGCATCGTCAAAAATAGTTAATCTGTTAATGCAAAGGTGATGCCAGCTTTTTAACCCCGGCGTTACGGGGTTTCTGCAAGGAGAGCGCTCTTTTACGCACCTCAATCAGGCATTAAATGCCCACTGACTGTGCAACTACTCCCCAGGGGGTATCTTCCACAGATTTTTCACCGTAAGGAGCGCACGGGCGATATCCACCATGCGTTGGTTTTTATCCATCGCCATTTTGCGCAGGGCTGTCCACGCCTGCTCCTCGCTCATGTTCTGATGCGTCATTAGCACGCTTTTGGCCTTGTCGATGGTCTTGCGCTCCTCCAGCGTGTCGCGCAGGGAAGCAAGCTGACGGGAGAGTTGCTCAATTTCACGCGCCTGCTGGCGCACCAGCGGCAGCAGTGGTCTATCCGGAAATCGCGCCAGGATATCGTCGTACTCATCGTCTATGTGCAGGTTTTCGCTATAGCGACGCTCCTCAACTGCCGTCATCAGATCGGCAATGGCCACCTCCTCCAGCGTGCGCAGATGTTCAAGACGCGCGGTTTGCAGGGCAAACCATTTGAGAGCGGTATCGCCATTATCTGCCGGAGGCTGGCGGGTGCACGCTTCACGCCTGAGTTTTTCAGTCTCCAGACCCGGCTGACAGTTGAGGGTAAACGTCTCCTGCACGTCTGGAGTGCAATGGGAGATAAAAACCTCAAAGCAGGCCTGCTGGCCATCAATGCGATCCACCAGCCGCTGGCGAGTTTCATCGTCAAAGAATCCCTGGGTGAAACCAATAGCCCCTAACGCCCGCTCTTGTCCCACAAGTTCTTTGCCCTGCATCAGGCTGTAAAGGGCCACAAATCGGCCCGCGATGTGCGGATCGTCAATGCTGTCGCTGAGTTGAGGTACGATATTGAGCAGATGCCGCAGTATGCGGCTGTAGTGTTCCATCGCCTGCGGCGCGGTGACGCGTTGACCTGTAACGCCATCACGCAGCACCGTCAGCGTTTCAAGGCCGTGCAGTGCACTGGCGATACGTTCGCAGAGGGCGCTGCCCGGCAGCGGTTCGCTAAACAGGAGGTGCAATGCCGCAAGGTTTTCATCCACCAAAGCCCTGCTGGCCTTGCATTCAGGCCCGTACAATTTACCCTGCGAGCAGAGCCAGACATTTGACGCACCGCGTTCGCACTGTAGCATATGCACCAGTCGACTGATGCCGTTCACCAGTGCGCCCAACTGCGCTAATCTGCCGAGCTGTTCCTCCCGCAGCATTCTTGCACGCTGGAACCATTCGGTCGCGCCAGGCGAACTGCCAGCCACTATTGTCATCGTTTCTCTCTCCGATACATATTCTTCGGTATGAGAAGCAATATTCGTGCCTTTTCAAAGAACAGGAGTCAACATGCAGAAGATTGTGATCGTCGCCAACGGTGCGGCCTACGGCAGTGAATCCCTTTTTAACAGTCTGCGCCTGGCAATCGCGCTGCGCGATAAGGAGAGTGAGCTGGAGCTGCGCCTCTTTTTGATGTCCGATGCCGTCACGGCCGCGCTGAAGGGGCAGAAACCCGCTGAGGGCTACAACATACAACACATGCTGGAGATCCTGACCGCGCAAAACGTTCCGGTCAAGCTGTGCAAAACCTGTACCGACGGTCGCGGCATTACCGGGCTGCCCCTGATTGATGGCGTGGAAATTGGCACGCTGGTTGAACTGGCTGAATGGACTCTTACCGCTGATAAAGTATTAACTTTTTAATAATAAATCGCTAAAAATATTATTTTCTTATGGACGCGGTTTCAGCATCAAGTTTACCTGCGCCATTGCCGATAGGCATGGAAACAACACAGCAGGTATTACACTTATGTTCAGATCCATTCGCGCCCGCATTATTGCGGCGACGACAGGCTGTATGGTCGTCGCCCTTCTTCTTAATACCATTATCAACTTTCAGGTCACGCGCCAGGATAATCAGCAGTCGCAGCGCGATATACTGACCAGCACCAGCGCCAGCCACAATATGGCGATTGCCGACTGGGTCAAAAGCAAAATGACGGTGATTGCCTCCGCGCAGAGCATCGCGCTGGCTGACGATCCGGTTCCGGTGTTTAAGCAATTAGCCCAGGCGGGCGGCTTCACCAACGTCTACGCAGGCTACGCCAGCAAGACGGCGAAATTCTCCGATCCTGCGGGGGTCCCGGCGGATTATGACCCAACCATGCGTCCCTGGTATCAGCAGGTGGTGAGCACGGACGGCCCGGTTGTGACGGCGCCCTACGTTGATGCCGGGACCGGGAAGCTGGTGGTGACGTTTGCCGTACCGGTGAAGGAGAATGGTACTCTGAAAGCAGTGGTAGCGGGCGATGTCGCCATGGATAGCGTGGTGGCGAACGTGCGCGGGATCCACCCAACGCCTGCCAGCAGCGGGTTGCTCCTGAACAGCGACGGCACGGTTATTGCCGCCAACGAGCCAACCCTGACGCTGAAGCCGTTTACCGGGACGATCAAAGGCATCGACCTTGCGGCGCTGAAGAGCGGTAATCCGGTCGACGGGACGCTGAATGATGAGGAAAAAACCTTTATAGCCTCAGCCGTGCCGGGCACGAACTGGCTGCTGGTCGTCGCCCTCGACAGCAGCGACGCTACCTCCGGCATGCGTTCCTTGCTGAAAGCGTCGGCAATCTCGCTGGTGATTCTGGCGCTTCTGAGCGGCGCCATTGTCCACCTCTTGATAGCCCGCCTGCTTAAGCGCCTGTCCGACATTCGCGACGCGATGCACAGCATTGCCAACGGCACCAACGATCTATCCCAGCGTCTGCCGGATAGCGGCGATGACGAAGTGGCGCAAATTGCGCAGGCGTTCAACGCCTTCAGCAATAAGCTCTCGGTGGTGATGGTCCAGCTTCGCGACGCCAGCGCCTCAGTGAAAAACGCCGCGCAGGAGATTGCGGCAGGCAATCAGGATCTCTCCGGACGAACCGAGCAGGCCGCGTCCAGCCTGCGTGAGACCGCCAGCGCCGTGGAAGAGATAACCGCCTCCGTTACCCAGTCGAATGAATCGGCCGAAGAAGCCAACGACCAGGCCAGTAAGGCCTCTGCGGCCGCAGCGCGCGGCGGCGAAGTAGTATCGCAGGCAATCAGCACCATGCAGTCCATCGAAGTGGCTTCTGCAAAGATTGGCGATATCACCAGCGTGATTGACGGCATCGCCTTCCAGACCAACATTCTGGCGCTTAACGCCTCCGTCGAAGCGGCTCGTGCCGGTGAGCAGGGCCGTGGGTTCGCGGTCGTTGCGGGGGAAGTGCGTAATCTGGCCAGCCGCAGCGCTCAGGCGGCGAAAGAGATCAAATCCCTTATTGACTCCACTACCGAAAGCGTTGCAACCGGCTCCCGGTTTGTGCACCTTGCGGGCGACAGCATGGATGAGATCCGCGCCAGCGTCGGGAGCGTGTCTGGCATTATGCGTGAAATATCTATTGCCACCCGCGAGCAGATGAAAGGCATCCATGAAATTAACCACGCGGTGACTCACCTGGATCGCATGGTGCAGCAGAACGCTGAACTCGTTGTACAGTCTGCTGCTGCGGCCAGCGCGCTGCAAAGCCAGGCGGGCGACCTTGCTGAGACCGCTGGCCATTTCCGCATATAATTTTTCCCGGACGCGCGTTAAGCAGGGAAAACGCGCGTCGGCTGAAAGGTTTCAGAAATTTTGTCATTTTTGTTTAATCGTTGCGCCATTTTTTGATCGAAATCAGCATCACCCACCTTCCCCTTTGGTGTTATGCAATGAGTAAATTGTGAACAACATCACGCTCGGGATGGGCAAAAACGACGGGGTATAAAAAATGGCACGAGTTAAAACGAGTCTGAAACTGTTTGGCGGGGATACGGTAGTGGTGCGTTGCTCAGAACGTTGCTGCATCCATCTGATGAGTACAAAAGGGCAAAAGCAATCGCAGGCAGATATCCTTACCGTCCAGGATGATAAGGCCTGGCTGACGGTGCCTTACACCGGCACCTGGGATGTGCTGATCGACAGCCACAGCCAGTCGCTCGAACATTCTGTAAGTTACGTGGCAGCATAACCATAAACGCCCGGCCAGCCGGGCGTATTATCAGGCAAAACCCGGGCGCAGCGTATTGCTGAGCGGGTTCCCTTCCAGCAGCGCTTTAACCTTCACCACCAGCTCACTCAGACAGTCGTCCTGCATACCGAGACGCGTCAGTTCCTGATCGAGCGAGAAAAGGTACTGGGCGTTAGTGCCCAGCGGTCCACTGGCGGCGGCAATCAGCGGGGCAATCACCTGGGTTCGGGTGTCGGCTTCATACAGCGGGTGGCGCGGATCCATAATGAACACCAGCGCGTTGACGGTGCGGCCGTCGTCCAGTTCCAGCTTGCACCAGCTGGGCATATAGCAGCCGGTGATCATCTCGCGCTTCCACAGCAGCGTCAGCTCATCTTCCAGCGTGGTATCCGGCAGCCGGTATGCCACGCCCGTGGTGCGCCCGCCCTCTTTTAGTGCAAGCATACGTCCAGGCTGACAGGCGCTGCCGCGTCCGGCGGTCAGGCGCAAACAGAAGGCGCGGTGCCAGCCAGGCAGCGTTCCGGTTGCCGATTCAACAAACTCGAGCGCCGGGTTCCACATCAGAGAGCCGTAACCAAAAATCCAGACCGGGCCATCATCCGGGCGGCAGGCCAGCGTTGCCGCAAGCGACGCCGCACGTTGTTCAGCCGACCACAGAAGCGATTCCTCAATAGCACCAAATGCCGTCTTACAATCTGCCTTCATCAAGAAATCACGCGTTAACACATTCCACCTCCGCCACTGCATGCTTCCTTGCGACATCTTTAATGCGCCTTCCCGGCATTCTGTGCTGTTCATTTTAACAGCAGTTGAGCAACGATAAGCAATTCGCGGGCCAGATGCAATACAGCGGCAGTTCAACCGCCTGAAATGTCAAAATGGAGGCAGTGTATTATTCGGCAGCTATTTCTTTTTGTGCCATTTGTCATCATCCCCTTTCTCATAGTCATTTTTTACGGCGGCCCAGGCCACTTTATGCGCCGTCTCTTCACGGCTGGCATCGTCCCGGCGATCTTCTTTATCTTTGTACTGATCCCAGGCGCTGTTAAAGGCTTCTTTGTAGATATCCTGAGCGTGGGCAGGCAGTACGTTTTGCACGTTATCCGGTAATTCGCTTTTCGATTTGTATGGCATCGTTAACCTCTCTTTTGGCTAAAAGATAAGTGTGGACGACGATACGCCAGGGTGCCAGCCGACAGCGAGAAATGAACTAATTAAGAGCGCAAGGCGTTGTTATTAAATTAATATTTTGTGTAAATAAGGTATTATAAGCTTCAGGAAGAAAATCCCCATTAAAGGGTAAAATTAAGTAAAAAATACAGGGTATTTAACCGTTTTCTGTTAATTTAACACCCTCAAAATCTATCTATAATTACAAGCACCTGCACTGTTGGAGAAACACATGACAGCAACACACGAGGCGGTAAAGACCCGCCACAAGGAGACCTCTCTCATTTTCCCGGTTCTGGCACTGGCTGTGCTGCTCTTCTGGGGAAGCAGTCAGTCATTGCCAGTGGTTGTGGGGATCAATATTCTGGCTCTGGTGGGTATTTTAACCAGTGCATTTAGCGTGGTACGCCATGCGGATGTTTTAGCCCACCGTCTTGGAGAGCCGTATGGGTCATTAATTTTAAGCCTTTCGGTTGTGATTCTTGAGGTCAGTCTAATTTCCGCATTAATGGCCACCGGCGACGCCGCACCAACGTTAATGCGCGATACGCTCTACTCCATCATTATGATTGTTACCGGCGGCCTGGTCGGTTTTTCGCTTTTATTAGGTGGCCGCAAATTTGCCACCCAGTACATGAACCTTTTTGGCATTAAACAGTATCTGATCGCCCTGTTCCCGCTGGCGATTATCGTGCTGGTATTCCCGATGGCATTGCCGGGCGCAAACTTCACCACCGGCCAGGCGCTGCTGGTGGCGCTGATTTCCGCGGCAATGTACGGCGTGTTCTTGCTGATCCAGACCAAAACGCACCAGAGCCTGTTTGTTTACGAGCATGAAGACGACGGCGACGATGATGACCCGCATCACGGTAAGCCGTCGGCCCACAGCAGCGCGTGGCACACGGTTTGGCTGATCGTGCATCTGATTGCGGTAATTGCGGTCACCAAGATGAATGCGAACCCGCTGGAGGCGCTGTTAACTGAACTGAACGCGCCGGTCGCCTTTACCGGTTTCCTGGTAGCCCTGTTGATCCTGTCGCCAGAAGGCCTGGGAGCGCTGAAAGCGGTGCTCAATAATCAGGTGCAGCGTGCGATGAATCTGTTCTTTGGCTCCGTTCTGGCGACCATCTCCCTTACCGTTCCGGTGGTAACGCTTATTGCCTTTATGACGGGGAATGAATTGCAGTTTGCGCTGGGTGCACCAGAGATGATTGTGATGGTAGCGTCGCTACTCCTGTGCCAGATTTCCTTCTCAACCGGGCGCACCAATGTGCTGAACGGCGCGGCGCATATGGCGCTGTTTATTGCGTATCTGATGACGATATTTGCGTAATTTTTTTGCCGGGTGGCGCTGCGCTTACCCGGCCTACGAAACCCGTAGGCCCGCGCAAGCGTAGCGCCGCCGGGCAAAGAAAAACCCGCCGAAGCGGGTTTTTTATTAGTTGCTGGTATCCAGCTCGTCGAAGCTCTTCACCAGATCGTCAATCGCTTTAATCTGTTTCAGGAATGGCTCCAGCTTATCCAGCGGCAGCGCGGATGGACCGTCGCATTTCGCGTTAACCGGATCCGGGTGCGCTTCAATGAACAGACCCGCCAGGCCGGTTGCCATACCGGCGCGCGCCAGTTCGGTCACCTGCGCACGACGCCCGCCAGACGCGGCGCCAAACGGGTCGCGACATTGCAGGGAGTGGGTCACGTCGAAAATCACCGGAGACTGGTTAGAGACGTTCTTCATTACGCTGAAGCCCAGCATATCCACAACCAGGTTGTCATAACCGAAGTTTGAACCACGGTCGCACAGGATCACCTGGTCGTTACCACCTTCGATAAACTTATCGACGATATTACCCATCTGGCCAGGGCTCACGAACTGCGGTTTTTTCACGTTAATCACGGCACCGGTTTTCGCCATCGCTTCTACCAGGTCAGTCTGGCGCGCCAGGAACGCCGGAAGCTGAATCACGTCTACCACATCAGCCACGGGCTGTGCCTGAGACGCTTCGTGCACGTCGGTGATCACTTTCACGCCAAACGTCTGTTTCAGCTCCTGGAAAATCTTCATCCCCTCTTCCAGGCCCGGGCCACGGTAGGAGTGAATGGAGGAGCGGTTGGCTTTGTCAAAAGAGGCTTTAAACACGTACGGGATGCCCAGCTTTTGGGTCACGGTCACGTAGTGTTCGCAGATGCGCATAGCGAGATCGCGGGATTCCAGAACGTTCATACCGCCAAACAGCACGAACGGCAGGTCGTTTGCCACGTTGATATCACCAATGCTAACCACTTTTTGTTTCATAGGATCGCCTTATTCAGGTGTGAATCGGAATTAAGATTAATGCAGTGTAATGTGTTTATGCGCGATCGCGTTGATCTGCGCGCGAATCATTTCGCTGATCGGGTCTTCCGGACATTGCTCGACGAAATAATTCAAATCATTCAGCGCCACGTGCTCGCAGTCGAGCTGCGCATAAATCAGGCCGCGGTCGCGGATTTCGTACGGATCTTCCGGATTGAACTGCAACAGCACTTCGCTTGCGCGCAGGGCCAGCTCCATCTGACGCTCTTCCATCAGCGCAGACTTCAGCGTATCCAACAGCTTGCGGATCACTTCGGCGTTATCGGCTTCATCGAGATCTTCATTGAACAGCTCCGCTATCGGGCTGATGTTGCCTTTCAGCCAGACGTCCAGCGTATGCTCATCCAGCGTGTCGCCGTTAAACGGATTGATTAACCACATCTCACCGTCCAGCCACTCCGCCCGCAAAATCATCTGCGTGGGGAAAATGACCGGCACCAGTGGAATATCCAGTCGGTGCGCAACCCACAGTAAAATGGCGCCCAACGCGACGGCGCTACCCTGTCGATTTTTCAGCACCTGGTCCAGCCACAGTGCGTCAGACAGGCGATACACGCCTCGCGTGTCGCAGAAACCCCATTCGCCGTAGAAAAGCTCAATCAGCTTCTCTAATTGCCAGTCTTGCGGACGTGCCTGATTGATCTCTTCGCGCGCCAGGCTGACCAGATTTTCCAGTTCAGCGTAAACGTACTGTGATGTGAAATCGTCGCGGATCATCTCTGAAATCAGGATCATACCATCGCATAGCGGCACTTTGTTAAATTCGAAATCGGCTAAGGACCTCATGACTTACCCCAGTAACGGTATTCTTGTGGTGGCGAGTTTAATGATGATGTACAGCACCACCAGACCCAGCAGAAAGGCGATAAACCCTGTCTGCTGGCTGCGCGGACGATGACGCCCAAGCGCGATAAAACCCAAAACGATGTAGATGATAACGCCAAACAGCTTTTCAGTCAGCCATAGGCCTTTATCAGTAAATGGCAGATAGCCGGTCTTCCACATTAACCCGGCTCCGGAAAGGAACAGCACTGTGTCGATACCGTGTGGGGCGATACGTACCCAGCGGGCGTTAATCAGCGGATTATTGCTGTAGCGCCACCAGTAGCGGACAATGAAAAAGCCGATGGTCATAGCAACGGAAACCAGGTGAACGGAGATCAGTAGCGTAAACAGGCTCATGACCACTGCCCCAGCGTCAGACGTTCATTGCCGCCGTAATCCCGGCAGGTTTCCACGGCGGCGTATCCGGCACGCGTAAACAGCGCTCGCACCGCCTCTCCCTGCGTCCACCCATGTTCCACCAGCAGCCAGCCACCGGGAAGCAAATGTTGCCGTGACGTTGTCACAATGTGATCGAGATCCGCAAGTCCCTGATTCGCAGCGACCAGCGCGGTCAACGGTTCAAAACGCACGTCGCCCTGCGCGAGATGCGGATCGTCTTCGTCGATGTAGGGCGGATTGCTGACAATCATTTCGAACATGCGGCTTTCAAGCGCGGCAAACCAGCTGCTTTGCAGAACGGAAACATTGTTCAGCCTCAGCCGTTCAACGTTGCGCCGCGCGAGGGCGACCGCATCAGGCATCACGTCTACCGCCGTCACGATACAGTCCGGCCGCTCGCTGGCAAGCGCCAGCGCAATCGCACCGGTGCCGGTACCGAGATCGAGGATCTGACACGACTGCGCCGGTAACCGCGCCAGCGCCTGCTCCACCAGACACTCGGTGTCCGGGCGCGGGATCAGCGTCGCCGCTGAAACATACAGCGGAAGTGACCAGAACTCGCGCTCGCCAACCAGATGCGCCACCGGCTCGCCGGTTTTACGGCGGGCGAGCAGCGCCTCCAGCTGCGATAGCTGTTCAGCTGTCAGTTCGGTTTCGCCGAAAGCCAGCAGATACGTGCGGGCTTTACCCGTCACATGCTCAAGCAGAATTTCGGCGTCCCGCTTCGGGCTTTCACTTTCTGAAAGTTCACGGGCCGCCTCACGTAACCAGCGCTGAAAATCCATTAATCCTGCTCGGACAGCGCCGCCAGCTGGTCGGCCTGGTATTCCTGCACGATAGGCTCAATCAGCATATCGAGCTTGCCTTCCATTGCCTCATCCAGACGGTAGAGCGTCAGGTTGATGCGGTGGTCGGTTACGCGCCCCTGCGGGAAGTTATAGGTGCGGTTACGATCGCTACGGTCGCCGCTGCCCAGCAGGTTACGGCGGGTAGAGGCTTCCGCCTGCTGGCGTTTCGCCATTTCCGCCGCGTGGATACGGGCACCCAGCACGGATAACGCCTTAGCTTTGTTCTTGTGCTGGGATCGCTCGTCCTGACACTCAACCACAATCCCGGTGGGCAGGTGAGTAATACGGATAGCGGAGTCGGTGGTGTTAACGTGCTGACCACCCGCCCCTGAAGAGCGGAAGGTGTCGATGCGCAGATCCGCCGGGTTGATATCCGGCAGTTCCGCTTCCGGCAGCTCGGGCATGACCGCCACCGTACAGGCCGAGGTGTGAATGCGTCCCTGAGATTCTGTCGCAGGCACGCGCTGCACGCGGTGACCGCCGGATTCAAACTTCAGCCGACCATAAACGCCGTCGCCGCTGATTTTGGCGATAACCTCTTTGTAGCCGCCATGCTCGCCTTCGTTGGCGCTCATGATCTCCACGCGCCAGCGGCGTGATTCCGCATAACGGCTGTACATACGGAACAGATCTCCGGCGAACAGCGCCGCTTCGTCGCCGCCGGTACCGGCGCGGACTTCCACAAAAGCGTTACGCTCATCATCCGGATCTTTTGGCAGCAGAAGGACCTGAAGCTGCTGCTCCATCTCTTCTGACCGTGCTTTAGCGTCCTGCAACTCTTCCTGGGCCATCTCGCGCATTTCAGGATCGTCGAGCATCATCTGCGCGGTTTCGATATCTTCCTGGACCTGTCGCCAGTCGGTAAAGCATTTTGAAACATCACTTAGCTGCGCGTATTCACGCGACAGCGCGCGAAAACGTTCCTGGTCGGCAATGGTCCCGGCATCGCCGAGCAGCGCCTGGACTTCTTCATGGCGCTCGTGCAGAGCTTCCAGTTTAGCGACGATAGAAGGCTTCATAGGCGTAAATGCACCTTGTCTTAGAAAATGGGTATAGGGCGCTATTCCAGCCCGAGGCTGTTGCGCAGAATAGTCAGGCGTTCATCGTCCCCGTCACGGGCAGCCTGCTGAAGAGATTTGGTTGGGGCATGGATCAGGCGGTTGGTCAGTTTCCAGGCCAGATCCTGCATAATCGCCTGCGCGTCGCCGCCCTGTTCAAGGGCCGCTAACGCTTTGGCCGTCAGGTCATCACGCACCTGCTCCGCCTGACCGCGGTATTCGCGGATGGTCTCGCTGACGCTCTGCGCGCGCAGCCAGGCCATAAATTCGCTGGTTTCCTGTTCAACGATGGTTTCCGCCTGCACAGCCGCCGCCTTACGCTGGGCAAGGTTGTGCGAAATGATGCTTTGCAGGTCATCCACGCTGTACAGGTAGGCGTTCGCCAGTTTGCCCACTTCCGGTTCGACATCACGCGGAACGGCGATATCCACCAGCAGCATCGGCTGATTGCGGCGGGATTTCAGCGCACGCTCGACCATCCCTTTCCCGATAATCGGCAGCGGGCTGGCGGTAGAACTGATAATAATGTCCGCCTCTTTCAGACGTTCATCGATGTCGCTCAGCGCAATCACCTCAGCGCCCACTTCATCTGCCAGCACCTGCGCACGTTCGCGGGTGCGGTTAGCGATGATCATCTTCTTCACCTTGTGTTCGCGAAGATGGCGCGCCACCAGCTCGATGGTTTCGCCCGCCCCCACCAGCAGTACGGTGACGGTCGACAGCGATTCAAAGATTTGACGGGCAAGAGTACAGGCCGCGAAAGCAACCGAAACCGCACTGGCGCCAATGTCGGTTTCGGTTCGCACACGCTTCGCCACGGAGAATGACTTCTGGAACATTCGCTCCAGTTCGCTGGCTTTCAGATGCCCTTTCTGGGAATCCGCGAAGGCTTTTTTCACCTGGCCGAGGATCTGCGGCTCGCCCAGCACCAGCGAATCCAGACCGCTGGCCACACGCATCAGATGGCTGACCGCATCGTTATCCTGATGCCAGTACAGGCTGTTGCGCAGCTCTTCTTCGTTGAGGTTGTGATAGTCACATAGCCAGCGGATCAGCGCCTCGTGCAGGTTGTCCTGCTCTTCCACGCTTAAATAGAGCTCGGTACGGTTGCACGTCGACAGCACCACGCCACCCTGCACCATCGGCTGTGCAAGCAGGCTATCCAGCGCCAGGTCGAGCGTATCCGGCGAAAACGTAACGCGTTCTCGCAGTGAAACCGGGGCCGTTTTGTGGTTAATACCGAGTGCTAATAGGGTCATGTTGAGCGGGAGTAGTACCAGCGTTAATAAGGTTAGCAGGACGCATCATACAGGATGCGCGAGATCAATAAAAGAGACTGCCCCCTTTCGGAGTAATAGCTTACGCCGCGCTTTGAGATAATTTGAACGTAGACGGTGGCACCCTTCAACGCTAGCATTAACAGTTATAACTGCAACGTATCTCAAGGATTTGTCATCATTATGACCCGAATGATTCGCCTGCTGCCTCTGGCGGCCCTGGTTCTGACCGCCTGTTCCGTTCATCAGCCGAAAGGCCCGGGCAAAAGCCCAGACTCACCGCAGTGGCGTCAGCACCAGCAGGATGTGCTGAAATTAAGCCAGTACCAGACCCGCGGTGCATTTGCATATCTCTCTGACGAACAAAAAGTTTATGCTCGCTTCTTCTGGCAGCAAACGGGGCAGGACAACTATCGCCTGCTGCTGCTCAACCCGCTGGGCAGCACCGAGCTGGAGCTTAACGCGAAGCCTGGCGAAGCGCAGATCACCGATAACAAAGGCCAGCACTACACCGCGACCGACGCCGAAGAGATGATTGGCAAACTGACCGGGATGCCGATTCCGCTCAATAGTCTGCGCCAGTGGATCCTTGGCCTGCCGGGTGACGCCACCGACTATACGCTTGATGACCAATACCGTCTGAGCCAGGTTAACTACACCCAGGGCGGTAAAACCTGGAAAGTGGTGTACAGCGCGTATGACAGCAAGACGCAACCATCGCTGCCCTCCAATATGGAGCTGACGCAGGGTAGCCAGCGTATCAAGCTGAAAATGGATAACTGGATCGTTAAATGATGACCCACTGGCCCTCTCCCGCAAAACTGAACCTGTTTCTCTACATTACCGGGCAGCGCGCTGACGGCTATCACACCCTGCAAACCCTGTTTCAGTTTGTTGATTACGGCGACACGATTTTCATTGAGCCGCGTCAGGACGGGCAGATTTGCCTGCTGACGCCGGTCGACGGCGTGGCGCACGACGATAACCTGATCGTGCGCGCTGCCCGCCTGCTGATGAAAACGGCGTCGTCGTCGGGTCGTCTGCCAGCGGGAAGCGGTGCGGATATCCGTATCGACAAACGCCTGCCGATGGGCGGCGGTCTTGGCGGCGGTTCGTCAAATGCTGCAACCGTTTTGGTGGCGCTTAACCATCTGTGGGGCTGCGGTCTGACAACGGACGAGCTGGCAGCGTTAGGGTTGACGCTGGGCGCCGATGTACCAGTGTTTGTGCGCGGCCACGCGGCGTTTGCTGAAGGGGTGGGCGAAATCCTCACGCCGGTCGATCCGCCGGAAAAATGGTATCTGATCGTTCACCCTGGCGTGAGCATTCCTACCCCGGTCATCTTTAAAGATCCTGACCTGAAAAGAAATACCCCGGTACGGTCAATAAAAACGTTATTAAATTGTGAATTCAGCAACGATTGCGAGGATATCGCAAGAAAACGTTTTCGCGAGGTTGATGCGGTGCTTTCCTGGCTGTTAGAATACGCGCCGTCGCGCCTGACCGGTACAGGGGCCTGTGTCTTTGCTGAATTTGACACCGAATCCGCCGCCCGTCAGGTGCTTGAGCAAGCGCCGGACTGGCTGCATGGTTTTGTAGCACGCGGGATGAACACCTCCCCCCTACAGCAGGCCATTCTGGCGCAGACTGAGTTTCGGTGACAACGTCACCCTGTTCCAGACGTTGCATCGCGCTCTATAATACACCGCCTGGATAGCGTTTGCTTAGGCCCCGCAGTTTGCGGCGAACGCTATCCACCACTGGACGCATGCCTGAGGTTCTTCTCGTGCCTGATATGAAGCTTTTTGCTGGTAACGCCACCCCGGAACTAGCACAACGTATTGCCAACCGCCTGTACACTTCCCTCGGCGACGCCGCTGTAGGTCGCTTTAGCGACGGCGAAGTCAGCGTACAAATTAACGAAAATGTACGCGGTGGTGATATTTTCATCATCCAGTCCACCTGTGCTCCAACGAACGACAACCTGATGGAATTGGTTGTTATGGTCGACGCGCTGCGTCGCGCTTCTGCTGGCCGTATCACTGCTGTTATTCCTTACTTTGGCTATGCACGTCAGGACCGTCGCGTCCGTTCCGCGCGTGTGCCAATCACCGCTAAAGTTGTCGCAGACTTCCTCTCCAGCGTCGGCGTTGACCGCGTACTGACAGTCGACCTGCACGCAGAGCAGATCCAGGGCTTCTTCGACGTGCCGGTTGATAACGTTTTCGGCAGCCCAATCCTGCTGGAAGACATGCTGCAACTGAATCTGGACAACCCGATTGTGGTTTCTCCGGACATCGGCGGCGTGGTACGTGCTCGAGCTATCGCGAAGCTGCTGAACGATACCGACATGGCGATCATCGACAAACGCCGTCCGCGTGCTAACGTTTCTCAGGTGATGCACATCATCGGTGACGTGGCTGGCCGCGACTGCGTGTTGGTGGACGACATGATCGATACCGGCGGTACGCTGTGTAAAGCCGCTGAAGCGCTGAAAGAGCGTGGTGCGAAACGCGTATTCGCTTACGCAACTCACCCGATCTTCTCCGGCAATGCGGTAAACAACCTGCGTAACTCCGTCATCGACGAAGTTGTGGTGTGCGATACCATCCCGCTGAGCGACGAGATCAAAGCGCTGCCAAACGTGCGTACGTTGACTCTGTCCGGGATGCTGGCCGAAGCGATTCGTCGTATCAGCAACGAAGAATCCATCTCTGCAATGTTCGAACACTGATCGAACACGGCCAAAAAACCCGCTACGGCGGGTTTTTTTGTTTATAGTATTTATTTGTATGACTTATGCCTCCTTCACCTGCCATTCATATGACAGATGATGCGCACACGGATGATAGATAATTGTGAAAAACGTAACCTCCTCACATGTTCTGCCCTTTCGCGCCCTCATCGACGCCTGCTGGAAAGAGAAATACACGTCGTCACGCTTTGTTCGTGACCTGATAGCCGGGATCACCGTCGGGATTATTGCCATCCCGCTGGCGATGGCACTGGCGATTGGTAGCGGCGTCGCGCCGCAGTACGGGCTGTACACCTCAGCCGTTGCGGGGATTGTGATTGCGCTGACGGGCGGGTCCCGCTTCAGCGTCTCCGGCCCAACTGCCGCCTTTGTGGTGATCCTCTACCCGGTTTCCCAACAGTTTGGTCTGGCAGGCCTGCTGATTGCCACCCTGATGTCTGGCATCTTTTTAATTCTGTTCGGTCTGGCCCGCTTTGGTCGCCTGATTGAATATATTCCCCTTTCCGTGACGCTGGGGTTCACCTCGGGGATTGGGATTACCATCGGGACCATGCAGATTAAGGATTTCCTCGGCCTGCAAATGGCCCATGTTCCGGAGCACTACTTACAGAAAGTGGGCGCGCTGTTTATGGCGTTGCCGACGGCCAACCTGGGCGATGCAGCCATTGGCATCGTTACCCTCGGCACACTCATCGTCTGGCCTCGCTTAGGCATTCGTCTCCCGGGGCATCTCCCCGCTCTGCTGCTGGGCTGCGCGGTGATGGGCGTCGTCAACCTGCTCGGTGGACAGGTCGCCACCATTGGCTCCCAGTTCCACTATGTTCTGGCGGATGGCTCACAAGGTAACGGTATTCCGCAGCTGCTGCCGCAGCTGGTTCTGCCGTGGGACATGCCGGGCTCCAGCTTCACCCTGAGCTGGGATTCCCTTCGCGCTCTGCTGCCTGCCGCGTTCTCCATGGCAATGCTGGGCGCGATTGAATCCCTGCTCTGCGCCGTCGTGCTCGACGGCATGACCGGCACTAAGCACAAAGCCAACAGCGAACTGGTCGGTCAGGGCTTAGGGAACATCGTTGCACCGTTCTTCGGCGGTATTACGGCTACGGCTGCGATTGCCCGTTCCGCCGCGAACGTACGTGCGGGCGCGACATCACCGGTTTCCGCGGTCATTCACTCCCTGCTGGTGATCATGGCGCTGCTGATCCTTGCCCCGCTGCTTTCATGGCTTCCACTCTCGGCCATGGCTGCGCTGCTGTTGATGGTGGCCTGGAATATGAGTGAGGCGCATAAGGTGGTGAATCTGCTGCGCCGTGCGCCAAAAGACGACATCATCGTGATGCTGATCTGCATGTCGCTGACCGTGCTGTTTGATATGGTTATCGCTATCAGCGTCGGCATAGTGCTGGCCTCGCTGCTGTTTATGCGCCGCATCGCGCAGATGACGCGTCTCTCTCCGGTTAACGTTGAGGTGCCTGACGATGTGCTGGTGTTGCGCGTGATTGGCCCGCTGTTCTTCGCCGCGGCGGAAGGTTTGTTCAGCGATCTGGCGTCCCGCATCGCGGGCAAACGGATTGTGGTGCTGAAGTGGGATGCCGTCCCGGTGTTGGATGCCGGCGGTCTGGATGCCTTCCAGCGCTTTGTTGCCCGCCTGCCGGAAGGCTGCGAGCTGCGGATCAGTAACCTCGAATTCCAGCCCCTGCGCACCATGGCGCGCGCGGGCGTGCAGCCGATCCCTGGCCGATTGTCCTTCTACCCTAACCGTGAAGCTGCATTAGCGGATCTGTGAGTCATCTGATGCAGAGACACGTCTTTGCATCATCACCCCGATCGCCTGCTGGAGCCATTCAAGCACGGCAGGCGTCATCCACGTGCCTTTCATCAGATGCGGCTCCTGCTGCATGGCGAGACGAAATTTTTGCTGGGTCTGCGGGTTTGTTCCCGCATAGGACTGGAATAAAACCAGCCACTTTTCTGCCAGCTTTTGCGCATCGTCAGAAGCGGGACTGAGATTATCCCGCTGCGCCTGATGCAGCTTCGCCACCAGCGGCGGCCATTCCATCATCCGGTCAAAGTAGTGCGCCCGGGTAAAGGCCATCTCTTCGGCAGTGAGATATTGCTCCCAGATGCTGAGCTTTGATTCGGCAAACGCCCGCGTGATGTAATCCGTAATCTCCGGTGTAATGCCGGTTTGCTCCTGCATCTGCGGCTCCACGCTGTGCATTTCGTTCAGACGGGTCAAAAATTCCGGTTTACCTGCGGTATCCTGTTCCAGGCGTTCCATCCACCGTGAAGCCAAATCGGTCGCCCGCGCGTCCGTGACGCTGACGTTCTGTTCCAGCAAGTGTTTAACCTCCGTCACCAGACCCGACCAGATATCCGCCAGCGCCTCTTTCTCTGCCGCAAACGGCAGTTGCTGCAACTCTTCATTGCTAAACCAGCGATCGTACATATTCATTAACTCCAGAGTCTGTAGCCAGGATTCCAGATCCGGCGTCGCATCGTCGGTCAGCCCGGTACGCAATTCCACCAGCCGGTTGCGCAGCGTATGGATGCTACGCAGTTGCTTGTCCAGCAAAATGATTTGCCCGTCGAGTAATTCCGCTAATGACAGCGAACGCTGTTCCAGAAAATCCCTGATTTCGGCAAGCTCCAGCCCGGCTTTTGCCAGCGTCTGGATCATATGCAGACGCTGCACATCCGCCAGGTTGTAAAGCCGGTAGCCTGCCGCGCTTCTGGCAGAAGGTAACAACAGCCCTGTTTGCTCGTAGTGATGCAAAGTCCGCACGGTGATCCCAGCACGTTTCGCCAGTTCACCCACCTGAATCAACATAACGGCTCCTTTTGTTCTGCCAGTGTCGCTACTCTGAAGCCTTACGTTACGTGAGGGTCAATGCGTCATGCAAAAAAAAACGACTTCAGATGAAGTCGTTTTGGTGTTCTTTATGGGGCACTAGCCGTGCTTATGCTGGTCGCGGCGGCATCGTTTATCGTAATGGCGCACCCACCAGTATTTATCGCAGACTTCCTCATGTCCGCTCACGCGCGCCCCGGCGAGCCACAATACCGCACCGAGGAAGATACTCAGCACCGCGCCATGCGCAAAGTATTGTGGGAGGTCAAGCTGCGGTAATTGGTTTAAAATTGAATAACCGACACCGGCGACCATCACGAACAGTCCCAACCCCATTAGCACGTTACCGAGCATTGAAGCGTTTTTGCGTTTCATATGTCACCTCCGGAACTTTGGGTTGTCAGGGGAAAAACCCCTTCTCCTTGTGTGTAAAGTATAGACAACGCCACTTATATGAGTTGCGTGAATGATCACATTTACAGATAACTCCCGGACAAAAATTTACAAATAAGACATTGAACAGCTTGAAATTCTAATTGTTCAAAGAAGAAATTATTCGCATTTCGGTGTACAGCAGGCAGAACTTTGTCAAGCGGCGCGCCAGACAGTAAACTACGCGCCAGATCTGGAACCCATTAGGAAGTAAATCGTGACGATTAAACTGATTGTCGGCCTCGCCAATCCGGGCGCAGAGTATGCCGCTACCCGCCATAACGCCGGCGCCTGGTATGTTGATCTGCTGGCGGAACGTCTGCGCGCGCCCCTGCGTGAAGAACCCAAGTTTTACGGGTATACCTCACGCATCAATCTTGCGGGTGCCGACGTGCGGTTGCTGGTGCCAACCACCTTTATGAACCTGAGCGGCAAAGCCGTGTCGGCCATGGCAACGTTTTATCGCATCAATCCGGATGAGATCCTGGTGGCCCACGACGAACTGGATCTGCCGCCAGGCGTGGCGAAGTTCAAGCTGGGCGGCGGTCATGGCGGCCACAACGGCCTTAAAGACATCATCAGCAAACTGGGTAATACCCCTAATTTCCACCGTTTGCGCGTGGGAATCGGCCATCCGGGCGATAAAAACAAAGTTGTTGGTTTCGTACTGGGTAAACCACCGGTTTCTGAGCAGAAGTTGATTGACGAAGCGGTGGACGAAGCGGCCCGCTGCACCGAGATTTGGCTTCAGGACGGCCTGACGAAAGCCACCAATCGACTGCACGCTTTCAAAGCGCAATAATCGGCGCCATGGGGCTTTTTTACCGCGCGTCGTGCGGGTTACGTGTATAATAGGCGTAGTTATTTACTTTTCTTCAATCGGTTATCGTTAACGGATTGATTATCAAGATATTAAGGTGATTTAGAAATGGGATTCAAATGCGGTATCGTCGGTCTGCCAAACGTGGGCAAATCCACCCTGTTCAACGCGCTCACCAAGGCAGGTATTGAAGCGGCGAACTTCCCGTTCTGTACCATCGAGCCGAACACCGGTGTTGTTCCTATGCCCGATCCGCGTCTGGACCAGCTCGCGGAAATCGTGAAGCCGCAGCGCATTCTGCCGACCACCATGGAGTTCGTGGACATCGCGGGCCTGGTAAAAGGCGCATCCAAAGGTGAAGGCCTGGGCAACCAGTTCCTGACCAACATCCGTGAAACCGAAGCGATCGGCCACGTTGTGCGCTGCTTCGAGAACGACAACATTATCCACGTTAACAACAAAGTGGATCCGGCTGACGACATCGACGTCATCAACACCGAGCTGGCCCTCTCTGACCTCGACACCTGCGAGCGCGCCATTCACCGCGTGCAGAAGAAAGCCAAAGGCGGCGACAAGGACGCGAAAGCGGAACTGGCTGCCCTGGAAAAATGTCTGCCACAGCTGGAAAACGCGGGCATGCTGCGCGCGCTGAAAAACCTGACTGAAGAAGACAAAGCGGCGATCAAATACCTGAGCTTCCTGACCCTGAAGCCAACCATGTACATCGCCAACGTTAACGAAGACGGTTTCGAGAACAACCCGTACCTCGACAAAGTACGTGAAATTGCCGCGGCTGAAGGTTCTGTGGTTGTTGCCGTGTGCGCGGCCGTTGAATCTGATATCGCCGAGCTGGACGATGCCGACCGTGAAGAGTTCATGGCCGAACTGGGTCTGGAAGAGCCGGGCCTGAACCGCGTGATCCGCGCGGGCTATGAGCTGCTGAACCTGCAAACCTACTTCACCGCTGGCGTAAAAGAAGTGCGTGCGTGGACCATCCCTGTGGGTGCGACTGCGCCTCAGGCGGCCGGTAAGATCCACACCGACTTCGAGAAGGGCTTCATTCGTGCGCAGACTATCGCGTTTGAAGACTTTATCACCTACAAGGGTGAGCAAGGCGCGAAAGAAGCTGGCAAGATGCGTGCTGAAGGGAAAGACTACATCGTTAAAGATGGCGATGTGATGAACTTCCTGTTTAACGTTTGATTTGTTTTGAATGAAAAAAATCCACGCTTTGGCGTGGATTTTTTTATTGCGTGGCTAAAAGACATTGTTTAAGAGTTCTGTTTTCATTCTGGGTTCAAAAGGAATGATATCGGCAGTCACAAGCTTTAACGCCTGAAAAAGATCCTCGCGTAAGCGCTCTTCAAGAGTGTCAAGAGTCTCACATTTAGCGAGAATGACACTGCCGTTTCTTGGGATCCGTTTTCCGGAGGCCAGGAGAATCCCCTTTACGTACCCCTTTTTAAGCCACTTGTTGGAATTATTTATATAGTATCTTTTTGCCACCAGCTATTGTTACCATTTTTTGGGCGCATTTGATATTAATACGCAGGGCTTGATCGAGACAGCGTGTTAATCTTCATATCATAGGTATAAAACCAGTCATACCAGCCATTTTGGTGAATTGCGAAACTACAGACAACAATGACTTCCTTCGACAAATTAAATGTTAAGTAATAGAAATAAGCGTTTTCAGGTGGTGCAGAAAGTAATAGCTCTTGGCCCTCAGCATTGAAGATTTTCAAAACGGTTGGTAATGGTTCTGGTTCGCATATCGCAAAGACTAATTGGCGTACAGGATCGACCTTTGCGGCATCTAAGCGAGGTATATTTAGTCTAATAATTTTTGAACAGAAAATCCATTCTAGCACGTTGTTTTCTCAGATAAACCTGAAGTCAGCGATCATATTCGCTCTCAATAAAAAATTATTTTTATACATGGATGATGTTGAAAGTTTTTGATATTGATGCTGACTTTACTCTTTAAAACGGCCTCAAGATTCCAATGAGGCTTCAGGTTTTTATCATTAAGAATAACAACCTTAAATTTAGTTTTGATTTGAATATCTTATCTGAGAAATAATAAAAATATCATCTATTTGGTTGTTGATAGCTTTCCAGGCTCTGGAATTATAATATTTTAAAAGAAAAGAATTGATATGCTTAATCACGGGCCATAAAAATGCATCAATGTACTAAGATCATCTAAATCTTGTGCGGTGAGTTCATTTTTCTCCATTTTGTCATACTTATACATTATACCTTTCATCGGAGGGCCGGAATCATGTTTAGTTGCCATGCTCATTAACTCATCAATATCCGATTCTTTTATTAAAGTTCTCTTTAAAAATTCAAAGAGCATTTTTTCTGCATCTTTTCTTTCTAAAAAATACATTTTGATTACCTTACTGATTTTATGTAATAAGTCACAAGTATAACTAGAAGTGCCTTTTTGTCGCTGATCTATGGTTTTTCATTTTAACATTTTTTTGGATGAAAAAATCCACGCCAGGGCGTGGATTTTTATTCAGAGATAAACACCCTCTTCTAATGAGTTTTCAGTAAACGTTGCTTTTGTAAAGGAAATTAGCACATCTGAACCATGCTTTTTATATTTAACCTCGTAACTACCTGGTTCTAAAGTAATAAACTCGCCTGAAATAGCATCTGAATCATCTGGCTCCAGATCTCCGCCAGTGACATCCTCTCCCGCCCCTATGAAAACCTTTCCAGTAGGTACGTTTAAAAATAACGATCCGGCATATTCACCAATATCACTTTTAATATCAACTTTATAGTTACCATCATCTCCAAGATTGAGAAATAATACATTCCCTTTATTTATTTCTTCAACTTCATCTTCTGGAAGACTCCACCAATCTGCATCATCATTAATCCTATGCTTTAATGACATCAAATCATAAATTACTAATGTGGCAGTATCCGTCTGTATATTAATAGATTTATTCATTTTACCCCCTATTGAAATATTATTTCACTGATGGCATCTCCGGGCTGAAGCCCCGCCTTTCTGCCTGCATTTTTCAAAGAACTACCGACACTTTTATTAATAGTTTCATTCAGCATTTGTAATCTTTGTGTAGGCGAACCTCCAACAATTAAATCAACAGGATGATCAGCATTTAATTTACTTAGATCAGGTGCTGAACCAAACATTTTTTCAAAGCGTGCTGAAACAGCCTGCCTGTAAGAACTTTGCAAAGATGAAATCTTAACCTCATGGGTGCCAGGGGACCAAACTAACTCTCCTCTTTGAGCCGCTCGGTTTAAGGCATTCATTTTTTCATAAACTGTCTTTCGAGGAATTTTCTCTAAGTTGATGACAGCTTTGTGCTGCTTAAAATCTTCGGTTTATTAACAGTTAAGCGGGTACCTCCAGAACACCTACTCAACCCCCACGGATCCACCCACCCCAGCGCATTTGGCGCATACTGGTAAAGGTTTATCCCCCCCGCCAGCCCTATCGGGTCCTGCTGCGTAAACCGTCCGCAGTCCGGGTCATAATAACGGAACAGATTGTAGTGCAGCCTGTCTCACGATCCAGGTATTGCCCCTGCATACGCAGGTTCTGGGAATATCCTGATACCTGCGTCTCGCTTTCCCGCAGCAGTTTTCCCCAGGCGCTGTTCACCCCTTCCCAGCGCACCTGCCCTTCGCTATCCGTCATCCGCTCCGGCGTGCCGTTGGGCTGACAGTGGAACCAGAAGATTTCCGGGGCATCAACGCCGTCAATACGTGCCAGCGGATCGTAGCTGTCCTGATCGCTGTAGACATAGGTCAGCGGCACATCCCCGTGCACTTCCTGCAACAGCCGGAACCTTTCCCAGACAAACCGGGTGATGCCAGTGAGTCTGACAGTTAACCATCACCACGATGCGGCCGTGGATATCATAACGCCAGCGAATGCCGTTCAGCTGCGTCAGGCGGTTATGGATAATATTCTCAATCCCCCCTTAGAGCAGGTTCTACTAAGCGGCAAGCGGATGGCGAATAAAATCAAGAGAGGGGAATCAGGCGAAATGCGTGGCATATAAAATAAAATCCATAAATACCTAGGATATATTTTACATCTTTTATTTTTGGAGGGTTACCTTTCCTCTATATGGTACGTATCTTTATCACTCCAATATATAATCTTGTAATTGCCGAAATTTATGCCTTGATCTTTGTAATATTCCATCACTTCTGATGGATACCAACCATTCCCATATAAAAAAAGAGCACCCTCGCTAATTAGAATTCTAATAATTCTCTGCTTATCCAGATCATCGCTTACAGGCCTAACCATAAACTCATCTAATAATGAAAAACCTAATACCTGCATTTTTTTAATAAAATGCTGACCAAAAGCCCGGGTTTTTATAAGGTTCCCAGCTATATCAATAACAATAATCGCTTCATTTGGCATCTTATTCAATTTACATTCACCCTTATAGCTACTGGAGTTGATGTTGGTACGGAATTTATCACCATTTCTGGAGCCCCACCAGGTAAATGTTGACCCGGGCCTAAGAAATAATCATTACCACTTAATGGACTTCGTGGCTGCATATTAGAGATTCCGCCAATCTTTCTGATATTAAATCCTTCACTTAGTGAACCTGGATATAACCCCATATCTTTTTCAATTATTGAGGAAAGAGACTTAGATATAGTTACATCTCCGTCTTCAATGCCATTGAAATATTTCAACGCTCCTTTTTTGTCCGTAATGAATGTACCATCGCGACCAATTGCAGGATATTGGTCCCAACTTTTTGGACTAATATTATATCCTACATCATCCTTTAGCATTTTCGCTTGTCGCGCTCTTGCGCTTTTAACCTTACATAATCCAAGCGGGTCAATGTACTTGAGCGCATTCGGCCCATACTGGTAAAGATTTATCCCTCCCGCCAGCCCTATCGGGTCCTGCTGCGTAAACCGTCCGCAGTCCGGGTCGTAATACCGGAACAGATTGTAGTGCAGCCCTGTCTCGCGGTCCAGGTATTGCCCCTGCATGCGCAGGTTCTGGGAATATCCTGATACCTGCGTTTCGCTTTCCCGCAGCAGTTTGCCCCAGGCGCTGTTCACCCCTTCCCAGCGCACCTGCCCTTCGATATCCGTCATCCGCTCCGGTGTGCCGTTGGGCTGACAGTGGAACCAGAAGATTTCCGGGGCATCAACGCCGTCAATACGTGCCAGCGGATCGTAGCTGTCCTGATCGCTGTAGACGTAGGTCAGCGGCTCATCCCCGTGCACTTCCTGCAACAGCCGGAACCCTTCCCAGACAAACCGGGTGGTGACCGGCCTGCCGGTTGGCTGGCCGCCCAGCATCTGGCGGCGCGTTTTGCTGATGCGTCGCCCGAGCGGATCGTAGCGGAAGCTGACCTCCGTCTGCGGTCTGTTGCGGTCCCGTGGCTGGCTGTTGACCTCCGTCAGGCGGTGCTCGCCGTCGTAGCGGTAGTGCCAGCGGGTCTGGCCATTATCCTTCTCCACGGTGCGGCCATGGATGTCATAACGCCAGCGAATACCGTTGAGCTGCGTCAGACGGTTGTGCGTGACTTTCTCAGCAGCCCCCTCGAGCGGGTTACCGGCCGCATCCCAGCGCCACTGCTCCTGACCGGGCAGCGTGCCGTCCTGAACGAGCAGGCGCCCTGCGCTGTCGTACTGCCAGCGGTACCAGCTGAACGGGTTATCGTCCCGCTCTTCGCGGACAAGATTATTGCGATAGTCGTAATCCCAGCGGCGGGACCAGCGGCGCGGCGACGGGCGCTGGGCATTGCCGGTAAAAACGTCCCGGCGATGCAGTCGGCCAAGGCGGTCGTATTCGCTGCGGGTGGTCAGCAGCCTCTGGGTGCGGCTGGTCTCACGGTGGAGTTCGTCGCGGGTATACTGACAGCTTATTGAGGGTAGGATTCAGCAAGGAGCGTAAGAGGCAGCCCGAATATGAGCTGAAGGTAAAAATTACATCGTTAAAGATGGCGACGTGATGAGCTTCTTGTTTAACGTTTGATTTGTTTTGAATGAAAAAAATCCACGCTTTGGCATGGATTTTTTTCGATTTTCACCCTGAGCGTTGAAGATGGTCAAAACAGTTGGCAACGGCTTTGTCTCGCTTAACACAAACACTAATTGGCGTGTTGAATCGATCATTGCATTATCTCAAAATGGTATGCTGAAAATATATTTTATCCTTTAGCGATTAAAACGCTTCTATGATCAGTTTCATTTTTTATCCAGAACATTTCATCTTGAGGTAACGATCCATTACTGCAAAAATCAACAAGTTCACCGTGCCAACCATCAGGCACATATTCTTGATAATGCATACTCTCAACATATTCCGAATATAATTTTTTATTATCAAAGTCTATAAATAAATCCGGCATAAGTTCATATATATCCCACCAAGTTGTTTTTTGCGAAAGCCTATTATAAAACTCCTCAGCTATGTCATCCTTTTCGTATGAATAACCATCTTTAATTAAATCATCAATGAATATCTGCGCGTTTCCTTCATTTACTACTGGTATGTCATATCTTTCCTTATGGATATCCTGAAGGTTTATTTCCACCCCACTTTTCACAAAATCCTCTACCCATTTAACTCTGTCTAAGACCCACATTTCCTTGAACGCAACGAACCAATAAAATCTTCCTTCATACTTAACTATCACAAGGAGTTCGTCATCTTTATTGATATTCATATAGTAACCTATCTTACATTCCCGGAGCCTGGAATCGCTACTTCTTCAAGCCATTCTGGCCATATTGATGGTAATTCATGCGACCTACCTGGCGTAGTCGGATCCACGCGTTTAGGAGCTAATCCCCCTTGATTTAACGGATTAGTACGATAACCTGCCTGAGGTATTGCACTTTCTTCAATGAAATCCGCCATCCATTTAGGTACTTTAAAGAGACAACTTCAGCATTTCCACCTCTAATATCAAGGAAATGCTGAGCATGTGAGCTATCTCCAATATATCTGTCAACAAAAATAAAAGTAAATATCCCGTATTAAATCTCCATCAACTTCATCGACAGTTCTGGTTTTGATTTTATTAAAGTCAGCTAAAATACCTTTCACTGGCACAGTAGACTTTGATATATCATCATAAAATGCTTTTTGTTGACTTTCCGGAACATATTTTTTTATTAAAAAAACAAGATTCTTTCGTAACTCTTCATCTGTCATCACTTTTACTCCGGAATTATAGTAACACGTTCAAAAATAACAGGGTAATTTCGTTCGATTGGTAGCAACTGTAATGCCCCACCTTTACCATACTCAGGATATGCACTGGTGAAAAGCTCATATCCAGGCCCTCGACCACCATTGGCAAGAGGTACTTGCACTTGAGGTACTCCATTTTTATACAGTTGTAATGTATCAAACTCACCTAATAAACGTGCATCACTCCATGAATCAGGATTACCTTTCTCATAAAAAATTTGATAGGCGTCCCTGGCTTCATTTGCAGATTTATATTTCGTATACCCAAAATAACTTAACGGGGCTGATTTATTTTCTATTGTCTGTGGAGCATATTTGCTATCCATATAACGATATGCTGTAGAAGGCATAGTCGAACTAGGGCCACTTGGACCAACATAGAAATCAGGTTTTGTTTTACCACTACACTCACGGCTCAACCCCCACGGATCCACCCATCCCAGCGCATTCGGCGCATACTGGTAAAGATTTATCCCCCCCGCCAGCCCTATCGGGTCCTGCTGCGTAAACCGTCCGCAGTCCGGGTCGTAATACCGGAACAGATTGTAGTGCAGCCCTGTCTCGCGGTCCAGGTAT